>NZ_CP007509.1:1800000-2100000 GCF_000661915.1 Stutzerimonas decontaminans | reverse complement strand
CGACTGATCCGGCGGGCCATCCTCGATCGCCCGTCGGATGCTGCGAGCAACGGTATCGTAGGATGGCGCTCGACCGAACAGGTCGATCGAGGCATTCCTCAAGCGTGCCATATGCAGATCTAGAGCCTTGATCCGACGCCCCCGCACCTGCAAAGCGGTGAAGTGGGCGAACCCTGAAAACGCGAGCGGCGCCAGGTCACGCACGCTTGCAGGCCCTTCGTTGAGAAGAATCGGATAGGTTTCTGAAAGTGATTTCATGGCAAGTGCCCCTCGGTTTTTGATTGGGAGCACCGAGTGTAAAATATGACAGCACTGTCAGAGTCAAGCCCAACATGAAGATCGGTGAACTATCCAGGCGATGCGCGGTGAGCATTCGAATGCTGCGGTACTACGAAGAGGAAGGTCTCCTCAAGCCGCAACGCACCCAGAACGGCTTTCGGGTGTATGGGCCTCGCGAAGAGCAAACGGTCGAGCGAATCAAACTGCTCGGCGCCGCAGGCATGACACTCGCGACGATCAAGCAGTTTCTGCCGTGCATCCGAGGCGAAGGTCATCTGTTGGAGCCGTGCGAAGAGCTCCGCTCCACGTTGACCGAGCAGATCGCGCTGATCGATCAGAAAACCGAAACGCTCATGCAAAGTCGCAAGGTGCTGGAGAGGTTTCTGCTGGAAGTGCAGTAAGCGGTCTGGATGAACTAATCGGTCAGGAGCATCCTTTCTCGAGATTGGCTGCGATGTATTCTTTCGTTTGCGCGGCGGGCGAGCAAGGTCAGGATGCGCATTGCCGCCGCTCTAGTAGAATTCATCCAGCAGCCGATAGAACCGCGCACGAGCCAAATCGAGGACTTCGATCCCGTAGCGCTCCAGAAACGGCGGAACCCACTCCTCTCCCAACTCCTCGGCGATATCGCGGCAGGTCAGCGCCAGGTCCTGGTATCGGTCAGCTACACCTAGTCGGCCACAGTCGATCAAGCCCGAGAAACGGCCCCCTTCAACCATGACGTTGGGTAGACATGCATCGCCATGGGTGACAACCAGATCCTCGACCGCTGGCCTTTGCTCATGCAGCCTGGAAAGCAACTCCCCTGAAGAAAGCCCACGATGGTCATCATCGAAATCGTCGTCATCCACAAGTCCGGCATCCATTCGGGCCTGCGCGCGGTGGATCCGGAGTTCTGCCCGATGATCGAATGGGCATGTGGACGGATCGAGCGTGTGGAGCATGCGAACGACGTCAGCCATGATCGTTACTTTCCTTTCAGGGTCGAGAGATGACGACAGCAAATCCTCTCCCGGTACCTCACCCAAAAGTAGCCAGTCCCTTCCGGCCTCGCTAAGTGCATCGATGGCTCGCGCACAGGGGATACCCGTGCGTTCCAACCAACGTAGGCGCACCGCTTCGTCCAGCAGCTCACAGAGCGGATCACTTGGCTCGGATTTTACGAACAGTGATGGTTGGCCGGACGCGGTAAGCCGAAACACCGCAGCGCCTGAACACCCCTGGTCCTGCAAAGCCCAGTGGTAACCAGCTAACTGGCTCCTCCAGGCAACCGGCAACTGTTCAATCAGGCTTGCCTTGTCATTCATGGCATCTACCTCAACATTGTCGAATCGATAATCCCTTGAGTATCGGCCGCTAATATGCGGCGGAAGCACCGAACGGCTAATGATCGGCATCTCCGCCGTTTGAGCGCAGATGCCGCAGCGCAACTGCTGAAATCACCGCCAAGGCGCCAACGCTCGCGGCACTGAATAAGGCAGCGCCCTGAAGACCGGCCACGAAAGCAGCTTGCGCATGAGCAATCAGGTCAGGCGACACCTCTGAAGCGCTCGCAGAAGCAGCCCAAAGGCTGTCTGCCACCGCCTCCCGTGCACCTGCCGACAGATCGCCGGCAAGCAAAGGGGTGATGGTGCGTTGATAAATGGCCCCACCGATACTGCCGAGCAATGCGATGCCGAACGATATCCCGAGGTCCTGCACCATCTCGGTCATCGCCGAGGCCGATCCCGCTTTCCCTGCAGGTGCGGCGCCAACCGCCAGATCTGTGCCCAGCGCCGCGATAGTTCCATTTCCCAAGTAGGCCAAGGCAAGCGAAACAACAGCCAACAGAACGCCCATGCTCGTGTCCGTCACCTGCGCGAGCAGGAGATAACCCACCGCCGACAACGCCAAGGCTCCAGCAACGACAAAGCCGGGACGTATCACCCTGGCCAGGAGCGGAGCGCCGATGCCACCGATGATCATCGCCAGCGCAGCGAGTCCCATCCAAAGGCCGGCATCCGAGGGCGAGTATCCGACGACAAGCTGCAGATACTGGGCAACAAGCAGCATGGTGCCGCCAACCGCGACCAGTCCGAACAGCAACACAGCGAGCGCAGCGGAGAACGCCCGATTGGAAAACAGAGACAGATCAAGCAGAGGGTCTGAGAGTAGGCGCTGACGTCTCACAAAGAGCCACGCAAACAGTAACCCGACGATGATTGCCGAGCTGGCGTCCAGAACAAGGCCTTCCTTCGCGATCTGCTTGACTCCATAGACGAATGGCAACGTCGCAGCCAGGGACAGCAGGACGCTCACAAGATCCACTCGCTCGGCCTCGGCAGAACGATATTCAGGCAAGACGAACGGCCCGAGCAGCACCAGCAGAAACACGGCGGGTACCACCAGCAGGAACGCAGCCCCCCACCAGAACCACTCAAGCATAAGCCCGCCGACTACCGGTCCCAATGCTGACCCAACGCCCCACATCGTTGCCCAGATGCCTATGCCAAGCGCCCGCTGACGCGGATCTGCAAATAGATTGCTGATCAGCGCAAGCGTTGAAGGCATCAGCGTTGCCCCAGCCACCCCAAGGGCAGCGCGCGCCATGATCAGCATGGTGGCGCTGGTTGAAAACGCGGCGAACACGGAAGCCAGGGCGAAGGCTACCGAACCGATCAACAGCATCTTGCGCCGTCCGATACGATCACCCAGCGTTCCCATCGTGATCAGGAAGCCCGCGATGAAGAAGCCGTACGCGTCCATGATCCAAAGCGCCTGCACGCTGGTCGGTTTGAGATCAAGCGCAAGCGCGGGCAGTGCCAGATGCAACAGCGTTAAGTCCAGACCCAGCATGATCGTAGGCAGCGACAGCAATGCCAGCCCAGCCCAGGCGCGAGGTCCGGCTCGTTTGCCGCCCGCAGCCGTGGATACAACGGATCGAGCTTCAGGAGATCTGGATTCCAGGGAAATACTCATCGTGCCCTCGCCATGTTCAAGTTGCGGAAGCGACATCATCGGGGCACGATTAGCCCATTACAATTTGGCTAGTTATCCTATTGTCCGGAACAACAGTCATGACTGATCGAAGCCTTAGACGCACGCGCAAGGAGCTATCCGGGTTTCTCCTGCACCATCGACAGAAGCTGTCCCCGGCGGACGTCGGACTACCCTCTACCGGGCGCCGCCGAACGCCAGGACTGCGGCGGGAAGAAGTCGCCGCCCTCGCGGGCGTCGGTCTGTCTTGGTACACATGGTTTGAACAGGGGCGTGATATCCAGGTATCGGAGAAGTTTCTTCTGGGCATCGCCTATGCACTCAAACTGGACGACGCCGAGTGCAATCATTTGTTCCTTCTTGCACATCGCAGACCACCATCACCCGAAGCGCGCCAGCCCGCATCAGTTTCGGCGGGGATACAGCAGGTGCTGGACGAACTGCCCAGGCCGACCTATGTGCAGAACCTTCGATGGGACGTCATCGCGTGGAACGCGGCAGCAGATGACCTTTTTCAGCTCGGTTCCAGAGAATTGCGGGATCGCAACCTGCTGTATCTGGCGTTTGCCGCCCCCGACATGCGCCGACGATTGCCAGCATGGGATAATGACACCCCGGGGCTCGTGGCACAGTTCAAGTATGACGTAGCCACTGCCCCCGAAGATCCAGCGATGCTCGAGATCATCGAAACGCTCCAATCGCTTTCGCCGAGCTTTCGCCGCGCATGGATAGAACCCGGAGGCGCAATCGCGCAGCGTGGCGTGAGTTCCGTTGTGGACGTAGGGGGCGCACTGCACAGGTTTCATCACGAAACCCTGACCGTGGATGAATATCGGCACCTCAGGATGGTTGTGTACCTTCCAGCTCAAGCGCCCGAGATTGTGATGCCAAGTGCTACGGGATAAAGAAGCGATCTTGCTGATCCCCTCCACCCTGCCGCAGCGCGCCGTGCTGGTTCGCGGGACCATCGGCACCGCATCGGTGAGTCCGCGAAAAGTAGTCACGTCACCTGACGCTCAATCGGCACCGTAATCTTCGCTCACTAAAAGGATGTCGAAGCCAGCGCTGCCTTCCCGGGCGTCGTGTACGCAATCAACGGTGAGCGCACGGGCTGTGGATCCGGCTATCACACGGCCCACGTGGCGTTAAAGGGTGACCCTGCGCCAAAAGCGCACTTGATGGCACGTAGCCATCAACCTACCCTATCTCCCCTTTCAAGCGCTCATGATAGGGACATCCATGATCCGTACACCTGCACTCACGCTGGCGGTGGCGTTACTTCTCGGCGGCTGCGCAACCCAGCCCCGCGCCTACGACCCCAGCGCGAGCCGCGCATTGAACGTCGCCAAGGCAGCCGGTTTGTCCAAGGCAGAGGACTATCCCGCCAACAAGGTACCTGGGGCGGGTGTCAGTGGCCTGCTAGACATCACTACCAGCGCACTCTCCTTCGAGTCCGTCAACGGACTGGACCTTGCCATGGGCGATGCAGTGGGACTCGGCTTGCTGAGCTTCGTGTTCTCCCCGCCCGCGCAAATGGACCGCAATGCTCTTCTGGCCTGGATCCCCGAAGAGCAGGCCAAGGACAAGGACCAGGCTGCTCTCGTCCTGTCGAAGCTCGTCCTGGACGCAATCGAAACGTCGCTGAACGCCGAAGGCATTGCCTACCACGTAGAAAAAGCCCACCAGGAGCGGTTGGCCCTGTTCTACCCATTCCTGGAAACAAGACTGGACTTCGAGTTGGACGGAAAGAACTGTGGGGTGTCCTACCACGTGTACAAGACGCAGACCGTAGGTCCGAAGCCGACGCCCACCTTCATAGGTGACGGTAGCGCTGCCTACGGCTTTCTTGCGGGACACGAGATCCAATACCCATCGTTCGACGTTGGCTGCCTGGGTGCCGATCCCATTCAGTCAATCGAACTGGCGAGAAAGATCAGCCAGGCGTTACCGGAGACGGTGTTCCTCTACATGTCTCCGAAGCGCCGGCCGGAAGGTGGGCGGACGCCGCCGATGGTGCTGGATCATGGGAAAGCGTTGTTGTTCATCGAGCCGGCGGCAAACGATAGGGCCGACACTCGCGCTGCGCCCCGCAATGGTAGCAACGGGGCGGTTGGCGAGGAGCAGTCGCACCATCAGCATGGAGCCGCTCCATAATTCTCCAGATCCTGTTTGCGATCTCTGTAGTGGGCAACGCGCGGCCTATGTAATGAAAGTCTTGGTACTCGCCTACCTCGACCACCAACGGGGCGAGATCTGGAAACAGTTACCGACCGTCGACGAATATTTGCGCACGGCCAACCCAACGAAGGGGAACGGGATCAGCTGTATTCACGGCCGATCCAGGCAGCTGAGAGAGCGCCGAATCCATGGAACCCGGCGTGTGATGAAGCAAAATCGCCAGTGCGATACGGATCTGTTTCGGGCCGAGCACAAGTTGATCTGGTGTTCATAGTTGGCCTTAGGCATACAATGCAACAGAGGAGTGCATCGCGGCTAGGTGACCAATCATTCTGGCACCCTGACCGCCTAGCAGCCCCCCGTCCTTTACTTCGTCAATCTTAAAAGAAAGCGCTGTAGGCTCCTCGTCGATTGCAAACCCCCAGACATTGGTGCTGAAACTTTTTCAAGCCACCAGCACGTAATAAAGAACAGTCCCGATCCCAGCAACGGTAATCAGTCCAAAGAAGTTTAGCGCAGCAATGCCTGCGACTACGCCAAGTGAAATCAGGGCAGCTGCAGGTTCTCGGAGTGCTTCTGTGTAAATAATGTAGACGGCAAAATTAATAAACACAGCAGCAGGGAGTACCCGCTCAAGATACCGTTGACTCGCTCCGCCGAACTGAAACCTGACAAAAACCGGAAGAATACGCACAAGACAACTCGTGAAAAACAGCGCAGCAATAGCAATGGTTGTCGACTGGCTCATATCCTTGCACGCCCTAACAGTACCGATGCAAATAATATGCTTGGTATCCAAAAGTAAAGCGGGCCTACTAGATTTATCAAAAAAAAAGCCGCGCCCGCACACAGCCCAGCGACGAAAAGTAAGCTAGAACGATCTCGCGAGTCGTTCCGTGAAAGCCACAGTCTGGACCGTAACTGGCTTACGGACAAATACATAAGTACAACGCTTGCAGGAAAGCCGAGATTAACCCCTTCCCCAATCCAATCGTACGGAATGAATTGCCCCAGCATAGCTCCGACTGCCCCAGAACCCGCCCAAGTGGCAAAGATCACTGCTCGTATGAAAAGTATCGTTCGCCAACTGTCCGACTCTTGCTCTGTCGCATAGGCTTCGTCACCCAACATATGGGCAGTAACCGCCCGATGAGTGATTGCCGTTGGAAGACGCCTCGCTGACGCGTAGGCAATTGGAAGGTAACGGCTGTTTATAGACGCGGTTACCAGCAGCATCGTAAGAAAACCAGCGTCAGCCTCAGCAAGCGGCAAAAGCGCAAACTGCCCGCTTCCGGAGAACCCTAGCAGACTAATGGCAAGCACTTCTAGAACAGTCCAGTCAGCACGTGCGGCAAGCACACCAAACAGCATGCTTACCGGAACGATCGCCAGCGCTGTTGGAGCTACCCGACGGAGCACGGCAACACATGGTCCCGCCTCCTGAGACCTGGCAGGCCTATTAAGCACACGCAGGATGTATCTCATTCACACGTCAACCGACATTGCCAATCTTTCATGAGCCCTTCCGTACGCGCGATTCTCCCAACGATTGATTTCAATAACCCAGATATCACGGAAACCCGCTTCACCTTCAGCAGGCTCAATATCAGTTGCATAGTGAATATATCGTTCATCGTCGATGACAATGGCCTCATTCTCATTCAGCGTCTGCCTGAACACGACTTTTTTTGAGGTCGGATCAATGACCTGTGTCTCACCCCCGTTGACATTCGCTCGGCGCGCCACTGCAATTACGCTGTACTCATGACCGTCTCTGTGCGGACCTTCAGGTACGGTAACGCCACGGAACAGTTCGTTGGCCACTACCCGGATCTGATTTACGTTTATCTGAAACATATCTTTCCGGTTGATAGGCAGCGCATTGAGCACACAGGCAACGAGAGGAGCTGGATTCACTTCGAGCTGCTCACGATGCCGCGGCACCCCTCCTGCCTCCGCCAACTTTATGTATCTGGCGGACTGAATATATTTGCGCTGGGGCAGTAATGCGAATATCCACGCATCCTCATCCCAGAACCCCATGTACTGAGAAAGCCGAATTTGTCGAAGTCGACCGGGACTATGGCTATCGCGCGGCAAGTTCGCAAACGACGCCTGAAATGACGCAGGCATGACCGGCATATCAATTACACAATAACCGTGTTCTGAAAACTGGCTTACAGAAGTAACCACACCGAGTTTAGCCATAGTGTTATTCATTCTTTCCTCTCAAGCTGGCTGAAGATCAAAGGTCGCAATTTCGTATGGCTGAAGCGAGTCGATGTGCTTACGAGTAATGCCCCGGTAAAACTCGCACGCAGATGGTTCGACGGCATCAACTGATGCAAACTTCTTTTCCAACGGGCCCAAACAGAGTCCGCCACAGAACCCTTCAATTTCACATCCGCGGCAGAAAGCGGGATTATTTCTGCGAAGTTCGGCATGCTTCAGGTACGGACTTGAATCTAAAATTTGGGTCCCATCCCTGATGTCGCCGAGTAGCGTTGACCCCGCCTTACATGCGAACACCGAACCATTCGGCTCAATACTGAACTGGGCGCCTTTAGCAGAGCAGTTCTTGAATCCCCGATAAGAGACGCTATCGAAACCCAGCATGACCTGGAAAATTTGATGCCAATAGCCGGTCAATACCACTCCGCGCGTCCTGCCGTACTCGACGACTTGCCAGAGGCGATCGACAATACGCTGCGCTCCGTAGTCGGAATAAAAGGTAGGGTCGAAATCGACCACGACACCGATCTCTCGTGCGCCTACATCGACGGCGAGGTCCACAATTGAATTATTGAAGTCGTCCCACGTCGCAGAGGTCAGCGCAGCATTGATAGCCACCCGATTCTCAAATTTGTGAAGTGTCCGAAGACCCTGCATCACTACGGGCGTGCTGTCGTCGCCGTTTTTGAGCGGCCTACTTGGACTTGTTGGCGAATCAAAGCTGACGCATACAGCAACCTGATACTTCGCAAACGTTTCCGCCACTTCTTCCGTGATCAAGGAACCGTTTGTAACGGTGGAATAATTGATCTTTACTCCTTCGCTTTCACCGTTCCCGAAGCGCTCAAGAACAGCGTGAATCGTGCGCCAATTGAGCAGAGGCTCACCCCCAAAGAACTGAAGCATCACTTCTCGAACACCTTCGGAGCGGGCTACCTCAAGTGCGGATTCGACGTAAGCGATACCGTCGGCTGGCTTCATCGAACGATTCTTTGGGTCGTACTGATGGTCAAAGCGTTCTTTCGAGGCATAAATTGAGTCCTCGATATTTACTTTGATCCCTTCACGCGCGATCAGCCGCGACGTATCAACCTTGTTGTACTCATCTTCCGCGGACATCTCCTTGCCCTGAACGCCTTCAAAGCAATAGGTACAGCCAAAGTTGCAGGCATTCGCAAGGATCAGCTGAATAATGTTGACCTTTTTTTCCAGCGGCGCGGCTTCGCCATGAGAATGCCGAGCGCGAACCGGCACGAGGATATGCCGAGCTATCAGCTGCTGGGTCAATTCTTCCTCCCTCGTCCGCGCTTCGCCGGAAAGAAGCGCGGTGCGGACAGGCTTCGGTTCGCGGTAAGCCTCTAATAGGTCTTGGCCGCAGCGATCCAGAAAGAACAATCCACCTAAGAGGCGATGGTAGGTCGCGAAGCGATCACCAACTCGGTTTTGAACAACGTCGGCAGAAAGAATATAAGATTCGGTATCGGGCAGGTTCAACTTGCACTCTCCGTAGGCGCGATGACCATAGGTCTGGAAAGGCGACGCCAAAACCGGCGCCGCCAATGACGGTCACTTCGTCAGTCGGTGGCTCAACTGCATTCCGCCTACGGCAAAGGTGCCGCCAACGGTACCACCGACCGTCCCGCCAACTGTTCCGCCCACCGTGCCACCTACAGTGCCACCAACGGTGCCGCCAACTGTTCCGCCGATTGTCGAGATATGGTTTGTGCTCATTAAGATTCCTCTCTTTTTCTTCGGGGCCGATGGATTCGGGAGCCCCTTCAGATACTCCGTGAGTGACCACGCGCCAGGCCGAACGAAGCAGCCGACCTAGAGCCGCAGCCGCGGTGCTTTACCAGCGCGCACTGCGAGAACGAGTCTAGAGAGAGGGTATTTTGGGGGTCTTGAACGATCGTGCAGCTTTGGGAAACATCGAGCTCAGCAACGGCGTAGCATTTCGAGCCACCGCGCCGGAGAGATTCCGTAAGCTTTCTTGAAATGGCGGGTCATGTGGCTCTGATCGGCAAAGCCAAGGCTCAACGCAGCGTCGATCAACGGCTGCCCCGCCAGTAGCTGTCGTCTGACTTGGTCCAAACGCCGCATTGTCAGATACCGGTAAGGACTCGTTCCATACAGCGCCCTGAAATCACGGGAAAGACTCCAACGATCCCGACCACTGGCCGCTTCGAGCTGATCTAGCGATATGACCGAGTCCAAGGCGCTGTGAATGAATTCACGAGCACGCTCAGCAGCCGTGTAGTTTAAAGTCCGCCGACGTTTTCTAATGCCCGAAACGGCAGCAAGCGCCTGGGCAAGATCGTAGATGGCGTCCTCTTCCTCAAGCGGCTCGATTACGCAGTCCATTTCTTGCATTAACGTCTGCGTAGCTGCGTAAAGGCGCGGATCTCGTGAAATCCCATCTGGTACGAACGGCAACGTCGTTCCGCCAAGCGCCTTCTGTAACAGAGCGGGCTCGATGTAGAGAATCCGATAGTGAAATCCATCGATGCCTCCAGCCTCGCCGTCGTGCAATTCATCAGGGTGAATTACGATCGTCCCGCCCGGCAGGCTGTGCTTCATGCCGTCTCGATAGCGGAAGCTATGGACTCCTGCAAGCGTCCGTCCTACTGCATAAGTGTCGTGGCGGTGAGGCTCAAAACCGAAACCACTAAAGTAAGCTTCCATGCGCTCCAATCTGGTTTGTGGCGCTCGTACCGCCCAGTCCTCGCCGGCCATCAGTTCCTTCCTTCGCTTGTAGAGCAACGTGACCTCGCCACGGCGCTCCGTTTGTTAGAAACGCCGGAAGCAAAACCCAATCCGACGCTCATGCACAAGTGCAGCATAAGCCTCGGGCGCTCTTTTCGTCGCGTAGCGAGACCTCCATTGCGTTGGAGCAAGGCTAAGCGAGCAACGGCTTTTCTCGTCACCCTCGGCCCTAAGCACCCTTCTCTTGATAGCTACCATATTCAAGGGAATCAGCTAAACCCTTGAGTCTTCTGTAAATCAATTGTGCGGTTGCCGAAGCGCCACCCGGAAGGTAGAAGGACGCCGCCGATGGTGCTGGATCATGGGAAAGCGTTGTTGTTCATCACACTAAATGAACGTAGCGAGCTCGTCCGCCACCCTACGACACCCGGTACAGCGACGATGCGGTAGGTCTGCATCATCTCGCACCAAGCATGATTGCCCGGTCTGTACAGAACCAGACCTTCCCCATCATCTTTAACCTCGACGTAGCCATGCAGAACGAGCGGAAGCCAACCCTTTGCGCCCCCGTTCGGCTTCGCATTGGGATCGACTGCCACCGGTACGATCGCATGCGGCTTGCGCTCAACCGCCAGAAGCATGTCGACGTGCCGCTGCAAGCGGGTGTGCCCGGGCCTGGGGTTCCACATTGCCTCCGTCAGGTTGTAATGCTCGCCATTCGTACGTAGCGGGCAGCGGGCGTGAGCACCCCCGGCATCCCGTTGCCATTGATGGTCCCAGGCATCGAATACGATTGCGTGACCTAGGTCACGTGATCAGGACAAGCGCGACGCATGCGCGCAAAAGCCAAGTCTTTCAAGCACCTGCTTTATTCCCCAAAGCGTTTTTATCCCTCTTCATCGCATGACTCCTGAGCTACAGGGCGAAGCTGGGACGAATGATCGCGACGTATTCCGTCGCACCGCTACGCGACTCTACCTCCATTGATCACAGGAGGTAACGATGTCCCATTCCAGTGCAATTTCTTCTATCGGCTTGACGCACGAAACCCCACCGGTCGTTGTGCGGTGGATGTATGCGCTGCTGCTGGACATGGGCGGCTGTGCCGAGTTCGTTACCGGCGAGGGATTCAGGGACAATGACATTGCGGAGTGCCTCGGAGTGCTTGTTCTCGATGGCTGCAGTGAGGAAGAGGACGGCGAGCCTGTCATGCGCCGCCGAACTCGCAGAAACGGCGACGAACCAAGTACAAGCTTTTATAGGCGCGTCTTGCTCCAGCTTCGCGAAGAACGCCGGGCTCATCTAAAACGCTTTCCCGGCTTGGTACTGCCAGAACCCTTGCGCAGCAATGTGGAAACGCTCGGCAACCTGGTCGGATTGGACGAGGTAGACCGTAGGATCCTTGCATTCAGTGCGCTGCTTTCGAGCGATACGCTCCTGCACGAGTGCAGCCGGTTCATCGGGCCGGTCAGCTTCAACCGGATGCTGAGGGTGCTAGCTAACCTGCTGGAGTTTCCGCAGGACCGGGTTCGCGACAACCTGGCTCGCTCTGGAACACTGCTGAGAGCGGGGCTGATCGATACCTTCGGTCGCTGGTCGCACCGGGAGGATCTGGGAAGCGTTCTGCAGACCGAAAGCACTGATCTTGCATTCCAGCTCTGCCATCACCAGGGCGACCTAATTGGGCTGTTCGCTGGTGCCTTTCGATTTGCGCCCACCCCAAGGATGGTTCGTGACGATTACCGCCACGTGGCGCCGATGCTGAAGATGACTGAGGAGCACCTGAGCGTTGCCCTCGAACGCAATCTAGGCGGTGTGAACGTTCTGCTGTACGGTCCACCGGGGACGGGCAAGAGCGAGCTTACACGCCTGATCGCCTCTAGCCTGAATGCCGAACTCTTCGAGATCAGTTGTACTGACCAGAACGGCGATCCCATCGACGGGCCAGGACGACTATCCGCATTGCGCTCGGCAACATCCGTCCTGGCCTCGCGCCGCGCACTATTGGTGATGGACGAGATTGAAGACCTGTTCAGTGCAACCGACGGCTTGGCCGCAGTGCTTGGGGAGCGCCCACGGCACAAAGGCTGGACCAACCGTATGCTGGAAGAGAATCCGATCCCCTGCTTCTGGCTGACCAACAGAATCGATGCGCTCGACAACGCGTACATTCGGCGCTTCGACATCGTCCTGAATCTCGACAATCCGCCGCGGGCGCAGCGCCGCCATCTTATTGAGGTCGCTAGCGGCGGACGTGTAAACGAACCGGTTGCCACGCGCCTTGCCGAACATGAACAGCTCACCCCTGCGGTTATCACCCGAGCAATCGCGGTGGCAGAAACGACTTCGCCCCACGTCGACGATCTTGGCCCATCGGTCGAGCGACTGGTCGACGCAACGCTGGTTGCCCAAGGCTTTCCGTCATTGGCCTCTCATGGTTACGAAAACCTCCCCGCTTTCTACAGCCCCGATCTGGTCAACGCGGACCAAGGGCTTCAAGAGCTGGTCGAAGGCATTCGCCAACACAGGGAAGCGCGCCTGTGCTTCTACGGGCCATCAGGCACCGGAAAGACGGCATTCGGACGGTGGATCGCCAGAGAGCTGGGTCAACCGCTGCACAGCCGCCGGGCATCCGATCTCGTGTCGCCCTACGTCGGTATGACCGAGCGCAATTTCGCCGAGGCTTTCGAAACGGCGAGCCGGGATGGCGCCGTTCTGCTTCTCGATGAGGTAGATACGTTCCTACAGGACCGGCGGACGGCCCGTCATAGCTGGGAAGTCAGTGCGGTCAATGAAATGCTCACGCAGATGGAAAGCTACCGGGGCCTGTTCATCGCCTCGACCAATCTCATGGACAACCTGGACCCGGCAGCGATGCGACGTTTCGACCTGAAGATCCATTTCGGCTACCTGAAGCCGGAGCAGATCTCCGCCCTTCTCGACCAGCACCTTGCGGAGATGGAACTGCGGCGCCCGGCAACGCTGTCGCTGGCCCGACTGCTTAGACACACGACAGTCACCCCCGGCGATTTCGCTGCGGTATCCAGGCGCGCTCGCTTCAAGCCGTTCAGGTCCGCAAGCGACATGATCGAGGCGGTCCTTGCCGAGGCGTCGATGAAGCAGGCGCGCAGCGCCCAGCCAATCGGCTTCGTCCATTGAGCACGGCCATGGCATTGTTATCCGAAGCACTTCTTAACCGCGGGTTTCTCGTTGAGACGCAGCGGAGCACGATTCTCCTAACAAACGAGATGGTCCTGCCGGGCGATGCACGTGTCCTTCAGACCTGCCTGAGGCGCTTGGGACTGGATAGTGCTCTTACACCCTGGCCAGTGGACACACTGCCGTTCCGTCTCCGCGTGCCGGACCAGCCACTGAGTACAACCGATATGGATGCATTGTTCGAAGGTCGGCATGTCGAGTCGTGCGTCGAGCTTCCGGCTTGCACCGGAGGCGATCGCTTCGGGCGAAACCGGTTTCGCCCCAGGATACCGCTTACGGTGCTGGATCCTCGAATAGCGTTGCTTGTAAAGGCACTGTCGGCCGTCGGTTGCGAGACCTGGAGTTCCTGCCAAGGCAAGCATGCCCGTGATGTGCGGAGCCCTCCCCTGCCTCCGGTCCTTGGGGGCGGCTCGTGCCCTTTGCCTTCCGCCCAGCCATCGGTACCGCTCCATATGGAGCTCATCGACGAGGTGAACGCGGAATGGGCGCGTCACCTGCTAGACGATGCGAGCCGAAACGGTATTGAGTGTGAAGCCATCCAGGTCAACGGCTCTGCTCTCGGCGAGACGCTACAGAACCAGGTTGTCCCTGGTAGAGATCTGACCGGACTCTGGGAAGCCGCTGCTGCGCTGGGTCGCTTCATCTTCCACAATCGCCAGCGGCTTCGCGAAACACGTGAAGCATGGATTTCCAGCCTTACCCTTTAGGTCAACGCCTTGAAATCAGACACGGGCCTGAACGCTGATATAGACGCGTCGGATGCAAGCCGTCTGGTGACGCGCCTGCTCAAATAATGGTAAAACGCCATCAAGGAATGATGACGCCAAGGAGTGGGATACGTGCCCGCCAGCTCTACCCGCTCGACCCTGGCTCGCCAGTGGGAGCTGCTGAAGATCCTGCCCGTCAGGGCGCCGGGTGTTACTGCAGCCGATCTTCAGAAAGGTCTGGAACAGGCCGGCCACCCGACCAGCAAGCGTACTGTCGAGCGCGACCTCGTCGAACTCTCAAGGCTGTTTCCCCTGCAGTGCAACAGCAAGGGAACGCCCTTCGGCTGGTATTGGACCCCAGGTTCGACCGCCGAGTTGCCAGGCCTCTCGATCTGCGATGCACTGACGATGCGGCTCGTCGAAGGCAGTATTCGTCCGCTGGTCCCAGCCAACCTGCTCGCTGTCCTTGAGCCCAAGTTCGAGCAGGCACATCGCAAGCTCGAATCTCTCAGTGCAGAAAGCGCATCGGCACGCTGGGCGGATAAGGTCGCCAGCGTCCAGCCTGCCCTTTCACTGCTTGCACCCGTAATCGACAAGGACGTTCTTGAGCAGGTACAGGACGCACTGCTGAACGATCTGCAGATTAGATGCCGCTACTACGCGGCTCACAAGGACCAGACCTTCGACCTGACGCTCAGCCCGCTCGGACTGGTTCAGCGCGGGCAGGTCACCTACCTGATCGCAATTGCCGAACCCTTCGAAGATGTCCGGCGGTTCGTCCTCCACCGGATCCAGGCGGCCGTTGCGATTGAACACCCAGCCACTCGCCCACCGGATTTCAATCTGCAGCGCTACATAGAGAGTGGTGCCATGCAGTTCGGCAACGGTATCTCAATCCGGCTCGAAGCATGGGTCAGCGAGGGTCTGGCGCGGCTCATGCGCGAGACGCCTCTTTCACAGGATATGGAGATCTCGCCACTGCCGGAAGGCGCGACGCTGACGGCTACCGTAGCCGACAGCTGGGAGCTTCGGTGGTGGATCCTGTCGCATGCCGGATCGATTCGTATCGACAAGCCGTATTTACTAAAAGAAGCGATCACACAGCGCCTGCAAGAAGCGCTGAAACTTCAATCTGCGGAAACCGAAGGATCAACAAGGGAGTCATCATGAGCTATAGAAGTGCAGTGCTAATAATGGAAGGTCCGTGGAACCTCGATGATGGCGATCGAAACCGCTCTTCCGTTCTGCCGTTTTTTGAAGGCATGGCAAAGCAATTCAGCGATGTCGACATCGTTCATTCGCGCTACTACGATCTGCACAGCTTTCGAGTCGCGTTTGATGAGCTCACATCTCACCATTACGACGAAGCGATCGTTTACGTGGCCGGCCACGGAGATGGGAGCCGGGTATCCGGTGCTCGCATACTGGATATCCTCGTCAGCTGCAATGTCGGGTCCAGAAAGGCCAATATTACCGGTGTCATGCTTGGCTCGTGTTTCTCGGCAGGCCCGCGACACAAGCCGCTTGGAGCAACGATAAACACACTGATTCAGGACTCCAGTATCGCCTGGATAGCAGCCTATCGAAGTGCCGCCCTCTGGTTCGAGAGCACCCAGATTGACTTGGCCATCGTGCGAGGCATGCTCCTCGCTTCTCAAGAGTCCTTTGACGACAGGCTGTCGATCAGTCGATCGTTGGCAGACTCCATCAGCTGCTTTAGCCCCACCTTCGGGATCGGGCACGACAGCCTTAGCGATCGAGGAGAGCCGGTTCCACTGAAGAACGGCCTGGCATTCTTTTCCCAGCCTCGCGGTCAGGGACAGCGTTCACGCGAAGTGACTGACGAAGTTTGGACATGCTGGGATGCATGCCAGTTGGCAGTGAACGACTGTGACGAAATCTAATTTACGAATCGCACCATCCAAACGGCGGCGCGATTCGATCGCATTGTATCCGCGACCATATACGTGGCCACGATGAAGCGGAGGCGCAGGTTGTTAACTGCCAACCCGCTTGGCCGGGGTCTCGCGAAGAAAGCGAACCCGGCTAAAGGGTCCGCAGGTCGCCGCAGCGGCTGGCGAACCCAAGCGCATCCACGATGGCCCCGACAACTCAGCAAGGTCGAGCGCTGGAGTCACCGAGAAAACTGATCGAGTAGTTGCCATTGTCTTCTGCCAGCGCGCGATAGCGAACAACTCCGCTCAATGAGGCCGGCAACGCCACCTCAACGGACTGCCCGGCCAGAAGGGCCCTTACCGGCTCGACCACCTTGCGTTGAATGTCGTCCGGTGTATTTACCGCTGCCAACCTTAGGCTATACAGCCAAAGCCCAGCGGGCGGGTTGCCCTGCCAGCGCATCAGAACCTCGCCATCGATCTCGGGGGCGACCTCGTCTTCGCTGAAGAGGGGAAAGCCCATATAGTAATTGTTGGTGAAGCTGATCGGCTCATCCCAGAGCCCGATGTGTAGCAGCGGTTCGGAGCAGCCGACTGCTGCCATGCCCTCGCCGGCAAGACTGATCTGGAAAAAGAGGGCGCAATCCGTAACGCGTTTACCTTTGCGCGTCAGGGGCAGGGACGCACCAAGCGAGTAGTACATGCAGCGAGTGGGATCTTCCTCGAACGCACCGATCCATGGCCCCGTTGACCGGAATAGCCCCTTCAATTCGGGATCCAGGAGCGCTGCACTGATCTGCTGCTTGAGGAGGTTTGAAAGATTGCCGCTCTCTCGATATACGCCCGCGAGAAACGTTGCACTGTCGGTGATCGCCTTGCCAATATCCATAGTTATGCCTGTAATTCATCCATTCGAGAAAGTCGCCGGGGTCAGTATTCGATATCGGTGCCATGCCAGAAGGCGGCGCTGCGAGGCTCCGGCAGCGAGGGACGACCCAGCCGCAGGAAGCCGCCGAATGCGGAGATTCCCAGCAGGCCGAGGACCTTCTCGATCTGTACTGCCCATTCGGCGAGCGGCGATTGCCCAGCGCCCTTGAAAGTCTCGGCGCTGTTCAGGATGTCCTGCCAGGTTCGGAGCAGTAGCCGGTGACCCCAGACATCTTCCTCGGCCAGCGCACCCAGCCCCTGGCTAACCTCCGGCGCGATGAACAGGTGAAGGGCTGTCTCGCGTTCTTCATCGCACAGGAAATCCAGCCACTGTCTATGGAGTTGCCGCTCCCCGCTCAACGGTGCGCGCCATTTGAACTCGACGAGCAGAAGCCGGCGAGTACCGTCACGCCAATGCAGCGAAACCAGCAGATCGGGTTCAATTCGGCGCCCTGAATGGACCCGCGAAGGCCAGAACTCGACACCGGCCCGCACGGGTTCGCCTTCCGGCCAATCCGTTTGAGTCCCGATGATCTCCCGCCACAGTGCCGAAACCGCCGATGCAGGGAAGAAAGCCAGGGGTCCCATCAGGATGGCGGTGAGTTCGTCCTCCTCCATCACGCGACGTTCACCCTCCTCCCTGTGCCCGAGGTACCGGTGATGCAGACAGGTCTTTTTCCTGCTGATCGCATGCAGCATCCCGATCTCCAAAATAATGATTGCGACTGGGCACGCGGGCAATTCCCGCGGCCCCCTTGGTCTAGCTCACAGTAGCGCCGACATCGTCCGGCTGACGCAGCCCTGGGGACTATGGGCATTGGATGCCGGGGAGCGGGGACACGCCAGTTCATCCGCGACTTCCTGCAGTGCCTGCACGCGATGGGGATTGCCGGTGGCAAACCGGGGATGAGTCGTCCTCAGGCAAAGGGTGTCGCCCATGCGGAACCGCCAGAGCCGCCGGGGCTCGACGACGCAACTGTCCTGGATGCGGCCGTCGAAGCATGCCTTGAGGTACCGGTCATATCCCGCACCGGTAACAAAGAGAATGGCTCGCGGCTGCAGCAGCTGGATCTGCTTCACTAGTAACTGCTTTGACACTTCGGCTATCAGGCCCATCGCCTTGCTGGCGATCGGCGACCTTTCCTTGAAACTGATGGAGAACAGGTTGTGCCACGCAACCGAGCCCTCGACAGTTCTCAGTTTCCGCTGCGCCTCGCGATGGAATTGCGCGAACCGCGAGCCTCTGGGCGGTCCTGCGAGCAGATCACGGTGACGAGCCATCGAAGCCGCGACGTACTCCTGCAGCGGAGTGTCATATACCTTCGCGAAGCTGCCCAGCCAGCCTCGCGTCTCCTGTCCTACGATCATCAGCTTCACTGGACCGACGGGGGCCGAAGGCAGGAAGATCCCGGCCAGGCCGGTGTCCACGGGACGGAATCGTGACAGATCGAAGGTTGTAAGAACCTTGGTGTAGGCTTCGGCGAGGTCTTGGTCACGCGTCGTGTGCATATCCGTGCATCCCAAGTATCCAGCCTTCCCTTGCCCGCTCACTGCAGACTCCATTAATAGCCCCACTGCCGTGAGATCATATTGATATCATACATGAAGATTCCACAGTCGCATGATGCGAAACGAAGTCATCTGGTTTGCGATCACTACCTGAGCCCCGTCCTGTTACCGCAGCGCAGGCAGGTGCCCCTGGGGGCGCTGAACGAAGCCGGTCGGAGACATAGCTCCCGCATGGAAAAACGGGACGTCTTGTTAGCGAAGAGATATCACCATGCAGCACGTTTCGGTCGTATACCGCATTATTGACGGGCCGGGGCAATCGCCAAGAACGAGAGCGCTTCCCCGTTCGAATCTGGATTTCCAGTTTGACTTTCGGTTTACACCGCTGGGTATGGAATGCAAAGGTTACAGCGACGGTAAACAAAGAAGCTAACCTCGGCGTTGCAAACGATCTTGCGACGCCTGGCCGGGTCCGAACCTTGTCGAGTTTTGCGGCAGACAAAGAACCAAACGCAGTCAGGGAAGTGCAAGTG
Source organism: Stutzerimonas decontaminans (assembly GCF_000661915.1). Taxonomy (NCBI): domain Bacteria; kingdom Pseudomonadati; phylum Pseudomonadota; class Gammaproteobacteria; order Pseudomonadales; family Pseudomonadaceae; genus Stutzerimonas; species Stutzerimonas decontaminans. Next base: position 2,080,842 of record NZ_CP007509.1, on the reverse strand, counting down.
ATGCTAGATCGAGAACAAGAAGAAGTTGTTGGGGCAGCAATCAGTCAATGGATGCTGGTTAACGCCGGACCAGGGACAGGCAAAACCCAAGTTTCCGCACTTCGATTAGTACACCTGCTGCGTCAAGGCGTACATCCGGCACAGATCCTCGTACTCAGTTTCTCTCGCAGTGCAGTCGCCACATTGGCCCGACGCCTGGGCGGTTTGGATTTGCTAGGAGAAGGCATCGTTGAAGATCTACGGCATCTCGCAATCCGAACATTTGATGCATGGGCATTTCGTGTACTGCGACAGAACGGTGCCGAACCGAGAAGCCTGCTGCAGAATACCTATGACGCAAACATCGCCAGCTTGACAGACCTCCTGAACGACGAAAATGCCTTGCAGGTTCATGAGCGACTTAGATCGATACGCCATGTAATCGTTGACGAGTTTCAGGACCTTCCAGGCGTCCGGTCTGACATGGTCCTGGCTCTGTTGCGTCGTCTCAACGATGGCAGCTGTGCTCAAGTGGGGTTCACCGTTCTGGGTGATCCGGCGCAGGCCATTTATCGTTTTGCGGCCAGGGCAACCGGTAGTTTGCCCGCCGAGGACCCATGGCTGGAGCTAAAGCGCTTCTTTTCAGAAGGCCTGAAGGAAGTCGAGCTGACGCGAAATCATCGCTCGATCGAGCCCCTTGCAAGCCAGGCAGAGGAGCTGCGTGAAGTGCTGCGAGACAGCCGCCTGGATGGTGACCAGAAGTTGGATGCCGTCAGGAACCATCTGGCATCTCTATCGGTGAGCAAGTCGGGAGAAAAGATCGGGCCTGACTGGCTTGCGCAGCTGCCCCCTGGCTCGATCGCAGTGCTGATGCGAACCAATGGCGAGGCAATCCGGCTGGCGCAGATGCTGATCGGAAACAAGCAGAATACACCTCCAGTACCCGTAAAACTGCAGCTGGCCGGGCAGACCCACACGATACCGGCTTGGGTGGGGGCCCTGCTGGGCCCTCTTAGGGTGCGGAAATTGACTGCCACAATATTCGCGGCAGTGTATTCCAGCACGTCCAGCCGTCTAAGCCCGGCGAGTTTGAAGCAGCTGCACCTGCCTACCAAAGAAATTGCTTGGCAACGCCTTCTAAGGGCAAGCGGCGGCGCAGACACGGATTCTGCCATTGATGTGGCAGCCCTGCGTGATCGGCTTTCCTGGCCGGATGCGTTTCCAGAAGATCGTCAGGATGTTCTGGAGGCGGCGGTGTATGTCACTACTGTTCATCAGGCCAAGGGGATGGAGTTCGACCATGTCGCGCTGCTGGGCACGTACTCTTCGGATGGGAACGATGAATTGGACGACCCAGTGGAAGAAGCGAACATTGGCTTTGTCGGAATTACAAGAGCCAGCCAAACCTTAAGCCGACTGGAGGCAGACTGCATTTGGCGCCCACCCTATGAGCGGGAGATGCGAGACAACCGTAGGCGCTACGTTTCTTGGAGCGTGATGGTCAATATGCAGTCGGGGCTGCCAGGAGACATCGATCCCGCCTCTTTCGTATCGGTCGATGTGCTTGGCACTGAGGAGGCGGCGAATCGAGTCCAGACAGAGCTTTTGCAGCATGGGACGACACTTCGTGGTCGCAAGGTTGAATTGCGAAGGACCGAGGCCAAAAAGGCCATTGACACTCGTTATGACATCCATCTCTTGGAGGATGACGGAAGCTCGCTGCTGATAGGGCGCACTACCATGCAGTTGACTTCAGATCTGCTGAATCTGCTGTGGGCAAAAATGTTCACTCTCCCAAACAGACTCTTCAATCTGCGAATTTCCGACGTCGTCACGATCACGGTGCCACCCCGGGGCGAAGAGTCGATTCCCGAGCCTTGGCGAAGCAGCCGCATCTGGTTAGGTGTGAGTTTGGCGGGAACGGCTGATTTCAAACCCTACAAACGAAAAGGTGCTTGAGAAGGGATGAGTAAGCAAAATAAGGAATTCGCTCGCACAGCCATCGTTGAGATGACCACCGCGCTGCTGCAGGGCCCTTTGCAGGCTGACGAGGTCCTGACGTCCGCGCCGGTCGACACCTACCTTACAGGCATTCTCTGGCCACGCGGAACACCCGTTGGAGCAGAAGCGGATGATGGTGACGCGACCGCCGACGCAAGGAGCGGCGACGGCAGCACCGCCTCCATTATCGAGCAGGGGATACCAGGGTATCGCGCCATTCGTCCCTGCTCGATCGGCCTGACCCTGTCCGTGAAGCAGGGCGTGCCGGTAGAAGTCTCGCTCGGGCAGACAGCTCGGTATTTTCCTGTCGTATTCGGTACCGAAGAGCCAAACCAAGGCGTGAAAGAAAATCCATCTTCAGCCGGAATGCCACGTCGTGGCTGGGCCCGCAGGGTTCTCGGCTATTCGGTTTCGATTCCAGCCGACCAGGCTCCTGGCGATTTTACGCTGAATGAGTTTATGGATGCCTCCGGCAACAGGGTCAGAGATGATCACCTCTCCCTGCGATTGCGACTGCGGCACACAGATGGGCAGTCAGTCCTCACATTTACCCTCGTCAATGAAGCGAGCGGCAATGATGATGCCCAGCGCGACGCCAGCTGCCTATTCCAAGCTGGCCTGATAGTCCGCGCCGTCGATGGCGAACAGGGGGCAATCCAGCCGCGCAGGACCGCCCCGATCGAGGATGGGGATGAAGACGCGCTCTGCAACGCCCTGCTGTATCGCGATGTCCATGAATTTGCAGTTGGGCATGGCGTAGCAGCTGTGTGGGACGAGCACGCTGGACATGCCGTCCAAGAAGTGGGTACCGCCTGGCTGCCATCGGCGCATGTCCGAGGAACCAGTCCCGATGGGCATACGCTTCTAAAAGACTTTGTGGCGAACGAGCCCGGCGGCCTAAGCGCGGCATTCCTGGCACAGGAGCACGAGCGCGCCGCAGTTACCCGAGCCCTGACCTCGTTCGTGGGGAACTACGAGCGATGGATCCACTCATCGCTTGTCCCGCGCCTCGCGAACTTCGACGGTTCGCTAGCCAAGGCTGCCTCCTTCAATCTTGAACGCTGTCAGTCCGCCCACCGACGCATGCGGGACGGTGTACTGCTGCTCAGACAGGATGATTCCGCCTGGCTGGCCTTTGCCTTGGCAAATCAGGCAATGGACAGGCAGTCACGCTATGCATCAAAGGGTGACAAGGCGCGCCCCCTTGTGTGGCGTCCCTTCCAGCTGGGGTTCATGTTGCTGGTCCTGCCCGGTCTGGTGAACCCAGAACGTGAAGACCGCACGTGCATGGACCTGCTGTGGTTCCCGACGGGAGGAGGCAAGACAGAAGCCTATCTAGCCTTAACGGCCTTCCAGATCTTTTATCGCCGCCTCGTAAGCCCCGTCGTCTGCCGCAAGGGCGGCGTGGATGTTCTGATGCGATACACATTGCGTCTGCTGACGGTGCAACAGTTCCAGCGTGCGGCTGCGCTGATCACCGCCTGCGAATTCATGCGCCAGCACGACACCCGCTTGGGTGAAGCACGCATCAGCCTCGGACTGTATGTTGGGGATGACAGTACGCCGAATGGAATGGAAAAGGCACGTGAAGTACTTGCAGAGGAGCGACTGGGTCGGCAGCCGGTCTCAACCCCTAGACAATTGCTTCATTGTCCCGTTTGCGGCGGGAGTCTCCACGCAAGCGCGTTCCGCCCTCACCCAACGGAACCTCGCATCGATATCGTTTGCGAGACCGACGGATGTGAAACACAGGGCAGCCCACTGCCGATTCTCACGGTAGACGAAACCATTTTCGAAACACCACCGTCGCTACTTATCGGCACCATCGACAAGTTTGCCCAGATACCCCGCTCTGCAAGGATGCGCGCGCTGTTTGGCCTAGACGGCGGAGAGCCGCCTGGCTTGATCATTCAGGACGAACTGCATCTGATTTCCGGTCCCCTGGGCTCGATGGCGGGGCTATACGAGACGGCCATCGACATGCTTTGCACTCGCGGAGTTGTGAGGCCGAAGATAATTGGTTCAACCGCAACTATCGGCCAGGCAGCTGCTCAGGTGCGCGCGCTGTTTGACCGCTCCGTGCTTCAGTTTCCCCCACCGGGCTTCGACGCGGACGACTCATTTTTCGCCGTACGCGACACGGTTGGACCAGATCGGCTTTATCTCGGTCTACCTACTGCCGGGCGAAGCCCGAAGTTTGCCCTGCAGGCTTTAGTGGCTGCATTGCTTCAGGCGGCACACACGCTGGTGGAGCGGGGCATCGCAGACCATCGCGCAATAGACGCCTATTGGACATGCGTCGCCTACTTCAACAGCCTGCGGGAGTTGGGTGGTGCACATGTGCTCATGCAGGACGACGTACCACGCCAGATGGATTTTCTGGCCGCACGTCTTGGTGCGTCGCGTCGAGAGTTGGAGAGCCAGCCCGTCGAACTCAGCAGCCGCAAGTCCTCGCGTGAGCTGCCTGGAGTTTTGCAGGCCTTGTCAGCCTCGCTTCACGACTTCCATGAGGGGTTAGCGCGAGGCGAGTTTAACGAGCAGCCGGAAGACACTGTACTTGCATCGAACATGATATCGGTGGGTGTCGATGTATCTCGGCTGGGCCTGATGGTAGTCAACGGGCAACCCAAGTCCACAGCAGAATACATACAAGCAAGCAGCCGTGTAGGGCGAAATGGGCCAGGTCTGGTCTTTACGCTCTACAATTTTAGCCGCCCCAGAGATCTCGCACATTTTGAACACTTCAGCAGTTACCACAGCGCGCTCTATCGCAGTGTGGAAGCAACCAGTGTCACACCCTGGGCCCCTAGGGCCAGAGACAAGGCACTGCACGCGGTCGTCGCATCTGTGGTTCGACATCTGGTGCCGGGCATGGACCGCGACGAGGACGCGCTCCAGTTCGACGCAGATGCTCCCGAGGTCCAACGCTTGCTGGATCACATTCTAACAAGAGCCTCCGATGCTACTGATGGAACAGAAGAGGACGCGACCCTGACCGGCCTCCAGGCAATCGTGGACCACTGGGAACTGCAGGCGGAGAATGTGAAGGCTGCGGGAGGCCGGTTGCGATACTGGAAGAAGGCGGCACCGTTTGGCCGAACATCGCCCCACCTCATGTGTTCTGCCGAGGAAAGCACGGGCGGCGCAGGACAGGCTTGGCCGACCCCCGGATCGATGCGGGAAGTAGAGCCTTCCTCCGCCTTCGTGCTGAAGACAATTGCTCGCAGGACAGGAGATAAATGATGGCGACCTTCAACCGAACCTCAAAGAGAGGGGCCAGCGCAGTTTCGGCTGCCCAAGGAACCGGTGGAGTCGAGCCGGTGGGGCGGGTCCGCCGATCCCAGTTGATAACGACGTACGGTATCGGAGCCATTGTCGATCTTGAAAAGGGCTCTTACATGCCGATGGGCTTGGAGGATTGGGAGCGTGTGACCAGGCTGCCATCTCTCTCGATTGGAGAGGATCGCCTGCAGGTGTTGCTCGGCGTTGATCATTTCCGCCTTGCGCCCATTGCCGTCGAGCTAAAGCCGACACGTCAGGTAGACCCCGAGCACGCAGTGCCTGTCGTGCGTTTCCCCAAATGGCACCAATGCCCGCAGTGCCTTCGAATCGGCCAGGAGGGCACCCCATTCGAGCTGGCAGCCAACGGCAGCGAACTCGAATGCCGAGCGCACTCCAAGCCCATTCTCACGACGCCCGTACGTTTTGTGATTGCATGTACCAAGGGGCACATTGATGACTTCCCATGGGAGTGGTGGGCACATCGTCATAAGGGGTCATGCGACCGGCCTACACTGGAACTGAGGTCTGAAGCCAGGTCCGCCGCCCTGGCCGATCTGTATGTGAGATGCAAGAATTGCGGAGCCAAGGAATATCTGGGCGATGCCTTTCGTCCTGAAGCCATGAAGGGTCAAAGTTGTCGAGGCAGTCGTCCGTGGCTGCATGACCGCCAGGAAGGCTGCGATGCAGCGCCACGAGTGATCCAGCGCGGCGCATCCAATGTGCACTTCCCCGTCGTTGCATCGGCACTGTCGATCCCGCCCGCATCTGAAGCGGCCTTTCAAGTCATAACTGATCAGTGGCTTTCTCTGGGTGCTCTGCCAGAGGAAGCAGTTATTCCGGCACTTATCGGAATTGCCGAGTCCCTTGGCGTTGAGCAAACCGCCTTGTTGATCGCGTACAGGGAAAAAAAGAAGATGCTGGAAGACCCGTCCGGGCGAACGGAGATTGACTCGCGGCGGGAGGAGTACGAAGCACTTTCCAGAGACCGCGACGATGCCGTTTTTGCAGGCGTGATGCCGCAATTCTGCAACAGGGTGGAAGCTGCGCCGGATTCACTATCGAAGTGGTTCGATATCATCGGTGCCGTATCTCGTCTGCGCGAAGTGCGTGCGCTGGCGGGATTCACACGAGTGGAGCCCTATCCGGTTAGTCCGGAACGTATGCGTGATGCATTGACCAAGGGTGCGATTGCACCGATTTCAAAAACGCTTCGAAACTGGTTGCCAGCGGCGGAGATACGCGGAGAAGGAATCTTTCTTCGGTTCCGTACGGATGCAATCGATGACTGGGTTAAAGCCAATCCCGGCCTGACGGAGCGGGTTGCAGCACTGGACCATCGCTCCGCTGCGGTTGCATCCGAGCGAGGTCGTGAACGCGAGTACCCGATTACGGCCCGATTGCTCCTGGTGCACTCCTTCGCCCATGCATTGATTCGTACCATCTCGGTGGACTGCGGCTACTCATCCTCCTCATTACGCGAACGACTCTACGTAAGCGAGGGAGATGGGGCACTGGGCCCCATGAACGGTGTGCTGATCTATACGGGATCTCCAGACTCTGAGGGTAGCCTCGGCGGGCTTGTACGCTTGGCGGACCGCGCGCAGTTGACCAAGGTCGTCATGCGGGCTATTCGGTCGGCGCGCTGGTGTGGCAGCGACCCCGTGTGCCTGGAAACCGAACCGGAACAATCTGGAGAAAGGGTCAGTGGTGCGGCCTGTCACTGTTGCCTGCTGGTCCCTGAAACGGCCTGCGAGAAGTTTAATCGGGAATTGGATCGTACCATGCTTGTCGGCTCCGCCCCGGTCGCGGGCCTTGTTCAGTGGTCGGGATTCTTTGCTGATGCGGCTAGAGAGTAACAGATGGCGATCCTTATTCCGGAACAACCCAAAGAGTGCCCATATAGCGAGCGCATCGTATACGAGCGCCTTGGGCGCGACTTGGATAGCACTTGGGTAGTCATGCACTCGCTGGGACTGCACGGGCATGCGACTAAGATTTGGGGGGAAGCTGACATTGTCGTGCTCTCAACGAAGGGTTTCTTCGCGCTCGAAGTGAAGGGCGGGAAGGTATCCTGCACGGACGGCATCTGGTTGTTCGGCGACCCTGCTCGACAGTTCTATAGCAAGAAGGAAGACCCTTGGACGCAAGCGAAAGGAACAATGTTCGCAGTGCGAAATCGTCTGAGCGAGGCAGATACCAGATTTAATCATCTGCTGATGGGCTTCGGCGTAGTCATGCCCAACGAGCGATTTACCACAACTGGCGCCGAAATCGAGCAAGCCGTGTTGCTCGACAAACGTGAGTTCGATAAGAGCTTGGGTTTCTATATTGGGAGGCTCGAACGGCACTGGTCTCAAGTGTACGAAAGCAGGCATGGACGAAAGCCACGACTACCTACCAAGGAAGACATTGACCTAGCACGACGCATATTGCGTCCGGATGTCGAATCGTCATTCAGCCTAGGGAGCTACCTGACAGGTATTGATGCCGAGCTCCTAGGGCTAACAAATGATCAGATACGAGTATCGCGCCGAATGGCAGCCAACCCACGAACTATCGTCCGGGGCCAGGCTGGTACTGGCAAAACGGTGATCGCGATGGAAAGGGCGCGACAGCTGGCAGCGCAGGGCAAACGAGTGTTGGTTTTGTGCTTCAACAATTTGCTGGCGAAGCATCTGCGTCTGACACTGGAAGGAGACCCAATCAGAGCGCGCATCGATATCCAGCATGTGCATGCCCTATATCGGGAGGTCATTGGGCGCGCCGGTCTTGAAAATAGACTTTCTGACGCAACGGATGAGCACCATTTGTTCGCCGAAGTCTTTCCGCTTGTGTTCCTAGAGGCTGCCATCGAGTGTGACCTTGCGGCTTGGGATGCGCTCATTGTCGATGAAGCGCAGGACCTTTTAACCCCTCAAAATCTAGACGCATTCGACTACATCCTGGGTGGGCCAGGCCTAAACAGAGGCAGTTGGCACATCTTTTTCGATCGCATGCAGAATATATATGGGAGCGAGATCCAAGAATTGGTGGAACGGCGGCTTTCGGAAGCACAGCCCGCGTACGACGATCTGTTCGAAAATTGCCGGAACACCCGGCAGGTGGCAGTCCAGGGATCGATTGTTTCCGGGATTGACCTGGCGCTGATCGGTGCACCGGAAGGTCCCGAGTGTGCGAATGTTTATTATCGTGATCATCCAGATCTGATTTCACGGCTAAACGATCTGGTTGCCCAACTACACAACCAGGACGTGTTGCCGAGCGACATTGCGATCCTGTCGACCAGGCGAAGAGAAAACTCTTCCGTTTCCGCCCTAACGGAGATCGGAGGAGTGCCATTGGTAGATGCAGCCGAGTCGTTACCCGGAGATATGGTGTTCTCCACGATGCATGCGTTCAAGGGTCTCGAGCGTCGCGTCGTCATCGCGATCGATATGGCCGATATCGGGCAGGAGTTTTGTTCGATGCTGCACTACGCAGGCCTCTCACGTGCCAGAACCTTGCTCCACGTGTTTCTCCCCGAGGCTGCCAAGGGAATCTACGCAAAACAGGCTGCCGCCTATGCACAGCGAATAATTGACAACGTGCACTCCTAATGGCATGGCTCGGTGCATGACGCAGCGGGAGGCCGCCGATTGTTCCTCGCACTGGTGCCACCGCGGAAAAGTAACTCTGCTCTGGCTCCAAGCGGCTTGAGCGATAAAGCGTCTGCTGAAGCCGGCTCGGAACTGGAGTTTCTGCCCGCCCCTCCAATGTCGGCGTTCTCCAGTTACTTGGAGCAGCTCGCCGGTCGAGCTGACGTGAATTATCCTGCAAGCCAGCCCACCAATCTTTCGCAAATTTCCGGGTACTCGAGATCCCATTTCTTCATGTAAATGTGCACCGCGCGATGACAGTTCGGGCAGAGCAGAGCGAGATCCTCGAACCTTACGGCGTGCTCCGAGGAATAGGTTGATATGGGCATTTTGTGGTGCGCCTCTATACACTCGACGCCATAGCGCGCCGAGAAGCGTTGACGGCAGATTTCGCACTCCGAGGTGAAGCGACCCTTCAGCGCCCTGACGACTTCTCTGTTCCGTTCTGCCATGAGGTGCGTTACATACCTTAGGCCACCCTCCCGGTAGTCGGCCCCCTCTTCCGAAAGGCTCGTGTCCGATTCAACGATCATGCGATTCCTGACAAGTACTACGAATCGATCGTCAATGGCCGAAACGTCGAACGCCCCTTCGTATGACCAGGAGCTCCCAGCCTCCGTAAAAAGAAGGATCGGATATCGGTACACGGGCTGATGGATCAGAACGGCGTTCGCCTTCTCGGCATGTGAAATGACGCCATCGCGGGCCTTGAATGAATAGTGGTAGGCGGTCTTCTCATTGTCCGACCATCCATCGTCCGCGTATGCCCCCGGTCGCGTCTTCAGGATGACGGCTCGACATGCCGGCAGGGCCCCAACCCAGTTGATTCCCTGTTGCGGCGTGTTCCCGATTTTCAGGTCCTCGCCACTCCAGAAGCTGGAGCCCGCCACCTTCGAATGCTGAATGAGGTCGAAGAGATTGCGCTTCGATACGCAATCTCCAGGGGCCAGTCGAAACAGGTCCAGCGTTCCTTTTAGTTCCATTCTCACCTCTCCTCTCGCCCCACAGCTCAATCTCGGTGCAGGCCGGCAGGCCCACCGTTATTGGTCCGACCTATGTTCAGGCACCGAGGATCTCCGGTATGCCCTGCTGCAGGGGCGAGTAGTCGGCATCCCTCGTTCTGGTCCAGCACTCGGGCTTCTTGGCCCACTCCGAGATCATCCTGCCGCCGGACCCGCGATGCAGCGCCTCGTTGACCTCGACCGCCCAGTCGGCAATCTGCCGCTGGAGCTGAGGCGATATCGCTTGCTCCTGCCAGACACGCCGAAAGTCGAAGCGGTCTTCGGCCTTCATGGCGAGTATCGAGACCGTATAGGCGGTGATGTTCGCCTGGAACGCCGGAAAAAGCGGACGAATCGTCTTGTGGGCGGCCTTGAACAGAATCGCCTTGGCAATCATCCGCTTGAAGTCGTCCTGATCCGGAACCACGTTCTCGCCGGCCAGCTCCCGGTCGGCAAGCGAATCCATGAAAGCCTGAAAGTTTTTCTGGCTTCCAAGGCTTACCACATGGGGTTTCTGTTCCCAGGCGAACAGATACTTGGCCAGGTCCGGCTTTGTGAGGCGACGATAGGGCGGAATGGCGGCCTGGAGCTTCCGGCGCTGTGCCGGCGTCGCCGCCTCCTTCTCCAGCATGACCTTGTAGCTGCCCGCAGATCGCTCATAGAACCATCGCCCAACGCCGTCCGGGCAGTAGGTCCGCATGGAGATTCGCTCGAGTTCCCGGTGGAACGGCTTGTTCGCGGACAGATCGGACTGTCTTACGACGTTCTGGCTGTTGGCATATCGGGAGATGTTCGCAATCAGCTCCTCGTCATCGGCCTGCCCGTCACGCAGCACGATGATCTTGGCGGGAACGCGGACATTGCTCAGGTCGATATCGGCGTTCTTCTTTTTCGCAAAGTAGATGGATGCGGTGGTCTGGCCTCCGTTGACGATCTGCATGCCCTGCAGCCAGAGAATCCCAACGGATCCGTCGGACGCGCGATCCAGCTGAGCGGCGTCCGCCACGACAACGATCCCGTTGTTGTAGGCCATGAACCGATCAGGATAATCCCGCAGGGTATCCCGAATCCCCTTGTTGACGCCCTTGCTGCTCACGCCCAGAAAAGAACGAACGTTGGCCTCGAGTATTCGGGGGCCGAACCTGTCGTACAGATGACGCAATGCCTCGCCCGGTATGGCCGTCAGCGCATAGTCGTATTCGTCCCCTTCCCCGCCGGGCACCCAGACGCTGGGCAGGGCCGTCCCGCACAGATCGCGGAAGTTCACCACGAGTTCATCGCGCGCCCGGCCCTGCTGCCAGTGGTTGTACAGCCGCTGCAGGTCCATGATTTCCAGCCGGACCTGTTTTCCCTCGACAGCCTGAGGCGCATAGGCTCTCGTCTTCGCAAGCGCATCGGTGATGACGAAGATCCGAATGTCGTCCAGTGACTCGAATATCCGTTCAACCTCGACCACAAGCGGATAGACGTCGTTGGTCTCGTCCAGCTCCCGCGACAGCTTTCCCGAGGCCGAGAACTTCAGAAACTGCAGTCCAAGCCTGGCAGCCCTCCCGACCTCCGCATCAGGGATCTGCTCAAGCGTTTCGGCTCCGCGGTAGAGGCTTACAAACAGATCCAGTCTGTCCGGGTTGCCCCGTTCATCCGTCGTATCGGAAACCGCGTAACCGCTGACCTTTACCTTGCTGTTGCCGATTTTTGCCTCGTAGTGGCACGACGTGGGCTCGAACGTAATGCCCTGGTCGGCCATGTGGGTCATGATGTGAGAGGAAAACACGGCTTCCGCAGGAACGGGAGCCTCGCCGGGAACGAGTTCCTTTGCGACCTCGTCCCGTATGGAGGCCTGCGTGTCGAGAAGAAAGTCCAGAAGTTCCATCAGACAGCTCCAAGTTGGGCCAGCACCGCCGCAAGGTTGTCCTTGCCGGCCGGGACGAGACCGAGGTCGAGATCGTAGCTTGCGCGTCGCACGGCAGGCGGCACGTTGCAGGGCGTCAGGCGGGGAAACTCGCCGTTCACGAGATGAAGTCGAACCTCGATGACGGAGAAGCGTCGGGTATAGCCTTCGGCATGCATGTCCAGATAACCGACATGGTCCAGCGCCCGCTCGAACAACCTCAGCGCTGTCGGGTCGGGATCCAGGCGGTTGCGCAACTGCATCACAAGCTCGGGCAGCGAGGCACCAGCGTCATCCTGAGCGAACCGCAACGCACACAGATGCAGCGGGGAACACTGGGCATCGTCAAGCTGATCCAGTGATGCGATGCGGATTGGGAACCCCTCGGCGGCCAGGGTGGACTTGACTTCGATGGCCCCGCTTCCAAGCCGGAAGTCGTGCAGTCCGTCCAGAGGGCCCTTCCAGCCATCCACGGCCGTGAAGAGCGGCATTCCCTCGTCAAGAAGATCCCGCAACACATGGATTTCCCCGACCAGTCCCAGCTCGGCTTCGGCACCCAGCCCCTCGGTCCCCCTGCGCATGAACTCCTGCCAGCCGCGCACACGCCCGAGCAGCCGCTGATACACGACCTCCTCGGGAAGGCTTGCGAGAGAAAGGACCAGTCCACAGATGTCGGCCGCGACCGCCGCGAAAAGCTCGAGACTTCCGGCGGGCTGCCGAACAACCGAAAGCCATTGATGCGTCCCTCCCGCCTCGCCCAGTGTCGCCCGCTCCATGCGAAAGCCGCGGCCTTGGGGAAGCTGAGCATTCGGGGCAACTCTGGTCTTCGAGAAGCCAACGAGAACGGCCTCCTCGTTGCCGGGCGAATGCCGGGCGGCCCTGACGCGGAAGCTGCCGGTACCGAGAAGCTCGATCGAATGCCACCCCGGCGTCGACCGGTTGCCCGACAGTGCTCGCCAGACCGCCTCGATCTCCCTGCTAGTCGCTGCCGCCATACTGCTGCTCCCAAAGAAGGTTGGTGACGACATAGGGCACTGACTTGCCCTTGCTGCTGGAAGGGAAGCTGATGGCGAACGCAACCACCGGCTGGTCGAGGTTCGCAATTCCGGAGTCTTTTGGATCCAGCAGCGAGATCAGGAGCAGCCCGCGTTCGGGATGTGGCGGAATGCCTTCGCCACCGAGCCCCCTGATGCGCCTTAGATACGGCCCACTCGGGCTATCCGGCAGCGTTCGTCCCCTCGACCGTCCCGGATCGGGCTTCCAGTTTTTTCGAGTCAGCTCGAGCGCTGCCAACCAGCTTGCCTCATCCAGATCCAGTGCCTCGTCCTTTGGCGACAGCAGACGCCCGATCGAATATTTCTCCGGTTCGGACGCATTGTTCTGTCGCTTCATCCTCCTCACCTCCTGCCCTCCGACGACTTCGATCCTCTCCACGCCGCCGCCGACAACCGCTACCGTCCACTCGGTGAGCTCGCCGGCACGGCTCATTTCATCGACGAAGTCGGCCAGCAGATCGCTTCGTACCTTCCGGGAGTCCGGATGGGTCTCGTAGGAACGGAGGAACTCTATTACCGGCTGCGCGGATGCGCCGCGCCAGCAGGCACCGCTCCAGCTGTCGGTCCTGCCGTCCCGGTCCTGGTCGGGAATTGCCCCTGCCGCCCCGAGGGTGGCCTCGAGCGTCCGGAACGCTGCCAGATTGCGCTCCACCTTCTCGCGATCCGTGAAGAAGGCCACCGTTTCCACCACCTCGCCGCTGAACGAAAGGTATAGCGTCCTGGCCGTGCGCATCTTCAGCGGAGACGTCACCATCAGCACCGGATGCGACTTGACCTTCAGCCCGTAGTCGCGGGGCGTCAGTCCACTTTCGATCATGTAGTCGAACTCGGCCCTGAGTTCCTCGGCTGCATCCGCGATGTGCTCGAACCACTCCACCAGATCGTCCGTGGTGTACAGCCGGCACAGGTCCAGATAGCCGGGCCGATAGCCAAACCAGCGGCCCATCTGCATCAGCGTGTCGTACATCTTCGATGCGCGAAGGAAGTAGCTCACGCAGAGCCCCTCCAGGGTAAGCCCCCGTGCCAGCTTGTCGCCGCCGATGGCTATTACCTTCAGCCCCGTAGGGCTGTCCGCATAGTCGAGCGCATCCTTGGCAGTTCCGTTGATCATCCGGACATCGATCTGCTCGAGCACATCGGCCAGGATTGCCTCGATCGCAGTCCAGTCGTCCGCCGAGTAGTGAGTGTCCAGACCGCTCTGCGCTGCGATGGCGGCAGTAGTGGAAACGAAATCCCTGTTCCAGAGGTCGCGAAGGGCGCTCAGGCACTTCTCATGGTCGATCCGACGCCTCAGCCGCTGCCTGAGATGCAGTACATAGTCGCCCACCTGCCTGTGGACGTGCTGCTGAACCAGGTTGAAGCGCGTGACGTGGATGAGCATCGAGCTGTGCTCGCCGCCCTGCCCTCGAAGCTGTCGAATGGCGCACGAGAGGATAAAGGCGTTGATGGCTTCCTGCAGCGAATCGGGTATCCGGTCGCAACCGTCAATCGCGGGTACATACGTGCTCTTGTGGCTCACCGGCATCCATCCGAATTTTCCGTCCCTTGAGCACTGGTCGCTTACGCACCGAACGAGATCGAGTGCACCGGAACGGCCATCTTCGCTGGCCAGCCCGAAGACGCGGGACGGTCCCACATAGTTCGAGGGCGCAGCGAGATTGGTAATGAAAGCCGCCGGAAACAGATCGGGGCCTTCCTTCACCGTCTCGCCATGCTCATGGATGTAGATGTTTGCGAACGGCGTAGCCGTGTAGCCGACGTAGGCCTTGCGGGAAAAGGAATGAAGTATCTGGCGTATGAGACTGTTGATGGCGGTCGGCTGGTGATCCAGATCCGGAGCCCCGTTCTCGTCGACCACATTTTCGCCCGTATCAACCGATGCGTGGTCCGCCTCGTCGTCGACTACCAGAAGCGGAAGGTGGGTAACGAGCGGCCGGCCGGTTTCGGGGTCCGTGCTCTCGGCCACGTGCCTGTGAATCCACGCCAGCAGCCGGGTCAGGACCGTCTTGTTCTTCTTGACGACGAACAGCCACGGCTTCTGCTCGGGAGACACGCCGAGATTCCTCACGAACCTGGTGTTGAAATCGCCCGTTTCGGAGCGGTTGGTCACGTATTGTGGGCGGAGTGCAGCTGACGAATCGATCTTTCCGACCCCAATGGCGACATTGCCGGCCCCCTCCACCGGACTGCTCTCGTACCCGAGAAAGCCCTCGTCCAGCCGCATCTGCGTCTGGGCCCTCAGGTTGTTGTGCAGACCTGCAAGAACGATGATGATCTTGTAGCCGGCATCGGCAGCCTTGCAGATGAGACCGGTATAGCTGCCGGTCTTGCCCGACTGGACGTGACCAACCACCATGCCCCTGCGATCCCAGTGGCCGTCACGGCGCGGGTCTTCCAGTTTCGAAAGAATGCTGTCGGTGCTCCGATCGAGCTTCTCGGCAATCTCCCAGGACAGCTTCTGCTCCTGCCACTCCCGGTACCGTCGCCAGTAGCGCCAGTCGGCCTTTCGCTCGGGGGTCAGCCACGGAATGTGACCGGCCGTATCGACAAGCGAGGAATCGTCCCCGACCCAGATGCTGAACCGTCGGATCAGCTCCTCGGTCACCGCCGCGCGGTCAAGGCCGGCCCCCCATTGGGGCATCAGCGCCAGGACCATGTCGATCTTCCCGGAAATCAGTGTCGGGGTGATCGCCGACTTGTCCGCCTCCCCGGCAAGCATTTCCTGGACGAACTTCACCACGCTCCATTTGTTGTCGTCGGACATTGCGTACTACTCCTTCAGACTGTCTGGCAGCCCATCGATCAGTGCGGGGAAGGCATGGAACGGCTCGGTCGACCTCAGCAGCTCGCGGGCCGCTGCCGGGGAGTACCCCTTTCGCTCGATCATGTTGCGGTACATGATCAGCAGCACCTCGCGCGCTTCGTCGGGCGGACTCTGGTCGAAGCCCGTACGGGGGGTGTCGCGGTTTTCGGCCGTGTCGATCCAGATTCGCTGTACCGGCACGGACTCCTCGATCACGCGCAGCATGGCACGAACCATCGGAAGAAGCGGCCCCGCCTCGTCGAGTACGGCCCTGACGGCCGGATGCTCCGGATCGATCCGATAGCGCATTCCGCCCGCCAGCCTTTCGACCTTCCAGGCCTCCACCACCTGCCTGTTGCCGATCAGCGTCGGCCGCCCCCGATGTGCAAACGCCCTGCGCGCTCGAGAGCGGGTCGCCTCTGCCAGACCGGTCAGCCACTGGCGCAGATACACCGGCGGCCTCGCCGTCGACTTGCGAATGTCGATCTTCCAGTCCGCGTCTGCCGAATTCGGAATGTCCAGACGTATTCTGGCGAGCCGATGGGCCTCATCCTTGGTCCAGGCGCGACCGGTACCAAGTCCCAGCCAGCTGCCCGCGACCAGAAGCCGCTCATTGCGATAGACGTAGAAGCCCTGCTGCGCGGTCCACCCTTCCGGACCGGCAAGACGCTCGAAGGCCTCCGGCGCAAGCATGTCCTTGTGCGGCAGCACATGGCATTCCGCCTCAATGCCGCTAAGACTCGGATGCCTGAAAACCGGGGGGTTGTACGGTTTCCCGGGATGGTCGGTCATGAACGGATCCCATGGCTTGACGGGAGCCCCGTTCAGAAGGATCTTCAGCCTCGGTCGACTTCCCTCCAGGAAACGGTGAAACACCATGCCGAGATGCTGTTCGACCCGATCCGCAAGGTCGAGAAAATCCTGCACGGTCGTTCCGGGCGTGACTATCCGATCCAGATCTTCCCATAGCACCAGCGTTCCGCTCGTAACGCCGGAAAGACTCTCCAGAAAGCCTTCCGAACCCGGGTGGGGACCTTCGAGCAGATGCCAGCCGTCATCGGTACTGCTTGCCAGGTAATCCAGATCCCAGCGAAGCGACTGGAGTCCGTCGGCCCCCATCGTCGCAACCGTCAGGCGTCGGCACTGGGAAAACGATGCGGTCTTGAGACCCAGGCCGAAGCGGCCGAGATCGCTCTCCGCCCTTTCCTCGAGCGGACTGCGCTCACCCAGTCTCATTGCGCGATCCAGCTGGGCGGCGGACATTCCCGAGCCGCTGTCGAGGCACAGGATGCGGCTATCCCGCTCGGCCCAGACGAAATCGATTCGAACTTCCGTCGCGCCGGCGGCAATGCTGTTGTCGATGATGTCGGCGAGCGCGGTCTGGGTGTTGTAACCGAGGCCGCGCAACGCCTCGATCATCGCGCTAGCCCTGGGCGGCGCACTTCGACTCTTGAAGGTGGAATGCAAGGCTGGACTCCCTGTCTGCATGTGATTCGGCGCCGATCGCGCGCGCCTTCCCGGCACCGATGATGCGTGCGACCACGTCGGCTATCTGGTGCGCCAGAAGCGGCGGCACCGCATTGCCTACCTGATGAAACTGCTGCGTGCGGTTCCCGAGGAAGAAGTAGTTGTCCGGAAACGTCTGAAGCCTGGCGGCCTCGCGAACCGTGAGGCTTCTGCACTGCCGGGGATCGTAATGGATGAAGTAGTGACCGTCCTTTGCGATGTGGCTGGTAATCGTGGTCGACGGATAACCCTTTCGCTGAACACGGAAACGGTCGCTGAACTTTCCACTTTTCCAGTTCTTGTGATCGGGCTCGAGACCGGGAAGGTCGAAGTCGCGATGGCCCTTGGGCGAATACTGGTAGGTTTCGGCAAACGCCGCCGCGTAGACATAACGCCGCAGGTCCGAACTCATGTGGCCCCGGGCCTCGTGATTCAGCCAGTAGCGCAACCGCTCGTCTCCCAGCCACCCGTCGAGCCGGGTTCCGGTAACGCCGTCACAATCCCCCCGCTTGAGAACGCGAAGCGCACCGCTGGACATCGAGTTCGAGGAGTAGGTGTCTGCAAGTATGCCGAGCATCGATGCGAGCCTTACCCGCTCGGGCATCTCGGAAACCCGCAATCGACATTCGCGATGCAGCTCGCGGAGATGGTCCCGGATCACCGCAGCCCAGGCGTCCGGCGAGTCCTTCAGACGCGTCAGCGTGCTTCTGAGTGGCGGGAGCCGTCCGATTACCTGTTCGATTGACGGACCGGCCGCCGGCTCGAGCTGATGGTCGCCGAGCGCGCCGACGTACTCCTCGGAAACGCCAAGCAGGATCACCCGATGTCGCGCCTGCGGAACGCCGTAGTCCTCTGCCCGAATGATGAAGTTCTCCGGCTCGATGCTGTCGGCATCGGCACCATTCTCGTACACGTAGTCCGCTACCAGCGAACAGATCCGGTACTTGGGCCCGCTGGTGCTCAATCCCAGCGCGGCTTCCGGATCCGACAGGTCCTTGAGGATCTTGGGGAAGATCCGCTCTCCCGCCACGCGGGACGAGAGAATGCCTTTCACGTTCTCCATTACGAAGACCGCCGGTCGCTTGCTCTGAATGATCCGGAGATACTCAAGGTACAGGAAATGGCGCCGGTCATCCTCTGCCCGGTAGTCGAGCTTGCCGCGGTTTCTTGCGCGGCCGACAATCGAGTAGGCCTGACACGGCGGGCCCCCGATCAGAACCCAGGGCTTGGTTTCATCCAGTCTCGACTCCAGCATCCTGTCGAGCCTGGCATTGCCCTCCTCCGTTCCGAGCTCTAGCTGCTGGGCCTCATGATCCGCCTGCATCCAGGCATCGCGCGATCTCGCCGTATGGGGCTGACTCGCGTTTGCGGTTTCGCAGAAGTCGTAATAGTCGTCCAGAGCCTCCGGCTTGTCGCGCCTGAGCAGACGGTAGAATGCCCGCAGACGCAGCGTCGACCGGGCGGAGGCCTCCATCTCGGCGGAAACCCTGATCTCGAAGGTTTCACCGCTGCCATGCGAAGAAAAGCCTTCCCCGAGACCGCCGGGGCCGGCAAAGAGATCTACAACCTGAATGGGTGGAGTACGACTCATGAAACCACGCTGTATCGAAATGGGGCGAAATGGACATAGTTGATCCCGCCCGCAGGTCGCGCATGATGGCGACCATACGGGGGAAGGACACGAAGCCCGAAATGCTGGTGCGCAGGTTTCTGCATGCCCATGGATTCCGCTTCCGGCTTCATCGCGCGGACCTTCCCGGAAATCCGGACATTGTACTGCCTCGGCTGAGAACCTGTATATTTGTACACGGCTGCTTCTGGCACCGGCATGCGGGGTGTCGATACGCAGTCCTTCCGAAGACCCGCCCCGAGTTCTGGGCGTCCAAACTCGAAGGCAACGCGGCGAGGGACCGACACGCCGTTGCGGCGCTGCGCGGGGCCGGCTGGAGGGTAATCGTCGTTTGGGAGTGCGACCTGCGGAAACCCGAGACCGCGCTGCCCGAACTGCTGCAGGCGCTGAAGGCCGCATCCCCGAACGAATGACGCATGTTCATTCCGGCACATGTCATGAGGGCGCTCCGTCCAGTGCGTCGAGCACATCGCTGGTCCATGGGTGACACTCCCATCCGCCGGCGGAGCCCCTTTTTACGTAGTGGCCGAGACTGCCGGCCAGGAGACGGTTGATTTCCGCGAGCGGGTGGCCAAGCACCTGCTGTGCATGGGACGCATGGTCCCCGGGGTTGTCCGAAAAGTACCTCAGCAGATCCAGCGCCACCGGGCCGAGCCTCGCGGTTCTCTCCAAGAGTCTTCTTTCGCTTTCCGATCCGCTCTCGGCCGCCGGTGTGTCGGACGGTTCCTGCGGCCATGACGCGTCGCCCGTATCGTCGAAGCCCGGTATGGCCTCTCCCGACTCGAGCGCGATGTGGCGGCCGATGTCCGCCTGCATCTGCTGCGCAGCCCGTCTGAGTGCCGTGTCGTCAACCTCCGGTTTCACCGGGTCCTCGGCCGCCGCCCATAGCCAGTCGGAATCCTCCGGCGGAGCTTCCGCAGCCGCGTCCGGGATGGAAGCTGCCGAAGGGACCGCAGGCTTCTCGGGCCTGCCGGTACGCTCCATGAAAAGCAGCTGAAGCTGGAGAAGCCTGCGCAGGCGCGTCGAGTCGTGCTTCTCGCTTAGAAAGTCGACCAGCAGCTCCCGCGCCTGCCGTTCGAGGCGCAACGATGCCAGGGAGCAGATTGCCTGCACGACGCCCCGGGGCAGGGATGCCCTGAAGCGCGTTTCCAGCAGAGCGTTGCAGTGTTCGATCCGCTCGGGAAGCGGCTGCGGCAGAAGACGCTCCACAAGCTGCGCCCATTCGTGCCGGTGCGCATCATGCCCGGAATGACCCTCGTCCAAATCGATGCAGCCGTCCACGACCGGCCACAGGCGCTCCCGATAGGAAACGACCGGACTACCCGATTCCATTCGTACGGAGCTGGCAATGCGATCGATCACCCTGCCCCGCGACATCACCTTGACCGTCAATCCCATTGCCCTGCCACTTCTAATACCCGGACCAACACTTTCAAGAATGGCATTTTGACATATCCCAGCACAGGGGACGCGCGCTCCGGCCTTTCATGGCCGACACGCCGATAAACGGAGGCCGCAGGGCCTATCTGGCAACCGCCTCGGTACGAAATGCCGATGCCCTACCGGCGAGACGCTCCGCATGTGCTCGCCAGGGTGCCGGGTCGCCCGCACGAGAATACCCGAACCGGATAGGCTTGCGCTCAACCTCCTCGGGACTGGTTCTGAGGCACTGCCTTGAATAGCGAGGCAGGCGATGGAGCTCCGACCTGAGGAGGCTGCCCGGACAGAGCAGCAGAACATTGCCGAAGCCGAATAGCTGGTATGCCAACACCTCGACCCGACCGTCCCGAGCAAGTCGCGTATGCCAGAGGAGACTGTCGAGGTCATCCAGTTCGATTCGCTGCGGGAGAACGAAACGGGCCGTGAACGTCTGCCGCAGTTCAAGCTTGCCCGCCGCTGCATGCGAAACGCTCGACGCCGCGCCGCGCGCGACCAGGAGAAATGCAAGAAACAGAAGCACCGTTACCGTAAAGCCGATGACAAGCCGCCTATACAGGCTGCCGCGCACGGTAAAAAAAACGAAGGCCGGCGCAAGGCTCAGGACCTGGGTGAAGAAGCTCAGCGTTGCCACAAAGCGAACCGCGTCGTTTGTATCCTCTCCGATGTAGGACGCAAGTATCAGTGAAATGGAAAAGGTCGCAGCCAGGACGGTACAGACCAGCAGCATTGCCACACAGGATAGAAAGCCGAGTTTTGCCCAGCTCCATTTCCGGCCCGCGGCCAGAGCCACGAGCAGTCTGAAGCGCGGCGACAGGGCATACGTGGCGACAAGACCCAGCACCGTAGCCGCGATGACAAACGCAACGGATCCCGACGCGCCCAGCCAGTCCGGGCAAAAGAAGACAAGCACCACGAATGCCAGCGAGCCGGCAACTACCGGAAGCAGCAGTCTCTGGGCCGCCTGACCGAGATGTCGGCGGCGTCTGCCAAGCATCGAAACGCACAAACCGTACAGCCAGCCGGTACTGGTCAGAATGAACAGATAGCCCGCCATGATCGGCAGCACGATGAACAGCCACGCAGCGAGCGAAGCCCCGGATTCGAGCGCCGGCAAAAACAGGTCAGGACGACCTATGACCTGCGTATAGAGGTAGAGGTTGAGTCCGCTGAGGGTCGTGGCGGCGAAGGCCAGGGTGACGGTGACCGGCGTCCAGTGATGGAGGACGCGCCTCAGGAACTGCGTGAAGACCGTGGAGAAAGAGGGGTTGATCAAGAACGACATGGGCGGGATTCGGCTTCCTTCAGAACTACTACGGTTTAACGGAGCGTGCCGACCGGTCATTCGGCTGGAGCGTTCGACTCGCGCAGATCGCTGCGCGGACCAGGCGGTGATACGGGTTTTGGGGAAAAGACCAGGGGCGACAGGCGCAGGGTGTCGATCACCGGGAGCTGGTGCAAGGCAAGCTCAGGGGCCTGCTGTTTGAGGATCGGCAGGTCATGGTCGATGTCGTTGTGGCCGAGCACGAAGCTTGCGCCCTGCCCCAGACTGTCCAGGGCGTCGAGAACGCCGGGCAGGTCCTTGTCGACCTTGCGTTCGAGTTCCTCGCCCGTATCGGGGCGCAGGGCACCGACCATGAAGATGCGGTCGGGTTGGTCGGCTTTGCCGGGGGCGACTTCCAGATCGAAGATCAGGCTTTTCGGTTGAGACGGTGAAGCCATCCGGACGGCGATCCTTGCAACAGACTACGGGGCTATCGGCACTGTAGCGGCAAACGCTCGGTGTAGGTAGGTGCGTGAAGTCGCGGTGGGGTGTGGGTGTGGGGGTTTCCGACGGGTGTCGATAACCCCCTAAGACTGGAACGGAGAGCGGAAGAGAAAGAGCAGAAGAGCAAAAGAGCAAAAGAGCAAAAGAGCAAAAGAGCAAAAGAGCAAAAGATTGGCGTCCCCCGGCTGGGCCGGGTCGCGCTGGCGTGCTGCACATCGAGCCGGCCGGTACCGTCTCGACCCAGGGGGCACTCATCGCTGACGCGGGGGGCTGTGATTATTGGCCGGCTTCGGCCAAATGCTGCCTCCGGCAGCTACCGACCAAAGCCTCCACAGAATTCCATCCAAATACTCATTGGCGCCTAGCCCACGGGGCAAACAGGGCGCGCAGCAGGCGGGATAAGAACTTGGGTACATCAATCTCGGCGATCAGCAGAGCTGAAAAGATGAGAGCTGCACCGGCCAGGGTTCTTCCATCCAAGGTTTCGCCAAGGAGCATCGCTCCCGCGAATGCTGCGAAGATGGGGGGACCGGCAAGCTTGGTTAGCCGCCTAGCAGCACCATCAAGCAGTTCACTGGTGTTACATTCTGAAAGGGGCCTCTCAATAAAAGGGGCTTGAGCACGTGATAAAGGAGTAGCCGTGGCGCGCCCCCTTCGCAAGATCAAACTTGATGGAACGTTGTATCACCGGCGTCCTGCCGTCGAAGCTGAAATTCAAGAGTTGACGTCCGTTAGCTCGTCCGAGCTTGAGCGCAGAGCGTCCATTTGCTCTCGCACCTCCCCCGGCTTTGTTTCACCGGAAGTGTTGGTGCACTTTGTGCGGACCGTAGGAGCCGGGATGCACCGCGAAAGGCTAACTGAGCTTCTACTCCAGCGTGTTTACCGTCTCCTGCCTCGTGCTGAGGAGGCAGCCTCACTTATCAAGACAAACATCCGAGATGATGTCGTCGACCATTTCGTTGACCTACTGCTCAGCGATCGAGCGTCCTATGACGACCGCTTGGATTACTACGAGATCAACTTTAACTCGGCCATCGCCAAAGACCGAAAGGATGCCAGTGATCGCCATTGGAAGCGTGATCGCCAGATGGAAGAGCTGGATACAGAGGAGGATGGTGCTTACAACGCCCAGGAGGAGGCAATTGGTGGCTACGATCCTTTTGATCCCAGCGAGCTCGATGAAAAAGTTTACCGGCTACGGCTCGACGAAGAGATTGATAGCCTGCCTGAACTCCAACGAAGAATCGTCGAAATGTGGCGCCAAGAGATTCCCATCGACTCGCAAGACCCCTCTGTCGTGACCATAAGCAAAGCACTGGGCAAGAGCGAGAAAACCATCCGTACACACCGCGACAAGGCCTTTGCGACTCTGCGACTGCGCCTTGAACGCAAGGGAAAACTGTGATGATTAAGCGTTCACCAATTTCTAGCGAAGACGTCATGAACGCTTTCGCGATGGATTTCGAGCCAGGGTCCGAGGTCCTCAAAAAGTATCTAGCCGACTATCCCCAGTTCGCTGCTGACCTAGTCGACCTCGCCAGAGAGCTTTCCCGGCAAGTCGACGAGGACCTTCCGCTCAGCGCGCAAGAGCTTGCTGCCGTGAGCGCTAAAATGGTCCGGCTTCGCGAATCTGCAGTCACAGTGGAAATCCTGCAGACCGCCTCGCCAAGGACCTTCGCTGCAGCAGCCAAAGCTCTTGGATTACCCATGCAGGTCGGAGTCGCCATTAGCGAGCGACGAATAGATGTTACGACGTTGCCAAGCCGGTTCCTCGAACGCTTAGCTAACGCGCTACAAACATCAGTCTCTGTTGTTCAGTCGTTTCTCCTCTTGCCTGCGCAGGCATCAGCGCTTCGTGCAAACAAGTCGGATGACAAGCCAGCCCCGGCCGAGAAAGTCCCGCTTGAACGCCTTTTAAGAGAGGCGGGAATGGATGAGGAACGCATTTCACGGCTGCTCCACGGCGATGACTGACCATGGACCAACTAGAACTCGCTCGACAGCACGCGAAGCGCTTGCATTATGAAGCAGTCGAACACGGCAGCGACCCATGGTCTCCTTATCAGTTCGCCGAATACATAGCGGAGAAGTTGGGCATCACGGTTGAAAGGTGCCTCCCTGGCGCTTCAATCCTGGACGGGGCGCGCGCAACGTTTGATGCCGCCTTGCCGCTGATTGTTCATGAGGACTTAGGAACACCGTTCGAGCAAGCCTTTCTCGTCGCCCATGAAATCGGGCACGCCGTGCTAGGCGACGGTGAGGAAGAGGAGGAGTCAGCATTTCAAATCGATCCAGCGCGAACCTCTGAGGTCGCGCCAGTTGGCATGGAGCGCGTGGTCGATTACAGCCGACGGCAGCGCCGAGAAGTCCAGATGGACCTCTTCGCGAGAGAGTTGCTGCTGCCACGGTCGCGAGTCTTCGACTTGCACGTCACTCAAGGCCAGACCTGCTCGGAGATTGCAAACCGGTTGGGTGCACCCTTCGAGGTCGTCGCACAGCAGATGCTTGATGCGCTTTTGCTCCCCCCTGTGACAGTAGTTGCTGTAGAAGCGCCTGTCGAAATTCCACTCAACGAGAAGCAAAAAACAGCAGCCAACCATCGCGGGGACGCGTTCCTTCTCCAAGCTGGACCAGGCACCGGGAAGACCCGCACGCTGGTGGCGCGAGTTGAGAGCCTGTTGGATGAGGGGGTAGATCCAAGACGTATCCTTCTCCTGACCTTCTCGAACAAGGCCGCTGCGGAGATGTCCGAGCGGATTGCGCTAAAGCGGCCAGCGGAAGCCGCAGCTCTCTGCATTGGGACCTTCCATAGCTTTGGACTGGACGTCCTCAGACGATTTAACGACCGATGTGGCCTTCCGGTCGATCCCCGCCTAATGGACCGAACCGAAGCAGTAGAACTGCTTGAAAACGAATTTCCTAGGCTAGGCCTGACCCACTATCGCAACCTTTTCGATCCATCTCAGACGGCTGCTGACATCCTGACCGCGGTCTCACGCGCCAAGGATGAGGTTGTTGATGCGGCAGGCTATCTTGCGCTAGCCAATGCAATGGCTAACGCGGCGAGTAACCCGAGCGAGGTGGAGGCTGCGGAGAAAGCGGCAGAAGTTGCCAAGGTCTACGCTCGCTATGAAGAGCTCAAAGCACTTGCTCAGTGTGTCGACTTTGGCGACCTGGTTATGCGCCCGGTTCAACTACTGGAGAGCGATGACGCCGTTCGAAGGCAGTTGCAGAGCGACTATGACCACATTCTGGTCGACGAATACCAGGACGTGAACCACAGTAGCGTTCGGCTTCTTGCTGCACTTAAGCCATCAGGCACTAACCTTTGGGTGGTAGGAGATGCAAAGCAGTCGATCTATCGGTTCCGCGGTGCCTCTTCGTTCAACATGGCACGCTTCGGCCGTCAAGATTTCCCGGGCGCGGTACGCGACAGCCTGAAGATCAACTACCGCTCCACCCCCGAAGTTGTCCATGCCTTTTCTGCTTTTGCTGCAGGCATGTCCGCTGCTGATGGCGAGGAGGCGCTCGAGGCGGATCGAGAGTCGAGCGGGAAGTTGCCCGAGATCATTACTGTGGACAGCACCTCCCTGTTGACCTCGGCCATCGCGGATGGCATTCAAGAGCTTCGTAAGTCGGGATATCAGTATCGGGACCAGGCAGTCCTTTGCCGCGGCAACGACCGGCTGTCGGACGTCGGGCGTGAGCTTGAGCGCGCCGGGATTCCAGTGCTCTTTCTGGGCAGCCTGTTTGAACGCCCGGAAGTGAAGGACCTGATCGCGGCGCTGTCGCTTCTCGTAGATCGGCGCGCGATGGGGCTGATCCGGACTGCTTGCTGGCCAGAATTTTCCATGGGTTTGGAAGACGCCGTCCGGGTTTTTGAGCATCTAAAGGGTACCGACGCAGAACCTGGCGCTTGGCGACTTAGCGCTCCAGCTGAGTTGACGCCTGCAGGTCAGGCTGGGCTGTCTTCACTCAAGGCGGCTCTTGCTGGCTTCGACGAAACCTCGCAACCCTGGATCGTGCTGGCAACCCTTCTACTCGACCGGACTAGACAGGCAGCCCGCATCGCCTCTTCAGCCAGCGTCTCGGACCAAGCGCAGGGCATAGCAATCTGGCAGTTCATGAACTTCGTGCGGGTGCAGCCGAACGGCCAGGGACTCCCGATCCAGCGGCTTTCCGACCGCGTGAGGAAGCTGCTGCGGCTCAGGGACGATAGAGACTTAAGGCAGCTACCTGCAGCGGCTCAGGGGATTGATGCCGTCCGCCTGATGACGATTCACGGTTCAAAAGGGTTGGAGTTTCCAGCTGTTCACATTGCCGGCGTCAACAAGGATTCCATCCCCGGGGCGCTTCGGACATCCAAGTGCCCGCCACCCGCAGGGATGGTCGCAGGTGGTCAAGGAAGCGCGGAGGACATTACACGAGCGGCCCACAACGAAGAGCAGGAGTGCTTGTTCTACGTCGCAATGTCCCGGGCGAAGACCCGCTTGGCGTTCTACGGAGCGACCTCGAAATCGAATGGGCAGTCCAGACCTCTGTCGCAGTTCCTGGATAGGATTGGCCCTGTCCAACGGCGCGCTGTCACGCCCACTACCGTTTTGCCTCCCGCCCCGGACGAGGCGCAAATACCCATCGTCTTCTCGGGAACCCCGCGGTTCAGCTCAGATGCGGTCGCGCTTTACGAGTCGTGTGCACGACGATTCCTCTACACGCACCTGCTTCAGGTGGGTGGCCGGCGTCGCATGAGTTCGTTTATGCAAATGCATGAAGCGATCCGTGAGGTCTACCGGGGGATTGTCGCGCAAGGAAACTCTCTTACGGGGGAGTGGGAGGAGTTGCTGTCTCAAGCGTTCGCGGCTCAGGGACTTCACGATCATGGCTACGTCGATGACTACCGCGCGATGGCCGCCACTATGCTCCGATACTTCCTGGCGTCGAGGGCTGACGCCCAGGTTGAAGTACCGACCGCGCTCCGCATTGTGCTCGACGGCCATGAGATAGAGGTAACACCGGATGATGTTCTCGTGAAAGACGGAAAGCGGACCATACGCCGGGTGAGAACCGGCCACGCGCCCAGCCGTGACAGCAAGGACGTCGGCGCTGCTGCATTTGTCCTGGCCGCCCAGGCGGAATTCCCGGGTGCCGAGCTGGAACTGGTCTACCTGGCTGATGCTGAAAGCAAGCCGTTGAAACTCAGTCCCAGAGAGTTGAGCAACCGCCAAGAAAAGTTGGGCGAGATTTTCCGCGGTATCCGAGGCGGCCAGTTCCAAACTAACGCGTCGGACACCACTTGCCCGAACTGCCCGGCCTTCTTCGTGTGCGGTGCAGTCCCCCTTGGAACGCTCTCAAAACAGTTCTGAAAAAAATTTACCGGCGATAGCCGCTGGGTCCGATTAGAGAGTTGTAGGCGGAAAAATCCGCCACATCACTTTAGAGGACCATATGAAAAATACTCAATTTGACGACGTTGGTGAGGCAATCCGAGAGGATCGCCCCCTGCGAGAGGCTGCCGCCTACCGCATCCGTTTCGGTTTGGAAGGACTGACCTTCCGTAACATCGACGTGCCTGACCCGGTCCCCACTGGCCGGCAAATCCTGGACAGCGCCGGGCTCGATCGCCGCAGCGACTATCTGCTCTATGCACTCCTCGCCTCGGGCGATTTTGAGGACGTCCGTCTCGACGAGACGGTGGATTTGCGTGGCAAGGGTGCTGAACGCTTCATTGCGTTCAAGTCCGACCGCGACTTCAAGTTCGCCTTGAATGACCGCCAGATGGCTTGGGGCCGACCTGAGCTACAGGGCAGCGTTCTGTACGACCTTGCCGAGGTTTCGCCCGAAGAAGCCATCTTCTTGGAAGTCCGAGGTGGTGAGGACCTCCTCATCGAACCGGACGACATAGTCAATCTCGACGCCCCTAGCATTGAGCGGTTCATCACCTCACAGCGGCCGAATAAGGGCTACGTCATCGTAGTTAACGCTGTCGAGGAAACGGTGCCGGACAAGCAAGTCACTTTCGAGCAGGTGGTGAAGCTGTCCCATCCGAATGCGCCGGCGGAGACCAACGTCAAGTTCTCGATGACCTACCGCAATGCGGCCTCGCACCCTCACGCCGGAGAGCTCGCTGAGGGCGGCTCCGTTGAAGTCAAAAAACATGGGACTATTTTCAATGTCACACGAACTGTTCAGTCTTAATGCCGACCTGGCCCGGTTGCGTACGGAGGGCTACTTCGTTCGCATTCAGGGGAGTCTCCTAGTCATGCTGGAAGTGCCCTATGTCGACGCTCAGTGTCGTGTGCGCACCGGTAAGCTGGTGTCCAACCTTGACTTGGCTGGGGACCGGACGCGCAAGCCAGAGACACACGTAATCCACTGGGACGGCGACTTCCCCTGCAGCGCGAATGGAACGCCCTTGCCAGGCATCTCCCATGCGTCGCCCAACACCGACCTCGGTTACGGGCTCACCGCAAGGCACAGCTTTTCCAGTAAACCCAACCCGGATGGCTACCCGGACTACTATGCCAAGATGGCTACCTACGCGACCATCTTGGCCGGCCCGGCGGCCGTCCTGCAGCCCGGTATCAGCCCACGGCTGATCCGTGGCGCTGATGATGAGAATGAGCCCAGCGTCTTCAACTATCTCGATACAGCATCCAGCCGGGTAGGCCTGGGCGCGCTAGCTAGCAAGCTGGACGGTGAGGTGGTGGGCATCCTCGGCGCAGGTGGTACCGGTGGGTACATCCTCGATCTGGTCGCGAAAACGCCGGTGAGGGAAATCCGGCTCTTCGACGATGACGACTTTCTTTCCCACAACGCGTTCCGCGCTCCCGGGGCGCCATCGCTCGAGGAGTTGCGGGACGCCCCCAAAAAGGTGCACTACCTGAAGGGCATCTATGAACGGATGCATCGTGGGATCGTGGCTCACCCCATGAAGATGAAAACAGAGACGCTGGGGTTGCTTGACGGCATCACGTTTGCGTTCATCAGCATGGACGCGGGCGAGGAAAAACGCGCCGTGGTTGCGAAGCTCGAAGCACTTGGTGTGCCTTTCATTGACGTCGGGATGGGGCTTGAACTTAGCAACGGTAGCTTGGGCGGTATCCTGCGGGTGACGACTAGCACGCCGGCGAAACGCGAGCATGTCCACGCAGGGCGCATCTCTTTCGCTGGTGGCGGAGGTCAGGACGTGTACGCATCCAATATCCAGGTGGCCGACCTGAACGCGTTGAATGCTTGCCTCGCAGTAGTTAAATGGAAAAAGCTTCGCGGCTTCTACCGCGACCTAGAGAGCGAGCATCACACCACGTACACGACAGATGGGAGCATGTTGCTCAACGGAGACCAATCATTATGCGGCATCTGAGTCTGGAGCATCGTTTTGTGCGAAACGCTCCACGCGAGTTGGAGCCTGGCATCTTGTATATCTCGATGGACTACGCAACTGCAGTGCACTCGTGCTGCTGCGGTTGTGGGGATCGCGTGGTCACCCCATTCACGCCGACCGACTGGAGGATGACGTTCGATGGTGAGTCTATCTCGCTTCATCCCTCCGTAGGCAACTGGAACCAGAAGTGCCGGTCGCACTACGTTATCCAGCGGAGCCGTGTTCTAGAGGCGGGGCTATGGTCGCAAAGCCAGATAGAGAGGGAGCGTCTGCGCGATAAGAAAGCAAAGGCTGCCCATTATGGCACCGAAAGTGGAGTGCCCCCTTCCTCGATACAGTTGCCCGCCTCTGGTAGTCAGGGTATGCCTACAAACTCCATTAGCATCTGGTCTCGGCTCAAGGCTTGGCTTACCCACTAATGGCAGCTCTGGGCAGATCTGACCTCGGCTGATGATGCCTTGCAAGCAGTAGCTGAGCTCTTGACCTGACGCTTAACTTGGGTGGGAGATGTCTCCGTTTGGCCGAAGGCGGACTTCCGCTGGCGGCAGCACCCGGTCAGAAGCGGCCTGTTCTGCAGGGCCTTAGCAAACCTCCATTGCGGCTTGGAGGCGTCAACCAAACTAGGGGCGCTTCAGTCCGTGGATGATAAGATCAACCAAGTCCGCACCTTGCGGAGCAAAAATAAATACCTCCTGACTATTTTGCACTAGTCCGGCTCGCATGGATTACGACAGTATATCCGTAGTCCTAAGCGTAGCCAGAATTCATACGGAGAAGGCCAAGTGTCGCTAACACTGCATTTAAGTTCAAATTTTGAGGCTGCGAAGAATGAGTGCTGAGCTAACAAGGTTCAGTCACTTACTGGATAGCATAAATGTCGGCAAGGTAAACATAATAACCGGTAATAATGGCGCGGGAAAATCGAGATTTATCGCAACAGCCACAACAAAAATACTAGGCGAACCGTTGCCTTCAAAATCAAAATTTAGACATGTGCTCTGTCTTTCCGGAACACATAACGACAAGTTTCCTAGAGAGATCTGGCAGTTAGGTAGCGAGAACCCTGAGATTTGCTATCTTGGCTACAAAGTAGCCAACAATATGATTTCCGATATCGCACCTTTTCGTGTGATCGTCAAAGCGTTACTCGGAAAGAATGCCACTCGACGGTGCTCCCCTGAAGCCATAAATTTCTGCCTTCAAAAACTAAATATTGATGCAGAGATAAAGCTTCACTTTAGATACGGAAAAAATCGAAAAGACAGCTTATCGGAATTTGTATCAAAAGAAATACAATTTGACATTCAAGCATTCCAGAGCACCGACAAGAGCCTAGCCATAGCATCCGCCCTTGAAGAAAAAGATCTTTCACTTCAAACCATATCAGTCAAGAGAGAGAGCAATTACTACACTCTTTCAGATCTTAGCTCTGGAGAGCGCGCTTACATGGTTGCTCTGCTCGGGGCGCTTTACTGCGCCCAAGACAACTCATTAATCTTCTTCGACGAACCCGAAAACTCTCTACATCCCGCGTGGCAAAGGTCGATTCTAAAGGACTTTCGCAAGACTCTTGAACTCAACAATATCGACGCTACAATCTTGGTAGCAACTCACTCCCCCCTTATAGCAGGAAGCATCTCTAATCATGATGCATTTACATGCAATTTTCCGAACGGACAAAAATGGCAGGAATCTGATCTTTATGGCAAAACAACCGATAACACGCTAAAGAATCAATTTAACCTGTATTCGTCACGCTCAACGACCGTAGTAGAGTTAACACAAAAGTGCCTCAGCTATATAACTGAAGGCGATTTTGGATCTCCAAGACTGTATGAAGCAATTGATCTTCTTCTGAGTCTTGACCTGAAGCCCGAACCAGGAGATCCAATGCATGAGATTTTACAAACTCTTGAGCATTTGAGAGAGCATCATGAACTGCCCTGACCCACTCCCCTTAGATCACGCAAAAATTCTGCGCTATAAAAATCATAAAGCTCGCATTTCTGAATTTCTATCCGGAAGCATGGAGTGGAAAGATGATTCTCTTAAGCCAGTTCGTGATGCAATTCGAAAGTCCCTTCGGGCCACACAGGCCCAGTCATGCTTTTACTGTCGACGCATGATTGCGACAGAAAGAAGAAACATGGGCGAGGCAATCGAGCACTTCTTAGACAAATCGAAGAGTTATTATCGGAAGTGGGCATTTCACCCGCTAAATCTTGTTATTGCTTGCCAGCCTTGCAATTTTGTTAAATCAACAAAGGACTTGGGGGATGCTGCCGTACAAACAGCTACTTACTTACAGCCGCACACCGGGACATTTAAATGGCCGCACCCCTACTTTGACAGCTATTCAGAGAATATAAAAATCTCACCAGGCCCTGTATATTCCCCAATCCCTGGAGCACCCCGCCACAATCAAGCTTCTGTGATGATCAAGGATCTAGAGCTAAACTCGATAGCTGACATTGACGATAGAGTTCAGTTTACCGCCAGAGAAATACAGAAACTACAAAGGCGCGCATTTAGAATGGCTCGACGCCAGAGAAAATTTGGCTCAAAAGAGCGGTACGAGGCCTATCTCACGGAGCTTGAGAATAGAATTGAAAGAGGATTCTCCGACATATTCATGGTTTAGCGAATCTTTAACAGGGCTTTGGCGAATTAATCAGCACCGAAGTAGTCGAACGAAAGAACAACTCCTTTACTTGTCCCATTGGTACCCAGGCGTGATTGGGCCGGTCGAAAGTCCGTTCTTGGCTGGTTTCTGCCTGATGCAACTGGCAGCAACCGGCCAAATGCTGCCTCGGGCAGCTACCGACCAAAGCCTCCACAGAATTCCATCCAAATACTCATTGGCGCCTAGCCCACGGGGCAAACAGGGCGCGCAGCAGGCGGGATAAGAACTTGGGTACATCAATCTCGGCGATCAGCAGAGCTGAAAAGATGAGAGCTGCACCGGCCAGGGTTCTTCCATCCAAGGTTTCGCCAAGGAGCATCGCTCCCGCGAATGCTGCGAAGATGGGCTCGAACAGGTAGGTCAGGGCTACTTTTTCTTCTTCGAGATACTTCTGCGCAGCACTCTGAACCGCGTACATGAAGGCTGTGGCGAGCAACGCGCAGAACAGAACTCCTTCCCAGAAGGAGGAATCCATTGGGGCCCATTCGGCCCTAGCGTCGAAAAGTGCAGCAAAAAGGCATCCAGTAGCGCAGGTAGCCAGCGCAGTGATGACCGTAAGCATCGAGTCATACTTATGCGAGAAGAAGCCAACCGTGAGCACATATGCGGCAAAAAAGACTGCACAGCACATGATCCAGATGTCACCTGGATTCAGAGTAAGCCCGGCCCTCGTAACGATCAGATAGAGCCCTGTCAGCGCGACGGCGCAGCAGAGCCAGATTCGAGGCTCGACGCGCTTCCGAAAGAGAGCCCACTTGAAGACCGGGATGAGCAATACATCCAGGCCAGTGATGAAGGCGGTGTTGGTGATGCTGGTGTGCTGAAGCCCGACAGTCTGGAAAATGTTACCCAAACACAAGGGTAGACCTATGGCCACGCCGGCCAGGAGCGTTTCTTTGTTGATCAGTTTCAGCCGTCTGAAAAAGATCACGCAAAGCACTAGCGTAGCGAGTGCGAACTTGTACCCCAGGAATACGAAGGGTGACCCGTCCGCAACACCCACTTTGGTGAAGGCAAACGAAATCCCCCAGAACGCGGTTCCGAGGATTAACAGGCATAGATATGTCTGACGAACAGGCATGCGAAAACCATCCATTCAAATTGGAGTGGTTAGAGCATGCGGAGAGGCCGCAAGAAAGCCCGAGTTTGCCTTCAATCTCTTCTCTAACGTTAAGGCAAGTCGGTAAAGCGCTTTCATCTGCCGCTATTAATCAATCTGGGGCAGCAGGCTGTCAACAGGTGCTACAAACCAGTCTGCAGCAAGCTGCCATCGACAGATGGCTACAACATGGCACCCGATGCACTGTCGCCAGCTTCCGCTTCTGGCCGATAGCCCCCCTTCGCGATCTATCAGCTCAGTTACTTCTGCTACGCCCCAGCTTGTTTGCCCTTCCCCAATGCCGCGCGCTAGACTGTCCCGGTCGCGGTAAATCCCGCGGTCGGGTGTGGTAGCCCGTTTCCCACGAAGGCGCGGTTGCGTCATTTACGAGAGCGAACCCTTTCTTGGGCTTGCTGCTTTCTCGTGCTCTATGGCGGCCGTGTGAGGCAGGCTTCGGCCTGGCCGGCCTTCCTTCGTGGGTCGGTCTACCACCCTTGCACGGTCCGCCTCCATTCGTGTGGTAGCGAGTGGCGTGCGGTTCCTTAACCCCACGAAGGAGCACAAGTAGAATGCACTACCTCCTTTTTACGCCCGCGCCCCACCCTGTCGTTTCGTCTTTGTCTGGCTGTTGTGTTTTCACTTCGCGCTGCGAGGTGGGCCATGACTGAGTTGCCTTCCAATCTCCTGGCCTTTCCTTCCATTGCCCCCTTGCGTTGTTCGTCTGCCGTTTCGTCTTCCGGTCCCTTGGCCGAGGCGGAGATGCGGGTCGAGATGATCCGGGGGCTTTTGCTTCAGCTGACAGAGGACGGCGGCGTGCAGTCCCTCGATCTGCGTGCACGACTGCTGGGCTATGCGGCCCAGGAACTGCTCGACGAGATGGTCGTGCTGTATCGACGGGCATTCGGGGCGCAATCGGCGCAAGCCTGAGCCGAAGGGCCGTCCGCCTCTGGGCGGCCCGCTCTGATCTTCTGGCGCTCGGTGTTGGCCCGTCGCGCTGTTTGCGTTGTGGCGCTGTTACGCCTGGGTGCCTTTTGGCTTCTTGTCGCATTGGCGAGGCTGATCGTATTCGTCTTGGCGTTTTGCCTTGCGTGATTGCTGTCGGAGACTTGCGGTGGAACTGGAGCTGATCCGGCGTGCCCTGCATGAGCTATGTGAGGCGGATTCGCTGGATGATCTGCGGGTTGTGTTGGACAGGCTCTTTTCGGGCCTGGGCATAGCGCAGTACGCCTTCGTTCGGGTGGATAGCATCGTGCTGGGTGCATCTCCGCTGCTCGTCTCGAACCATCACGCCTGCTGGCAGCAGCTGTATCGCACGCATGGCTATCAGTGCGTCGATCCGTTTGTGCGTTATGCGCGGAGTTGTCCCCTGCCCTTTCTCTGGCGGGACGTAGGTCCGCGGACTTCGTGCTGTTCGCCTGATGCGGCGTTCCTGGCCTGTGCCAGGCGGCATGGCATCGACGTGTGTCGGGGCGCCTCGATCCCCGTTCATGTGCGCGGCGAGCAGCTCGCGTTGCTCAGCATTAGCCAGGCGGTGGACGGTGGTCACGGACGGGACATCTGTATTCGCGATGCGTTGTTGCTATCTGGCGTTGCTACGACGCTGCACCTGCGGGTCGGGAAGTTGATGGCGGGCTGTCGACCTCGATCGCTGACTCGGCGTGAGCGCGAGTGCCTGCTCTGGGCGTCGCGCGGCAAGGGGCAGGAGGAGATTGCCTTGATACTGGGCTTGCGGCCGCGCACCGTTCGCTTCCACCAGGAGAACGCCATGTGCAAGCTCTGTGCTCGCAACATTGCGGCGGCCGTGGCGATGGCGACTGCCCTTGGGTTGTTTTAACTGCCCCCGGGGTTGGTGTGGGGGGCCTCTTCGGTATGGACGTGGTGTACGTTTGAATTGCCTTCTACAGTGATGATTCATCTCTGTTCAGTAGCCTGCCCGATGCTCACCGATGCCCTCGCCCGCTTCCCGCGCCTTGAGTTGATTACCGCCCTCACGCCCTTGGAACATCTACCGCGTCTGTCACGTCACCTGGGTCGGGATATCTGGATCAAGCGCGACGACCTCACCCCGCTGGCCCTCGGTGGCAACAAGGCGCGCAAGCTCGAATACCTCGGTGCCGAGGCCCAGGCTCAGCGCGCCGATGTGCTGGTCACGGCCGGTGCGATTCAGTCCAACCATGTGCGTCAGACTGCGGCATTGGCGGCCAGGCTGGGTCTTGGCTGCTTGGCCCTGCTGGAGAATCCGCTGGGTACCGACGAGGGCAATTACCTGGGCAATGGCAACCGCCTGCTGCTTGATCTGTTCGGCTGCCAGACTGAATTGGTCGCCAACCTGGACAGTGCCGACGAGTTGCTGCAGGCGGCGGCCGAGCGTCTGCGCTGTGCGGGGCGCAAGCCCTACGTGGTGCCCATCGGTGGCTCCAACGCGCTTGGTGCGTTGGGCTATGTGCGCGCCGGGCTGGAGCTGGCCGAGCAGATGCACGGCACCGGCGAGGACTTTGCGGCCGTGGTTCTCGCGTCCGGCAGCGCCGGAACCCACAGTGGCCTGGCCCTGGCGCTGGAACATGCCCGGCCGGGGAGCCGGGTAGTCGGGGTCACCGTGTCGCGGCCCGAGGCGGCACAGCGGCCCAAGGTCGAGGGGCTACTGCAGCGCACCGCCGACCTACTTGGCGCCGAGGTGCCGGCGGGGCTGCAGGTTGAGCTGTGGGACCGGTATTTCGCCCCGCGCTATGGTGAACCGAATGCCGGCACCCTGGCCGCGATCCGACTGCTGGCCGAACAGGAAGGCGTGCTGCTCGATCCGGTGTACACCGGCAAGGCCTTTGCCGGCCTGCTCGACGGCATTGCTCGGGGTGCCTTTCCCGGCCGGGGTCCGCTGCTGTTCCTGCACACCGGTGGTGCCCCGGCATTGTTCGCCTATTATCCATGGGCACTGAATGCATAACGCCATATTCCCTGGGCGTTGGTTCTGATGCCTTCTAATTATTTTCTCGAATAAATGTTCATCGTTAGAGTTGTGTGACCTTTCCGTTCCCCTGGAGGCCTGCCATGACGTTTGCGATCCTGCGTCGCCATTTCCTGCTCGGCACTCTGAGCCTGCTGCTCGGAAGCCTGTTCATGCCGGTGTACGCGGCCGATCTGCTGGATGAGGTCAAGGCCGACGGGGTTTTAGAGGTGGGCCTGGAGGGCACCTACCCGCCCTTCAACTACCAGGATGAAAGCGGTGAGCTGACCGGCTTCGAGGTGGACTTCGCCAATGCCCTGGCAGAGGAGCTGGGGGTCAAGGCCGAGTTCCAGCCGACCAAGTGGGACGGCATCCTCGCCGCCCTGGAATCGGGGCGCCTGGACGTGGTGATCAACCAGGTGACCATTTCCGAGGAGCGCAAGCAGAAGTACGACTTCTCCACGCCCTACACCGTCTCCGGCATCCAGGCGCTCACCCGCAAGGACGATGCGGACAGCATCAAGCGTCCGGCCGACCTCGCCGGCAAGAAGGTCGGTGTGGGTCTGGGTACCAACTACGAACAGTGGCTGAAGGAGAACGTGCCACAGGCCGATATCCGCACCTACGACGACGACCCGACCAAGTTCCAGGACCTCGCCGTCGGCCGCATCGACGTGATTCTGGTCGACCGTCTGGCCGCCTTCGAGATGGTCGAGAAAACCGGCGATCGCCTGGCGGTGGCCGGTGAAGCCTTCTCCCGCCAGGAGTCCGGCGTTGCCCTGCGCAAGGGCAACCCACAGCTGCTAGCGGCCATTAACGAAGCCATAGCCAAGCTGCGCGCCGACGGCACGCTCAAGGAGCTATCGGAGAAGTGGTTCGGGGCTGACGTCACGCAATGATCGAAGGCAGCCTGCAGCTGGTCCTGGACTCCCTGCCCTTCCTGCTCAAGGGTGCGTGGTGGACCGTGGTGCTGAGCCTGGGTGGGATGTTCTTTGGCCTGCTGCTGGGCTTCGGGCTGGCGCTGTTGCGGCTGTATGCGTTTTGGCCGCTGCAATGGCTGGCGCGGGTCTACGTGTCGTTCTTCCGCGGCACGCCGCTGCTGGTGCAGCTGTTCATGATCTATTACGGCCTGCCGCAACTGGGCATCCAGCTCGACCCGCTGCCGGCGGCGCTGATCGGTTTCTCGCTGAACATGGCGGCCTACACCGCCGAGATCCTGCGCGCCGCCATCGCCTCCATCGACCGTGGCCAGTGGGAGGCGGCAGCCAGCATCGGCATGGGCCGTGCGCAGACCCTGTACCGGGCCATCCTGCCGCAGGCCGCACGCACCGCCCTGCCCCCGTTGGGGAACAGTTTCATCTCGCTGGTCAAGGACACCGCCCTGGCTGCCACCATCCAGGTGCCGGAGCTGTTCCGCCAGGCGCAGCTGATCACCGCGCGCACCTTCGAGATCTTCACCATGTACCTGGCCGCTGCGCTGATCTACTGGTTGCTGGCCAGCGTGCTGGCGTACTTCCAGGGTCGCGTGGAACATCGGGTCAACCGCCACGAGCAGGACGCCTGATGATCACCGTGCGCAATCTGAGCAAATCCTTCAACGGCCAGGCGGTGCTCAAGGGCATCGACCTGGATATCGCCCCCGGCGAGGTGCTGGCGATCATCGGCCCCAGTGGATCCGGGAAGACGACGCTGCTGCGCTGCCTCAACCTGCTGGAGCAACCTGGCGGCGGGCAGATCAACGTGGGCGAGATCCACATCGACGCCGACCGGCCGCTCAAGGCGCAGCAGGGGCTGATCCGCGAGCTGCGCCAGCACGTCGGTTTTGTGTTCCAGAACTTCAACCTGTTCCCACATCGAACCGCCCTCGAGAATGTCATCGAAGGCCCGGTGCAGGTGAAGAAGGAGCCACGCCGCGAGGCCATCGAGCGCGGCCGGGCACTGCTGGCCAAGGTGGGCCTGGAGGGTAAGGAAGATGCCTATCCCAGGCGCCTCTCCGGTGGCCAGCAACAGCGCGTGGCGATTGCCCGCGCGCTGGCCATGCAGCCGGACGTGATCCTGTTCGACGAGCCGACCTCGGCGCTCGATCCGGAATTGGTCGGCGAGGTGCTCGCCACCATCCGCAGCCTCGCTGAAGAGAAGCGCACGATGGTCATCGTCACGCACGAGATGAGCTTTGCCCGCGATGTGGCCGACAGGGCGATCTTCATCGACGACGGGGTGATCGTCGAACAGGGTGACGCCAGGCAGCTGCTCAGCGCACCGCAGCACGAACGCACGCGGCAGTTTCTGAGCAAGTTCATTGGCGACCAGGAGGGGCACTGAAGCGTCGGCTCGCTGCCGCCTCGGGGCATCAGGTGCCTAGAGCGCCGATTTAGCTTCGCCTTTTTTTATCGCCAGCCCGATTAGCCCCTCAATGCCGCCTCGATCGTAGCGATGTCGATCTTGCGCATGCCCATCATGGCGTCGAACGCGCGCTTGGCCGCTGCCCGATCAGGGCTGGTATAGGCCGCCGTCAGAACGCGTGGCGTGATTTGCCATGACAGGCCCCACCTGTCCTTGCACCAGCCGCATTCGCTTTCCTGGCCGCCGTTATCGACGATCGCGCTCCACAAGCGGTCCGTCTCGGCCTGGTCGTCGGTGGCAACCTGGAACGAGAACGCCTCGGAATGCTTGAAGGCAGGGCCCCCGTTTAGCCCGAGGCAAGGAATCCCCATCACCCTGAACTCGACCGTAAGGACATCGCCCTGCTTGCCCGAGGGATAGTCGCCTGGCGCACGATGCACAGCGCCCACGGCACTGTCCGGAAAGGTCTCGGCATAGAAGGTAGCCGCCTCGAGCGCAGTGCCGTCGTACCACAGGCAGATGGTGTTTTTGCTGTTCATTTTCGGCCTCCATGTTGATTGTCTGGACGCCACCGAGCCGGTGCCCAGGCATCCGCCTGGAGCTGCGACCAGGGCATTGGCAGCAGCATGTGGCTTTCAACGCTGCGAATACGTTGCGATGGCAGAACTAGTCGTACGGGCCCCTCGGCAATCGACACCTTCCCGTAGATTTGTCGCTACCCTGCGCTCAACCACAAACCGCATGGAAATTACGCCGATACTCGGAAGGCGTTGTGCTCAGCTGGGCCGCGAACTGCTGACGCAGCGACAGGGTGGTGCCAAAGCCGACCTGCGAGGCGACGCAATCGATGGGCATCTCCGTCGTTTCCAGCAACTGCTGGGCCCTTGCCACACGCTCGGCATTCAGCCACTTGATAAAGGTGGTACCGGTTGCTTCGCGGAACCGCCGGGTAAAGGTTCGCCGGCTCATATGGGCGACCTCGGCGAGGGCATCCAGCGACAACGCCTCATGCAGGTTTTGCCGCGCCCAAGTCAGCACCTCAGGTAACCGGCTCTCGCTCGGCAGTTGCGGCACCGGCTGCTCGATGTACTGCGCCTGTCCGCCCTGGCGATGCGGAGGGGTGACCAGCAGTCGCGCGATCCGATTGGCCACATCCGCACCGTGGCGCTGACGCAGCAAGTGTAGGCAGCAGTCGATGGCCGCCACCGTTCCGGCCGACGTGATGACGTTGTCGTCCGCCACGTAGAGCACGTCAGGCCGGAAATGGCTATTGGGGAAGCGCCGGGCAAACACCTCGCGCGCCACCCAGTGGGTGGTTGCTTCCCGCCCATCGAGCAGCCCGGCATCGCCCAGTACAAACGCGCCGAGACACAGGCCGACGATCAGCGCACCGCGCGCATGAGCCTGACGCAGACCATCGATCAGCTCCGCTGGCGCGGCAACCTCGGGATCATTCCAGGCAGGGACAATGACGATGTCGGCGCGTGCCATGGGCGTCATCCCGTCCGGCACGTCGATCGTCAGGCCCTGATCGCACCGCACCTTGCCCGGCTGCGCCGCACAGTAGGACACTTGATAGCGCGCACTGTCCGGCCATTCATCCCCTGCACCCAGAACCATCGCCGGCACGGAGAGATGGAACATGCTCACGCCTTCGAAGGCGACAACGCAGACATTCAGCGAGGACATGGGCATACCTCAGCGGTGTAGGTGGCCAGCGAGTATCGCCTTACAACAGCTCGCCATCGGAGAACAGGTCGATCAAGGCGGCAGACGCCTGCGTGCGCCTGGTAGCGCTCAGCGGTCTTCTGCGGACGGACTGTCGCTTGGCCTCGATGTACCAGCAATCCAGCCCGCGCAATCACACAGGCTGGATCGTTCTTTCAGCAAGAAAAATCAGCCCGCAAGATACGCTGCGGTCGATTCCAGCTTCGCATAGGCAAAGCCCAGAGCAGCCATCATCGCGGCGTGCACCTGCGCTGCGGGCACCTTAACGCCGCCAAACTCCAGGTCGAGGGTGGCACAGGCGTCATGGATGACGGTGACCGGATAGCCCATATCGGCCGCCGCGCGCACACCGGCGTCAACACACATGTGGCTCATGGCACCGACCACGACCAACTCCTCTATGCCCCGCTCGTCCAGCAACTGCTTGAGATTGGTGTCGCGGAAGGAGTTCGGATAGTTCTTCACCACCACCGACTCACCCGCCTGGGACGCTACGGCGGTTTGGATCTGCACACCATCGCTGCCGGGGACGAACACCGGCATTTCGCCGTGAGCGAACTCGTGACGGACGTGGATGACCGGGATGCCTTTGGCGCGCGCGTCGGCGATTACTTCTGCCGCGTTGGCAACTGCGCCCTCGATGCCGCTAAGCGGCAACTTGCCCGTTGGTAGGTATTCGTTCTGCAGGTCGATTACGACCACTGCACGCTTGCTCATGCTTAGCTCCTGCGAAGATGCTGTAGGAAATGACGGGGACA
The DNA here is from genome assembly GCF_000661915.1 of Stutzerimonas decontaminans. NCBI lineage: Bacteria > Pseudomonadati > Pseudomonadota > Gammaproteobacteria > Pseudomonadales > Pseudomonadaceae > Stutzerimonas > Stutzerimonas decontaminans. Next base: position 2,039,918 of record NZ_CP007509.1, on the reverse strand, counting down.
TCATTGGTCATCCTCGCAGCACTGCTAAGGGGTGCGACCGACAACTTCGAGGGTGCTATCGACACATGCCGAATCAACCACAAATCGAACTGGGGATTGTGCTCTACCCCGGCGTGCAGATGGCGACGGTATTCGGCCTGACCGATCTGTTCGGCATCGCCGCGCGGTTCAATGGCGCGGCGGACGACCCGGATCGACCTCCACTGCGCATCAGCCATTGGCAAATCGGCGAAACCGGCCAGCCCGCCAAACGGGTCCACGACTCGCACCCCGATGCCTGCTGCACACCCAGCGTACTGATCCTCCCGCCCAGCCTGGAAGAGCCGATTTCGACCGAGGCCGCTCGCCCCTATCGCGACTGGCTCTGCCAACAGCATGAGGCCGGCGTCAGGCTGGCATCGATCTGCGCAGGCGCCTTTCTGCTTGGCGAGACAGGGTTACTTGCCGGACGCACGGCAACTACCCACTGGCTCTATGTCGAGCAATTCATGGCCCGCTTCCCCAATGTCCACCTGGATGCCGACCAGCTCATCATCGTCGCCGATGACATCATCACCGCCGGTGGGCTTATGGCCTGGACCGATCTGGGGCTGCGGCTCGTCGACCGCTACCTGGGCGCAAAGGCCATGATCGATACCGCGCAGATGCTGGTCATCGACCCACCGGGCCGTCAGCAACGCTACTACAGCGCCTTCGCGCCGCGGTTGAACCACGGCGACAGCGCCATTCTCGCCGTTCAGCACTGGTTGCAGGAGACCGCCGCCGAAGACGTTGCACTGGCCGAGCTCGCTCGACGTGCGCGCCTTGAGGAACGGACCTTTCTGCGCCGTTTCCGCAAGGCCACCGGTATGACCACCACCGACTATTGCCAGCGGCTACGCGTCGCCCGCGCCCGGGAGTTGCTGCAGACAGGCCGCCTGCCCATCGAGCGGGTCGCGTGGGAGGTCGGTTACGCCGACCCGGGCGCATTCAGGAAAGTGTTCACCCGTGTCGTCGGGCTGACGCCCGGCGCCTATCGACGCCGCTTCGGCATGGAGCCAGGCGCTACACCTTGAGCGCAGCGGATTTGCCATGCAGCTTGGCCTGAATCTATCGTTGATTGTCTTTCAGGCCGATTTCGCCCCCAAGGCCCGGTGCCCACAATGCGTACTCCTTCCACAGCACCTTTGGAGTCGCCCCATGCTGTTTCAACGCACGCTCGCAATGTCCCTGTTTCTCGCGCTCGGCCTTACCGCTGGCACCAGCTGGGCCAATGGCACCAATACCAGTTCGTCCGCCTCGGCTGGTGCCGCCGTGCAGATGCAGCAGATCCGCAATGCCACGGTAAAGATCAGCTACGCCGATACCACGTTCCTCGTGGACCCGATGCTCGCGAAAAAAGGCGCTTACCCTGGGTTCGAAGGCACCTATCGCAGCGAGCTGCGCAACCCGCTGGTCGAACTGCCGATGTCGACCCAGGAGATCCTCGCTGGGGTGGACGCAATCATCGTCACACACACCCACCTCGACCATTGGGACGATGCTGCCCAGAAGCTGCTGCCCAAGGATCTGCCGCTATTCGTACAGAATGAGTCGGATGCCAAGATCATCCGCGATCAAGGCTTCAAGGATGTCCGCATCCTTGAAGATGGGACCGAGTTCGGCGGGGTCACGCTGAGCAAGACTGGTGGGCAGCACGGCACCGACACGATGTACGCCAATGCACAACTTGCTGCTCTTCTCGGGGAAGCGATGGGTGTTGTGTTCCAGGCCCCGGGCCAGAAGACCATGTACCTGATCGGCGACACCATTTGGCGTGACGAAGTCGACCAGGCGCTGGCGCGGTACAAGCCGGAAGTAGTCGTCGTTAACGCCGGCTATGCCTTGGTAAACGGTTACGAGGGCGCCATCATCATGGGCAAGGAAGATCTCGCCCATGCAGCGCAGGCTGTGCCCAACGCCCGCATCGTGGCGACCCACCTAAACGCTATTAATCATATGAGTCAAACCCGCCAGGAGCTCAAAGCCTACGTCGTCGAGCAGGGTATTCAAGACCGCGTGGACATCCCGGCAGACGGGGCTGTGGTCAAGTTCTAAGTGCAACGCCAGGCCGCCCTACTCAGGGCGGCCTTTGTGCTTATCGACGTCCAAGCCTAGCGCCCGAAACCTGCGACTGCCGTAGCGTTTGCGGCTGCGGGGCTTTTGCCGAGTTTGGCCGCGCACTCATGCGCACCGTCCCGTCGCCGTCAAGGTGAATGACGTAGTCGGCCTTGGCGGCGACCGACGGGCGATGGGTGATCAGCACCAGCGTCCTGGCGTTGGCCTTGAGCACATCGATGGTGCGCTCCTCGCTCTCGACATCCAGGGCCGAGGTGGGCTCGTCCAGGAGGATCGTCGGTGTTCCCCGCGCCAACGCCCGGGCGATCGCGATGCGCTGCTTCTCGCCGCCCGACACGGCCGCGGCATCGAACCCCACGTGTCTGTCCGTGGTCGGGGTGTCGCTGGCATGGGCGTCGAGTCCGAGCTGGCCGAGTAGGCTGTCGAGCCGGTCGTCGCTCAGGTTTCCCTTCGCGCCGTAGCGGACGTTTTCAGCCACGCTGCCGGCGATGAGAAGCGGGTGCTGGGTAACGACCGAGACGGCGTCGAGCAACGCAGTGCGATCTAGGCTTCTTGTGTCCGTGCCGAACGCCCTGACCGTGCCCTCCTCCGGCTTGATCAGTCCAACCAGCAGGCGCAGCAGCGTCGTCTTGCCGGCGCCCGAAGGGCCGGTGATCGCATAGGTATGGCCCTGGCGTATCTGCAGGTCGACCTTGCTGAGGATCGTCCGGCCTTCGGCGCGATAGGTCACCCCCACAAGCTCGAATAGGACTTCGGCGTCGATGTCGGGGGTCCTATGACCTTGGGGCTCGGCTTCCAGGTCCAGGTAATGAAAGCCCCTGCCCAGCAGGACCAGTTGGTTGCGCAGTTCGATCAGTACGCTCGCCAGCAGCGCCAGGCGCATCGTGAGCTGCATGACGTAGCCGTTGATCATGACGAAGTCACCGACGGTGTAGGTGCCCTTCGCGACCTCACCGACGACGTAGAGCGTCGAGGCCAGGAGCAACGCACCAACGAGGGTGACCTGCAGCAGCATGAGCAGGCCGATGCGCAGGTTGCCCACGGTGACGCTGTCGATGAAGCCGCCCACCTTTGTGCCGAAGCGCTGCTGCTCCAGCGGCTGGGCATTGTTGAGCTTGATCTCCTCGACCAGGCGCATCCGCTCGGTGAAATGCGACATCACCCCGTTGTTCGATTCCATGATGCGCTGGTGGATGCCCTTGGCCTTGCGTGACAGCAGCACGGAAAGCCCAACCAGCCCGACGATGGCTGAAATGAAGAACGCAGCGAAAGCGACGCTGATCAACGTGGCGAGCACCGCGAATACGAACAGCAGCTCGATCAGTGTGGGCAGCACGATCCAGAACAGCGTGCTGGTCAGCGCACTGAAGGCACCCTTGGAACGCTGCGCATCGGCGACCAGCACGCCTTGGTCGAGCTTGCGCAGCTCGGCCTGTGGCACCTTGAGCAGGTGATCGAAGAACGCGCGGTAGAACGCTGCATCGCAGCGCACCAGCACCGCGGCCGAGAGGATGTTCTTGGTCCACTCCAGCACCTGCGCGCCGGTCCAGCACAGTGCATAGGCTGCCGCCGTGACCAGGATAACGCTCATGGCATCGCCTGCGGCGAGTCGGTTGGTTGCCTCGCGAAGCAGGACCGGAACGGTGGCGTTCAGTAGCGCCAACGCCAGCAGGATCGCAGAGGCGATCGCGAAGTAGGTAAAGGCCTTCGGGTAGTAGGTACGGGCCAGGGTTAGGGCTCGGCGGTATTGCTGCAGCGCTTGCGTCATTGGCTACCAGGCCGTGGGGAGATCGGGCGACATGGTTCGGCTCCCCTAGGGGGCTGGCCGTTTTTTCCAGCCAGGCATGCGTCATGAAGCCGTACTACTCCACGCCAATCATGAGGGATTGCGTTAACGTGGTGGCGGACTCGCACGGCGCGAGAGAATCCGAGCCCACTTTGGTTGGCTAGCGTCCGGCACGATGCCGCGCCCATGAGCTTAAAGGTCTCTCTCGGAAAAAATAGCTGTCAGACATGCCAGGGCGACCCTGGGGCTGGGAGCGTCCTCCCTCTTGGAGCATAAGGCCTTCCGCCGCCCACCCTTTCGCGTGAGCGAACGCAAAGGGGCTCCGGAAGCTATCTGACGCGCGACGTCAGCCGCGTGGTGTCGTTCGGCTGTGGGGCTGCTCGTCCGTTACCTTCCTGCGCGCCGACGATGAGTACCAGGAGTCTGTTGAGCGACCGGACTGCCGCGGTACCAAGCGGTCGCTCAGTTGCTCTCGACCAACCATTGAAGGTCGTCGGCGCGTGAGCGTGTCCGCTCCAGGTAACAGCCCGAAGCGTTCAGGCTGTCCATCGTGCCTCCGGTCAATCCGCCCATCAGATTGCAATCGTTGTCACGAAACACAATCCAGGCGCGCTGGGCTGCAATCAGGAGGTCGCGCTGCGATGGGTCCAGCTGGCGCCTGGCGATGCCGTAAAAGTGATTGAGCCGGGCATCCTGCTGCGCATGTTCGGCAGCGTTGCAGTCGAGCATCTGCACGGTGACACCGCCCGAGGCTTCCATACACGACTCGTAGGCTGGCGAATATTCGGAGCCACGAGCGGCCTGTGTCGCAGTTGCGGTCACGGAGATCGCGAACACCATCTTGACCATGGCGGAGTTCATCCGGTGCTTCCCTATGCATGTGACTGGCGGCCAAGTCGGGGTCGCCTGGCGATAGATGATGGCCTCATGATATCATCAATGTCATTCGGAACGAGCGGCGCGCTCGTGACGCACTTTCAAGGAAGAACCGAACCATGACGCGCAAGACGTTCGCTTATCGCCCCAACATGATCAAGATGTTCTTGATTACCCTCGTTTTCGCCCTGCTGAGTTCATTTGCCGCGCTCGGTTCCCACCATGCCAGTGGACCCAGAGTTCTCATTCGTCTGTTCAACAGCATGGGCCTGGATATAAACCAGGTCATCAAACTTGTGGGCTTTCTCGGCATGGGAATGAGCCTGGTGGCACTTGCCATGCTCGTCTATGCCATGTTTGCCACGGGCCGCAGTGTTTCGATCGGCGACGGCAGAGTGAGGATTCCTGGCAGCATCTTCTCGTCCAAGGTTCTGGAAGTCAGAACGAGCGATATTCATGACGTCAGCCTGATCGATGTTTTCGGACAGAAGATCATCCGGCTGAACCATCTGGCTGGCACGATCGATATGCCAAGCAGCATGTTTCCTGACAAGCAGACTTTCGACGATTGCTTTGCTGCGCTTTCGTCCGTTCGTTAAGCCAAACGCTTCAAGGAACGAGTACGCATACTCACAGGGGGTAAAAATGGCTTTCAAGCACACGCTGGCGTCTGCCTCATTGATAACGGCGATCACCACTCTGAGTGGCTGCGGTTCGGGTGTCCCTGGCTGTGGAGACCAGGAGACGAAAGATCTCGTCTCGAGCATTGCCGATCGGGAATTTGCCAAGCAAATGGGGGCCGAAGCGGCACAGTTGATCAAATGGAAAGTCATTGCGATCCGAACCACCGACGAAAACGAGAAGACCGGCGCGTTCGAATGCGCGGCAAACCTGGAGGTCTCCGGTCCGGGTGGTACCCACGAGGCGCCTATCACCTACACGGTTGAAAAGACCGACGACGGCGACTTCTACGTCAACGTATTCGGGCTCTGACCAAGGTCGGCCTCTGCGCTTGCCGTCGCTACCCCGCTAGCGCCCCCTTCACGCCTTCGCCAGGCCGTGGGTGGGCAGCCCATCTCCTGGCGGAACATGTAAGTGGACGCCGACGTCGAGGCGTAGCCCAGATCCAGCGCGATATCCGTGACGTTGCGTCCGGCGCATAGCCATTCCAGGGCAAGGAACAGGTGCAGCCTGTGGCGCCAGACTTGACGGGGTTGGGCTGGCGGACGAAGTGCATCGCCTCTATCCGAAGATCCACATCCTCCTCGCCACCGGTTTTACGACGCGGCTTTCACCTGAGTCCCGATATCGAGTATTGGCAAAGCCTTTCAGTCGCCAGCCCCTTGCTGAGACCCTAGCGGAGGTCCTCGCCTCGGATGGGCCCGGCTTCCCGCAGCGACGTGAATGCGCCGGACCGCGGCCCAATGGCGAACGGCAGTCGCTCCAGACTTGGCTTCGATATCAAAGGCGTAATGCGGATGTGGCCGGAGCGCCTTTCCATACTGTATATTCGTACAGACACATGGATAGGTGCCGTATTCACTAATGGCTCGTTTGCTTGTCCCCCTTCTGCTGGTTTTCCTCGTCTCAAGTGCCCAGGCCGCCGCGCCACGGACCTTCGCCGAAGCCAAGAAGGCAGCGTGGAAGCTGTATGCCTCCCATTCCGTTGAGTTCTATTGCGGCTGTCGCTATTCGGGGAACCGGGTGGACCTGGCAAGCTGCGGGTACGTGCCGCGCAAGAACCCGCAACGTGCAGCCCGTATCGAGTGGGAGCATATCGTGCCCGCATGGGTGATCGGCCATCAGCGCCAGTGCTGGCAGAACGGTGGTCGCGCCAACTGTGCGAAAAAGGACGCAACCTATCGCCGGGCCGAGGCCGACCTGCACAACCTGGTGCCCAGTATCGGCGAGATCAATGGTGACCGGAGCAACTACAGCTTTGCCTGGCTGCCGCACAAGCCGACTCAATACGGCGCTTGCTCGATGGTCGTCGACTTCAAGGCTCGCAAGGCAATGCCGCGCCAACCGATACGCGGCATGATTGCGCGCACCTATTTCTACATGGCTGATCGTTACAAGCTGCGACTGTCCAAGCAGGATCGACAGCTGTTCGACGCCTGGAGCAAGACCTATCCACCGCAGCCGTGGGAGCACGCGCGCAACCAGCGAATCGCATGCGTGATGGGACATGGAAACGCTTTTGTCGGGTCCGTGGAGCTGGCCAGATGCCGTTGAGTTTTCTTTGCCAACATAAACCAGCGATACGGAGACGAACGCCAGGAGCCCCCTGCAAACGGTAACGAATCGGGAATAAGCTGGCCGGCTAACCGAGCTGGCCGCCGCAAAGCCGCGCCGACTCTAGGATTTAGTTCCTTATCCACAGAAGCTGTGGATAAAGCTGTGAACATATCTTGGATTCTTGCCGCAAACGCCCGCCTGGTGCGGACTGGAAACGGATCGGCGAGATTTTGCGCAGCCTTTCATAGCTCTTTTAAATCAATCACTTACGCTGTTTCGTCCATTTGCCGAAGGACTCTCTCGCAGCTAGTGATCCCCTGCAGGCCGGAATGTGCATAATTGTTGGTGTCAACCGCTTTTTAAGACGTTTTGCTGCTTATCACACGGGCGGCGCGTCTTGACTCTCGGTTCGAATAAGCCGGATCACCGCCACCACAAGGTCCCGATTCCCTTCCGAACGGTCAATTGAGTCAATGAAAATCGCGGCTGCGCACATCCAGCCCATCGAGCAGATCGCTTCGGTCCTGAAGGTGTCCGGCGATCAGGTGCCTCACACCGGCCTGGTCCTCGAGCTTGCCCTTGACCTGCAGCAGCCGAGACTGCATCAGCGCTGGCCGGTAGCGCTCGGCCAGATCCCGCCAGACCACGACGTTGACCATACCGTACTCGTCCTCCAGCGTGACGAAGGTGACACCCGACGCCGTCGACGGACGCTGCCGGCCGGTCACGATGCCGATCACGGTAATGAACTGGCCATGGACCGACTCGGCTAGGTCCCTGGAGCTGCGAGCCCGCATCGACCTCAGCGTGGCGCGCAGCAGCGACAGGGGGTGTGGGCCCAGTGTCGTGCCGGTGCGCGCATAGTCGGCGTGCATGTCCTCGACCAGCGTGGGTGCAGGCAGCGCGATCGGCCGGTCCGTCTCGGCGCATTCGAACAGCGGTAGCGGTGCCTGGACACCGGCGATGTCCCAGCGTGCCTGATGCCGATGCCCTGCCAGCGCACTGAGTGCATTGGCCTCGGCCAGCAGTTCGCGAGCCTTGGTATCGAGCCCCGCGCGAAGGCACAGGTCGCCAACGTGGCGAAATGGGGCGCTGTTGCGCTCGGCTTCGATGCGGCGTCCGACCGGCTCCGAGAGCCCGCGCACCATCCGCAGCCCCAGGCGAATTGCCGGTAACGCTTGCTGAGGTTCTTCGAGCGTGCAGTCCCAGTCGCTGCGGGTAATGTCCACGGGCCGCACCTCGATGCCATGCCGGCGCGCATCCTGCAGCACCTGGTCGGGCGAATAGAAGCCCATGGGCCAGCTGTTGATCAATGCACAGGCGTACGCCGACGGCTCGTGGCATTTGAGCCAGCAGCTGGCATAGGTCAGAAGTGCAAAACTCGCGGCGTGAGATTCGGGAAAACCATAGCTGCCAAAGCCTTTGATCTGCTCGAAGATGCGTTCTGCGAAGGCCTCGTCGTAGCCGCGCTCGAGCATGCCCTGTTTCAGCCGCTGCTGGTGGGGCTCGAGCCCACCGTGGCGTTTCCAGGCGGCCATCGAGCGGCGAAGCTGGTCGGCCTCGCCGGCGGTATAGCCGGCCGCGACGATGGCCAGGCGCATGACCTGCTCCTGGAACAATGGCACCCCCAGCGTTCGCTCGAAGACCTCGCGCAGCTCCTCGCTCGGGTAGCTCACCTCCTCCTCGCCATTGCGCCGGCGCAGGTAGGGATGGACCATCTGCCCGACGATCGGCCCTGGCCGAACGATGGCAACCTCGATCACCAGGTCATAGAAGGTCTTGGGCTTGAGCCTGGGCAGCATGGCCATCTGGGCCCGGGACTCGATCTGGAACACGCCGAGTGTGTCGGCACGGCTGATCATCGCGTAGGTCTGCGGGTCCTCGGCCGGGATGGTGGCCAACGTCAGGTCGCGCCTGTCGTTGGTGCGCAGCAGGTCCAGGCAGCGCCTGATCGCACTCAGCATGCCCAATGCCAGGACATCGACCTTCATCAGCCCAAGCGCATCGATATCGTCCTTGTCCCACTGGATGATGGTCCGGTCCTTCATGGCCGCGTTTTCCACCGGCACGAGCGTGGACAGCGGATGCTCCGATATTACGAAGCCACCCGGATGCTGCGACAGATGCCGCGGAAAGCCGACCAGCTGCGAGGTCAGCACCAGCACCCGGTGCAGCGTCGGGTTCTGCGAATCGAATCCGGCTTCGGCAAGCCGTTGTGGCGATGGCATGTGGTCGCTCCAGCTACTACAGCACCTGGCCAGCGCGTCGACGTGTTCGGGTGGCAGGCCAAGGGCCTTGCCCACGTCCCGAATCGCGCCGGCGAAATGGTAGGTGCTGGCCACCGCCGTCAGGGCCGCCCGCTCGCGCCCGTAGCGGTCGAAGATGTACTGGATCACCTCCTCGCGCCGCTCGTGCTCGAAGTCCACGTCGATATCCGGCGGCTCGTTGCGCTCCTTGGAAATGAATCGCTCGAACAGCATGCTCATACGGGTCGGGTCCAGCTCGGTGATGCCCAGTGCAAAGCACACGGCCGAGTTGGCAGCCGATCCCCTGCCCTGGCACAGGATGGCCCTACTTCGGGCGAAGCGGACGATGTCTTGGACCGTCAGGAAGTAGCTCTCGTACTGCAGGTCCTCGATCAGTCCGAGTTCCGCCTCGAGTTGCGCCAGGGCCTTGTCCGGGATCCCGTCCGGCCAGCGCCAGTTGGCCCCTTCGAACGTTAGTTGCCTCAGCCATTCGGAGGCCGATCGTCCTGGGGGTACGACCTCGTGCGGGTACTCGTAGCGCAGCTGGCCCAGGTCGAAGGTGCAACGCGCTGCGATCCGGACCGACTCGTGTAGCAACCCTGGCGGATAGAGATCGGCCAGCGCCTGCAGCGTACGAAGGTGGCGTTCGCCGTTCTGGAACAGATAGGCACCGGCGTCGGCAACCGCGCAGTGATGCCGGATCGCGGTCACGGTGTCCTGCAGCGCCCGTCGTCCCCTCACATGCATGTGCACATCGCCCGAGGCCACGAGGGGCATCCCAAGCCGCTCACCCAATGCGATGAGATCCGACCGCTTGCGCTCATCGTCGCACTCACGATGCAGCTCCACCGCAATCCAACAGCGGTCGGCAAAGCTCGATTCCAGCCACCTGCCTTGCTCGTCAGCGTTGTCCGAGGTCGGGACCCAGAGCGCAAGCATCCCCTCGGTCCCGCTGTCGAAGTCGGAGCGGTAAAGCACGTAGCTGCCCTTCCTGGCACGCCGTCGTGCCTGGGTGATAAGCGCGCAGATCCGCTGATAGCCGACCAGATCCTGAGCCAGCAGCACCAGCCGAGCGCCATCAACTAGCCTTACCTCGGTGCCGACGATCAGGCGAACGCCGGTCGCCTTCGACGCCTGCCATGCCCGCACGATGCCGGCCAGGCTGCACTCGTCGGTGATGGCAAGCGCCTCGTAGTTCAGTTGACGGGCCCTTTCGAACAGCTCGGCCGCGCTGGATGCACCGCGATGGAACGAGAAGTTGCTCAGGCAGTGCAGTTCCGCATAGCGAGTGGGAGTGGAATCGGCGCTGTCCATGGAGAAATCACAAAACTGTATATGCATACAGTATATTTTGAGCGAGTCCAAACGCGTCAATCGAGAAGCGACAGGAGGAAGGATCAATGTGCGGACGACTGGCCCAGCATCGTGCGGCCGAGAAGTACCTGGCATCGCTCGGGGTCCAGGCAACCCTGTTCGGGCGTGCGCCCACCGAGGAGATTGGCCGCTACAACGTCGCGCCGCACTCGCGTGTGGACCTGCTCAGGCGTGTTGGCGCGGGTCTGGTATGGAACCCTGAACGGTGGGGCTGGACGCCCAGCTGGGCGCAGGCCCCCGTGCGCAGCGACATCAATGCGACCCGCGAGAAGGTCGCGCATAGCGCGTACTTCCGGCAGGTCTGGCCGAACCGAGCGCTGCTATGTGCCGACGGCTGGTATGAGTGGTGCTCGGTAGAGGGTCAGAAGACCAAGCAAGCCTATTACATTCGCCGGCGCGACAACGAACCGCTGTTCATTCCCGCGATCGGTCAGTTCTCTGCCGCAGCAAGCGAGCCCCGCGCAGACGACGGCTTCCGGATCATCACGGCAGACTCGCGAGGCGGAATGCTCGACATTCACGACCGGCGCCCCGTCGTACTCAACGCACTGGATGCGCGTGCGTGGCTTTCGGACATCGGCCCCGGCGACGCCGATGAACTGCTTCAGGCCCATGCGATTGCTGTCGATGCCTTCGTCTGGCATCCGGTGGGGCGAGACGTCGGCAACCCGCGAAACGAGGGTCCTCATCTGATCGAGCCGATTGCCTGGTCGACCTACTAAGCCGGTCGGCCAGCCACGGCGATCCATCACGCTTGTTGGTCGCGATCAGCGTTCTGCAGACCCGCAGCGCGGCGCGCTACTGGTACCGTTCTAGAACCGCGCGAAGTGGAGTACGGTCCTGGTTGGGCACCTTGTTCATGAGCAAATGAAGGAACTCGAACGCATCCAGGCCGTCGATGCTCGCCCTTGAGCTGACGATCCTCCTGTAGGGATCAGCGCCGGCCTGCAGGAAGTGCTCGACCAGAGCGGGCTCGTTGTAGAGGATCGCGGCGTTCAAGGGCGAAAAGCCCAACTCATCGGGCTCGTCGATGTCGCAGCCGGCGTTGATGGCCGTATCGATGACTTTAAGCACGGCGACCTTATCCTTGGACAGCTTGTCGTAGGCGCCTGTCATCAGGACGATGGTCGGCGCCTCGAAGCCTCTGCCGTCGGTCAAGCGACAGGGATTCTTATCCTTCGTGCGCAGGCCGAATGAGGCCAGCGAGTCGGACCAGGCGTTGCCGCCCAGCAGCCCGAAGACGACGATGGTCAGCCCAGCGGTGATGGTTTTGGCAGGCATCTAGGAACGCTCGAATCCAGCCGTGAGTTTCACGAACGACTCGCGGCTCGGAATCAGCTCGTCGCGCAGGACCAGCAGTTGCTCGGGCGCCTCGATGGCCAGGCGGGCCCGGCCTCCATCAGTCTGGACGACGGTAATCCAGATGCCGACCTGCTCCAGCTCATCCAGAAAGTCGTCGATCGATGCCCCGGGCTTCAACGTCAGCCTTATCTGCTCATCGGCTCGCCTGCTCAATACCAACCTGCCCATATGCGCTCCTTGCTTGGGTCATCCGTCGAGTTCGACAGTAGCGCATCGCGCGACGGAATCTGAATCGAGTTCCCAGGTTTAGGCAGCCGTTCACAGTCCGCCTTACCCGTGGTCGAGAACGAAAGACAGGGTGTCGTGCAATTTCTTGAAGGTTGCTGACGCGTAGCCCGCGGGACACAAAGTGCGCCGCCCTGTCCATTTTTGTAGCCCGTGGGCCACAAAAAGCAGGTGTTGTCTCTAGGGTCCCAGCGGCTCCGAGCGCCTCCTGCGGTCGGTCTACGCCGTCGCGCAACGTTCATGCAGGAGTTATGAGTTGCTCTTTTGAATTGTTCCGTATACGTTACATCTCTCTTTGTATGTTACGCAAACAAGACATGGACCATGCCTTCATTACAGCTCGCCTTGGCCAGCAGGTCAGGCAGCGTCGACTGAACCTCGGCCTGACCCAGGCGAAGCTTGCCTCCTTGGCGGGCATCACCCGCCAGAAGGTTATCGCCGTCGAGAGAGGCGACTTGTCGGTTGGCATCGCGGCTTATGCGCGGGTGCTGGGCGCGTTGGATTGCGAGTTCGCGGTAACGCCGGCCGCGATGCCCACACTCGATGAAATCCAGGGAGTGTTTGATTGATGACAGCCGTGCTTCAAGTGTCGACGCCAGAAGGCGGCAGCGGGAGGATCCTTAGCAGTGGTGGCGACTATCTATTTCGCTATCACGAAAGCGCCCGGGCGCAGGCGGCGATCAGTTTGCTCATGCCCGTGCGGCAGTAGCCCATCGGCGACCGAGCAAGGCGGTTGACGCTCAAATGGTGACTGCAACTGTGAAGGCGTACGCGGGAGCATTGAGGGCAGAGTTCAAACGCCAAAGGCAGGGGTTCTTGCCCCCTCAAAATCAAGATAAATAGACGGTTTCCACCCGGCCGCTGCGCTGGGCGGAGCCTCCGCGATTTTTCCTGATTTTTTCACGACGGCCTTAGTCGCCCTAGTCGGCAGGGGTTCATGCGCGGCGAAACGCGCAGAACCTTCCAGACAAGGAGCGCAAGCATGAGCAAGCCCATCCGGATCTACCTTGCCGATCTCGCTGCCTACAATGCCGGGCATCTACACGGCGTGTGGGTTGAGGCGACCCAACCCCTGCATGAGATTCAGAAGCAGATCGAGTCGATGCTCCGAGCATCCCCGGTCCCTGGCGCTGAGGAATACGCGATTCACGACCATGAGGGTTTCGACGGTTACCGCCCGGGGGAATACGAGTCGCTCCAGGCCATACACGAGATTGCCTGCCTGATCGAAGCGCATCCCGAGCTAGCCGGCGCTCTGCTGGCCTACTTTGGCGAGGTGGAACCAGCACGCGTTGCCATCGAAGAAAACTACTGCGGCTGCTATACCTCCCTCGCTGACTACGCCCAGGACGTGACCGAGCAAACAACCGATATCCCTGAGCACCTCGCGCCGTATATCGACTACCAGGCCATAGCGCGCGACATGGAATACGGCGGCGACGTGTTCACCATCGAAACGGGCTTCGAGCAGGTGCACGTTTTCCACGCCAACTAGCGGGTCACCTGTGGACGCTTACGAGGTCCGCAACCTGTCCCCTGAGCGCCGCCGCCTCGCACACCCGGTGGCGGTGTCATCCAATTGCAATGCGCCACGGCCTTCAATACATCGCCATCGCCAATCACCGAGGCCAGCGACATGCCCGAGAAAGCCCTGTGCGGTCTGGTAGCCCGCTCCCCGTTCAAGCAGTTGCGCTGCCAATTTGAGCAAGTGCATGGTGCGGTCCAGTTGCTGCTTCCCCTGCTGCGCAGCGCCCTCGACGAGGACTGGCAGCGCGTACAGCTGATCGAGCAGCAGGTCCGGGAACTCAGCCAGGAAAGCGAGCGGGTGTCGCGGGATGTCTGCCTGCACTTGCCGAGCACGCTTTTCATGCCAATCCCGCGCAGCGATGTGCTCGATCTGCTGCGGGCGCAGAACAGCCTGGCCCACGGCGCCAGTGAATTCGCCCGTCTCGTCGCGTTGGGCAGGATGCGCTTTCATCCGGCGATGCAGGATGAAATCAGGATCCATCTGCTGCGGGCGGTCGATACGGTCGCGCACGTCATGGCTGTCGTGGAAAAGCTCGACGAGTTGCTCGAAAGTCGTTTCCGCGGCCACGAGGCCGTCCTGGTGCAGGCGATGATCAATGAGCTAATCAACATCGAGTACTCGTCGCGACAGCGTCGGGACGAGGCAACCATCAAGTTGCTTGGAATGAAGGACCAATTGCCGGCGGCTGAACTGATAACACTCGATAAGCTGATCGAGTATATCGCCGACATGGCAGCGCAGGCCAAGCAAGTTGGTCTGCGCCTGGAGCAACTGTTGGCAAACTAGCGGAAACTTTCGTTCAGGCGACCCAGGACTTCACCGCCTCGGCGCCGTACTGTTTTTTCCAGGCGCTGAGGACCCTATGGTTACCACCCTTGGTTTTGACCACCTCACCGGTGTGCGGGTTGGTATACCTCTTAATTTCACGGGCGCGACGGCGGCCGGCGGGCGCTACATCCCCGGCCGACGCCGGGTCGAGGATATCGAGGACGGTGCGGGCATTGAAACCGTACTCGTTGATCAGGGCCTTGAGCTTGTCTTCAAACTCCATTTCCCGTTTCAGTTGGCCATCGGTCTTGAGCTTGTCCAGCGCCGCGAGTTGCTCGGCAAGTTGGGCTTCAAGGCGTTTGTACTCGGCGATCTTGCTCATCATTTTCCTCTTCAAAGCCATAAAACATAATTGGCCTGGCGATATACCGCGGGCAAACTAACACGGCCACTAGTGGATAACCAGAAGACGCCACGGTAAATCAACTTCCGCCCCGTATTAAGACGAAAACGTAAAGGCGTATTTACTATTAGCAGCACAGTACGCGAACGCACATTTGCGGCTTTGTGTGTATACGCATTTCAGTAATTGCAGTTCTACTGAAATGCGCAATTTCGCTTCTGTTAAAAGTGCATGCGTCGCACCCGCTTGCAGGACATGCGGGCAACGTCGATCACCATGTCTGCCCGGTTGGCGTTGTGACGCAGCAATCGGACCAGGCACGCTGCAATTGGTTTTGTGCCGCGTTGCCGTCTGGTCCGAGACCCAGTCCGGCATGATCGGCACGGGCTGATCGGCACAGGGTAGGCCTCCATTTACAGGAGACCTGCCCATGTCCCTCCAACCTCACCACGCTGCGCCCTCTTCTACCGACCATGACCGGCAAACCCTGCCTGGCCAACCGGTCGCGCCAAGATTGCCCAGGGCTTCGGCGCCGGATCACCCGACCTACCTCAACAATGCTGAGGCCGCGGTCTTCCTTCGGCTTTCACCACGCACCCTGGAAAAGCAGCGTGTCATCGGGGGTGGGCCGCGCTTTCGCAAGTTTGGCCGGCGCGTCATGTATGCCCTGGCCGATCTGCAGGCATGGGCCGACGTGCGCAGCTTCGAGACCACCTTCGACCCCGAATATCTGCAGCATCACTGCGGAGGTGCGCGCCATGAACGTTGAGACGCTCGATACCGATGAGCGGACGTTCCGAGCCGCCTGCCCAGGAACGGCCGCTAGCCCCGTTTCGTGCCCTGCCCGGCGACATGGCCCCGCGCGATGCCCAGGACCTGATGGCGCACCCCTTCTTCTCGCTCGGCAAATCGCGTCGCACGGTGCCGATCGACTTTCGCTCCGGGAGCGTGACGGTACGCGTGGAAGGCACGCACGAGCATGGCATCGCGACGATATGGGATGCGGATATCCTGATCTGGGCCGCCAGCCAGATTGTCGAGGCGCGCGATGCGGGAATTGCGACGTCCCGCCTGATCAGGGCGACGCCCTACGAGATCCTGCGCTTCATCGGGCGTGGCACCTCCCGGCGCGACTATCTGCGGCTGAAGGCTGCCCTGGATCGGCTACAGACCACGAGCGTTGCGACGTCGATACGCGAGACCTCCGGACGCCGGCTGCATCGCTTTTCATGGATCAACGAGTGGAAGGAGCTGGCCAATGCCGATGGCAAGCCCCTGGGTATCGAGTTGATCCTGCCGGACTGGTTCTATGCCGGCGTGCTGGATCGCGCCCTCGTCTTGACCATCGACCGGGCGTATTTCCGGCTGACCGGCGGGATCGAGCGCTGGCTCTATCGCCTCGTGCGCAAGCACGGCGGGCACCAGCCGGAGGGTTGGCAATTCGACTTCAGGCACCTGCACCGAAAGTCTGGCAGTGCTGCCCGCTACTCGGACTTTGCCCTCGATCTTCGTGCACTGGTCGCCCGCCAGTCCCTGCCCGGCTACCAGCTGGACATCGTGCGGATGGACCCTTCCACCGAGCTGCTGGCGTTCAGGCCCGTGCCGTAGGCGGCACGGGGATAAGCCGGGGACAAGCTGTGAAACCCGTCGTGCTATCAGGCGCAAATACACTCGTGCCATCAGGCGCAGGCCTATCGTGCTATCAGGCGCACCGAATTGGATGCAAACCAGCAAACGCGCGGCCTGCGGCGTGCCTTAACTTAACTAACACAGAATCTCTAACTTGTTGTTGTGGGATCGAGGCTACCCGGATCATCCGCGCCGGTTGGCACGCACACGTGGAGGCCGGGTCATGATCCTCGCCCTGCTCAACCAGAAGGGCGGGGTCGGCAAGACCACCCTGGCCACCCATATCGCCGGCGAGCTGGCACGACGCGGCAAGACCGTAATCCTGCTCGATGCCGACCCGCAAGGCTCTGCGCTGGACTGGGTGCAACGGCGTGCCCAGCAGGGCCTGGCGAGGCTGTTCGGAGCGGTGGGCCTGCCACGCGAGACACTCCATCAGGAGGCGCCTGAGCTGGCCAGACGTGCCGACCACCTGATCATCGACGGCCCACCGCGCATCGCTGCCCTGGCCCGATCGACGTTGATGGCAGCCGACCGGGTACTGGTACCGGTCCAGCCCAGCCCCTTCGACTTCTGGGCCAGCGCCGAGATGGTCGACCTGATCCGCGAGGCACAGGTCTTTCGTCCCGCGCTGCGCGCGGCGTTCGCAATCAACAGGCGTGTCAGCACCACGGTGATCGGGCGCGAGGCCAGGGAGGCACTGGCCGACCAGCCGCTACCGGCGCTTCGCGCCGAAGTGCGCCAGCGAATCGTATTTGCCGACAGTGCGGCAGCCGGCCGCCTGGTGCACGAACTCATCCCCGACGGCGCAGCGGCCCGTGAGATCAGCTCGCTGGTCGACGAACTGCTCGGGTGGGCGGCATGAGCGCGAAGCGCGTCGACATAGGCGCGCGGCCCATGGCCGATGCCCAGGCCCGGGCATGGATCCGTCAAGCGTCGGTACAGCTCCCTGCAAAGGGCAGCATTTACACGGCGCGCCTTACGCTCGACATCACCCCCGACCTGCGGGCTCGAATCAAGGTGGCCGCGTTTCAGGAAGGCATTACGGTGGCCCAGATGCTGCGCGAGTTGCTCGAGGCGCGTTTTCCGGAGCGCGAGGCATGAGGCACCGCAAGGCAGTCCTCCTGCTGGCGATCGTGGGCACTGCATGGGTGGCGTCGTCGGGCCTGTTCGAGCTACCGGTGAGGGTCGTCTACAACGCTTCGGACAGCGTGCCACCCGGCTGGTACCGCATCGACCCGGACGCGCTGCCAAAGGTCGGGGACCTGGTCCTGGTACGCCTGCCAAGCGACGCGGCCCAGCTTGCATCTCGCCGTGGATACCTTCCGATTGAGATACCGATGCTCAAGCCGGTTTTCGCAGCGCCGCCACAGCGCGCCTGTGCGATCGGCTCGCGTCTACTGGTGGACGGCGCTACGGCAGTAGAGGCGCGTGCATACGACCGCCGCGGCCGCCCCATGCCGCAGTGGCGAGGATGCCGCCCTCTGGTGGATGACGAACTCCTGCTGCTTTCCCCGCGCCATGACGACTCGTTCGACAGCCGCTATTTCGGTCCCGTCAGCACGCATACCGTGCTGGGCACGGCACATCGTTTGTTTGCCGATTAGTGGCGAATGGCGGAGCTGAGAGGCATGAAAAGCGGAGGGCAAGATAAAAGGAGGCGGCACGAGTGACGCCTGGAGCCAGTCTGCACGTGGGGGTGGGAGCGGCACGGCTGCGCCACGATACGTGCCGGGATCATGTCAAAAGGCGCGCCGCCCGTGATACGCCCGGGTGCACCACGCGCTACTGCGCCGACACGGGAGCGCAACATGAATGACACGCGAGATCGGTCGCTCGAGGAGCGGTTTCAGCCCGAGGCGGGGCCACCCGGACACCGCGGCCAATCACTGGTGACGCAGGTCCTGCGCCAGGCCGGCAAGGCCGGTGGCCGTCGGCGCCCAGGCGCGTACCGACCCGGCGCCGGCCTCGGCCGCGGCCATGTCGCCGCGCGATTCGTCGCCGGCCGCTCGCCACGCAGTCGCCGGGTGACGATCAAGACCCGGCTGGTGAACCTGCGTCAGGCCGGCAGGCGGTCGGTCTCGACGCACCTTCGCTACATCGAGCGCGAGGGCGTCGGACGCGAGGGCGAACCCGGCCAGGCATACGATCCGATGACGGATCGCGCCGATCTCGAGGCATTCGAGGCCCGGGGCCGGGAGGATCGCCACCAGTTCCGCCTCATCGTGTCCCCAGAGGACGCCGGCTCGCTGGAGGAGCTGCGCACCTTCACCCGGCACCTGATGGAACGCGTGGCCGGCGACCTGGGCACGCGCCTGGACTGGGTGGCCGTGGACCACTGGAACACCGACAACCCCCATACCCACGTCGTCCTGCGTGGAAAGGACGAAACCGGGCGGGACCTGATCATCGCACGCGACTATATCGCGCAGGGCATGCGCCACCGGGCCTGCGAGCTGGCCACCGAATGGCTGGGGCCGCGTACCGAACGGGAGATCCGACAGGGACTGCAGCGCGAGGTCGGGCAGGATCGATGGACCGGCCTTGACCGCGAGCTGCTGCGTCAGCGTCAGGCCGATGGGATACGGTTGCAAAGGCTCGCCCAGCATCCCCGTCGCCAGCCGCTGATCGGTCGGCTGCAGAATCTGCAGCGGCTTGGCCTGGCGCGGGAGCTGCGACCCGGGCACTGGCATATCGACGATCGCGCCGAGCGGACACTGCGTGCCATGGGCGAACGGGGCGACATCGTGCGGACGATGCAGCGCGCCATGTCCGGCATGCAGCGAGAGCTCAGCATCCTCGAGCCCGGCTCCGATCAGGTCGTGGTGGGCCGGCTGGCTGCCAAGGGCCTGGCCGGCGAGGCGCATGACCGGGTCTATCTGGTGATCGACGGCGTCGACGGCAAGGCCCATCACCTGCGCCTACCGGCCGGTGCCGATCCGGCCGACTACCCAACGGATGCCGTGATCGAGGCGCGGGCCTCGCAAGCGCCGAGCGCGGTGGACCGACGAGTCGTCTCGCTCGCGGTAGAGGGGCTCTATCACCGCGAGCACCATCGGACGCTCCTGGCTCGAGAGGATGGATTGAGCGGTGAGTCCCAGGGCCTGCTGAACGCCCATGAGCGACGGCTGGAAGCCTTGCGTCGGGCGGGTATCGTCGAGCGAACGGGTGAGGGTCCATGGCGCGTCCCCGCCGACCTGGTCGAACGGGGGCAACAGTACGATGCCCGACGCACAGGCGGCCTGTCGGTCGCGGTGCGCAGCCCGCTGTCGATCGAACGGCAGATCGGCGCCAACGGGGCCACCTGGCTGGACACGCAGCTGATTGCCGGTGGCCAGGCCATCAGTGACCGGGGGTTCGGGGCCGAGGTCCGGGCCGCTCTGCATCGGCGCACGGACTGGCTGGTGGAACAACGCCTGGCGGAGCGCCGAGGGGCACGCACGCTGTTCGCCCGCAACCTGCTGGCCACCTTGCGCGAGCGGGAACTGGCGGCCACGGCCCGCGACATCGAGGCCCGGACGGGCCTGCAGCACCGCCCGCTGGTCGACGGCAAGCCCGCCAGCGGCATCTATCGTCGCCGCATCGAGCTGGCCAGCGGGCGCTATGCCCTGCTCGACGACGGCCTGGGATTCAGCCTGGTGCCCTGGAGGCCCGTGATCGAACCCAGGCTGGGGCAACGGCTGACGGCAAGGGTCCAGGGCGCCCATGTCACCTGGCAGATCGGTCGCTCACGCGGTCCCGCCATCAGTTGAGGACGTCGGCATCGCGTGCCGCCTGCTCCCGCTCGGCCTGGAGCCACTGCTCGAACGCGCGACTCTGCGCCTGCCCTTCCCTGGCGGCGTAATAGACCAGCCGCAGGTCGCGATCCACATCGATGGACAACGAGGTATGGTCGAACACGACCGGGCCGATGGCCGAATAGTGCTCTCCCTTCTGGTCTCTGGCGGGCGAATTCGAGCACCTAGGTGCCCGAATCCGCTGCATCATTTAGCGAGCCGAACGGGCCAGACCACGCTGTTTCACCAGCGTGTAGATCGCTGGAATGACGATCAGCGTAAGAATCGTCGAAGAAACCATCCCGCCCACCATCGGCGCGGCGATGCGCCTCATTACCTCCGATCCTGTACCGGTGCCCCACATGATCGGCAGCAGACCGGCCATGATGGCAACCACAGTCATTATCTTCGGCCGCACTCGATCCACCGCGCCAGTCATCACCGCCTGGTAGAGGTCATCCACTGTCAACTTCTCACCGGCAGCCTCCCGCTCGGCTCGGCGCTCATCGAGCGCGTGGTCGAGGTAGATCAGCATGATCACGCCGGTCTCGGCGGCTACGCCAGCCAGTGCGATAAAGCCCACCGCTACTGCAACAGAGAAGTTGTAGCCCAGCGCCCACATCAGCCAAACGCCGCCTACCAACGAAAATGGCACTGAGAGCATGACGATCAGCGTCTCGGTAAGCCGGCGGAAGTTCAGGTACAACAGCAGGAAGATCACCACCAGCGTCAACGGCACCACGATCTTCAGCCGCTCGGCAGCCCTTTCCATGTACTCGAACTGGCCACTCCAGGTGACGTAGTAACCGGGCGGAAAGCTCACCTGCTCCTGTACAGCCTGCTGCGCCTCGCGCACGTAGCTGCCGATATCCCGGTCTCGAATGTCCACATAGATGTACGCCGATAGCAACGCATTCTCGGTACGAATGCTTGGGGCACCCTTACTGATGCTGATCGCGGTGAGCTGACCGAGCGGTATGTGTGCACCGCTCGGCGTTGGCACTAGCACCTCGGTAGCAATCCGCTGCGGATCGGAGCGCAGCTCGCGCGGGTAGCGCACATTAACGCCGAACCGTTCCCGCCCTTCGACAGTGGTGGTCACAAGCTCTCCGCCGAGAGCGGTGCCGATCACCACCTGCACCTCTCCCACCGTAAGGCCGTAGCGGGCCAGGGCGTCGTAATCAGGCGTGATGTCGAGGTAGAAGCCGCCTGTTATGCGCTCGGCAAACGCGCTGGTTGTGCCGGGCACCGCCTGCACCACTGCTTCAATCTGCGTTGCCAGCCGCTCGATTCCCGCGAGATCCATGCCGAATACCTTGATGCCAATGGGCGTTCGGATGCCGGTGGAGAGCATATCCAGGCGCCCTTGAATGGGCATAGTCCAGCTGTTGGCCACGCCGGGAAATTTCAGCGCCTCGTTCATCTCGGCGATGAGCTTGTCCACCGTCATCCCTGGCCGCCACTCTTTCTCCGGCTTGAGGTTAACCACGGTCTCGAACATCTCCACCGGTGCCGGGTCGGTGGCCGTGGCTGCGCGGCCCGCCTTGCCAAACACCGAGGCCACCTCTGGGAAGCTCTTGATGATCCGGTCCTGCGTTTGCATGAGCTCAGCGGCCTTGGTAATAGACATGCCAGGAAGCGAGGCTGGCATATACAGCAGCGTGCCCTCGTTGAGTCGCGGCATGAACTCGCTACCGAGCTGCCGCGCCGGCAAAATGCTAACGACCAAAACCACCAGCGCCACAAAGATGGTGATTACCTTCCAACGCAGCACACCTTGGATGATCGGGCGGTAGACCCAGATCAGAAAGCGGTTCACCGGGTTCTTGTACTCGGGGATTATCCGCCCACGCACGAACAGCAGCATCAGCACCGGCACCAGGGTCACTGATAGCAGCGCCGCCGCACCCATAGCGAAGGTCTTGGTGAACGCCAGCGGCGAGAACATCCTCCCCTCCTGCGACTCCAGCGTGAACACTGGCAGGAAGGAGACGGTGATGATCAGCAGCGAGAAGAACAGCGCCGGGCCTACCTCCCGACAGGCCTCGATTATGATCTGAACACGTGGCTTCTCCGGCGGCGCTCGCTCCAGGTGCTTGTGGGCGTTCTCGATCATCACAATAGCGGCGTCCACCATCGCGCCGATGGCGATCGCGATGCCGCCCAAACTCATAATGTTGGAGTTGAGCCCAAGCCAACGCATGACGATGAAAGACATCAGGATGCCAATCGGCAGCATGAGGATGGCCACCAGCGCACTGCGCACGTGCAGAAGAAAAACAATGCACACCAGCGCAACGATGATCGACTCCTCAAGAAGGGTGAACTTGAGATTGTCGACAGCGCGCTGGATAAGATCCGAGCGGTCGTACACCGTCTCGATATTCACTCCTTCCGGCAGGCCGGGACGGATCTCCTCTATTTTGGCCTCAAGATTGTCGATCACGGACATAGCATTCTCGCCGTAGCGGGCAACGGCGATGCCGCCGACCACCTCCCCCTCTCCATCGAGCTCAACGACGCCACGTCGCTCGTCCGGGCCGAGTTCGACGCGAGCTACATCACGCAGCAGAACCGGAATTCCGCGTGAAGCTTTCAGCACCAGTTTCTCGATGTCCTCTGCACCGCGCAGGTAGCCGCGACCGCGCACCATGTACTCGGTCTCGCTCATCTCTACGATGCGGCCACCGACGTCGGCATTGCTGGTACGGATGACTTCAGATATCCGGCTCAACGGGATGTCGTAGGCTTGCAGCTTTTGCGGGTCAACGGTGACCTGATACTGCTGGACAAAGCCGCCGATGCTTGCAATCTCGGATATGCCCTCGGCCTTGGTGAGCTGATAGCGTACGAACCAATCTTGCAGGGTGCGCAGCTCAGCAAGGGTATGACGCGTGCTGGTCAGGGCGTATTGGTAGACCCAGCCCACACCGGTGGCATCTGGCCCTAACGCGGGTGTCACCCCGGCTGGCAGGCTCTTCGAAGCGAAGTTGAGGTACTCCAAAACCCGCGAGCGGGCCCAGTAGATATCGGTGCCGTCCTCGAAGATCACATAGACGAAGGAGGCACCGAAGAATGAGAAGCCTCGCACCACCTTGGAGTTGGGCACCGATAGCAGCGCTGTGGTTAGCGGATAGGTCACCTGATCCTCTACCACCTGCGGGGCCTGCCCAGGATATTCGGTGTAGACAATCACCTGCACGTCGGACAGGTCCGGCAGTGCGTCCAGTGGGGTTTTGATTACCGCGTAGATGCCGGCGCCGATAATGATCAGCGTGGCGAGCAAAACAAGGAAGACGTTGCGCACCGACCATTCAATGATTTTGGCAAGCATGCTCAATGCCCTCCATGGGAATGGCCGCTGCCGTCCGGCATCACATGACCGGAGTGAGTCTCAGACTCAGCGCGACTACCGTAGCCCGCATCCACATCCGGCGTACGCTCGTTTTTTTCGTAACTGCCGCTATCACTGTGAGCGTCGTGTCCAGCATGACGATCATGTGCGTCGGCATCGCCTGGCGCGACAGTATCGCCATGAGCATGGGTATCCGTCGCCAGAGCCGCCTGTGCAGCCGCCTGCGCAGCCGGCTTCGCGCTCATGCCGCTCAGCGCTGCCTTGAGGTTGCTCTCGGCATCGATCAGGAAGTTGGCGCGTGTGACCACTGACTCGCCCTCCCTCAACCCTTCCAGCACTTCGAGGTAGCCGTCGGCACGCCTGCCTGTGCGCAGTTCGCGCGGCTCAAAGCGACCTTCGCCCAGGGCAACCAGTGCAATCCGACGAGTACCGCTGTCGATCACCGCTGAGTCGGGCACGGCGAGCACAGGCACCTGTTCACCTGCTGCGAGGTGGGCGGTACCGAACATGGCCGGCTTGAGCAGGCCGTCGGGATTGGGCAGCTCGATACGAACCTTGGCGGTACGAGTCTCCGGCGACAGGCCGGGATAGATGAAGATCACCTCACCCTGGAAGGTCCTATCGGGATAGGCGCTGACCGAGAGCTGCGCCTCCTGCCCAGGCCGAACCAGCGCCAGATCCTGCTCGAAAACCTCAGCGATGAGCCAGACGGTATCGAGGTCAGCAATTCGATAAAGAATATCCCCTGGCTGAAAGCGCATACCTTCCACCGAGGGCTTCTCCAGCACCACGCCGCTCACAGGCGCGGCGATCGTCAGAGTGCGAGTGGCCTTGCCGGTACGGCGCAGCCGCTCAAGCTGTGCTTCTCCGATATCCCAGTTGCGTAGCCGCTCTAGAGCAGAATCGGAGAGCGAGGCGAGCCCCTTCCGCGCGACCGCGCTGCCACCGGCAAGGCTTTGCCGTCCGGCATTGGCGATCAGGAACTCCTGCTGCGCCGACACCAGCTCGGGGCTGTAGACCTCCATAAGTGGCTGGCCTTTGCGAACCGGCTCACCGGTCGTGTTGACGTGGAGCCTTTCGATCCAGCCCTCGAACTTGGGCGCCAAGGTGTATTGGCCACGCTCGTCGACCTGCACCGTACCGACGGCGCGCACTGTACGGGTGAGCACGCGGCGCTCGACTGGCGAAGACAGTACACCCAGCAACTGCACCTTCTCAGGGCTGATGACAACGGTGTTACCCGATTCATCACCCTCATAAACGGGGATGTAGTCCATACCCATGGAGTCCTTCTTCGGCACCGGGGAGGTGTCCGGCAGACCCATGGGATTGCGGTAGTAACGGATCTTGCGCTCGCCCTGCGCGGCAGCATGCGCCTTGTCGGCGTAGACCGGGATGTAGTCCATCCCCATCGGATCCTTCTTGGGCACTGGCGAGGTATCGGGCAGGCCCATGGGGTTGCGGTAGTAGAGAACCTTGCGCTCTTGTGGGGCAGTGCTGCCAGCCGCCTCCGAGGAACTTGTCTTCTGCGCTGCCATGTAGCCGCCACCGAAGCCGGCGATTGCCGCAACGAGGGCAAGCGTGCCTGCGCCGAAAATCATGCTGCGTTTCATAGTTCTGCTCCGACAAGACGTTCCAATTCCACCACTTGCACTCGTTGCTCCAGTGCCAGCGAGAGCAGCGACAGCCGCAGCTGGCGAATCTGTCGCTGGGCATCGAGCAAGGTCGCGAAGTCGACGTTGCCGGTCTGATAGCTGGCGAGCGCCGATTGATAGGTGAGCTCCGCCTGCGGCAGGAGCGTTCTGTCGGTCAGTTCGTGCTGTCGAAAGGCTGTCTCCAACGCCGACCACGCTTCACCTACGCTGCCCGCGAGACGGCTGCTGACTGCCTCGCGTCGAGCCTCGGCGGCGTAGCGCAAGGAAACGGCCTCGCGCTGCTCTGCGTTGCGGCGTTTGCCCCACAGCGGGATGTTCATCTCCACCATCAACTCGAACTCTTCGGCCCGGTTGCCCGTCTGGACGACGGCAGTGCCGACGGTGATATCCGGAATCCAGTTTCGGCTGGCAAGCGCCTCGGCACGCTGGGCCTCTTGAACTCGTGCACTGAGCTCAGCCAATTGAGGATTGCCACCGAAGATACGCGCCTGCAGCTCAGCCAAGGTCGGCACCGATGCAGGCAGAGCAGGCCAACCGGCGGGCTCCGCCAGCGGCGAGTTCGCTGGGCGAGCTAAGATGCCGTTCAGCCGCGCCGCCGCGCCGCGCCGGTCACGCTCCAGAGTCAACAGCTCGCTCTGCAGACTGGTGTGCTCTGTCTGAGCCTTGATCACGTCCTGTTGCGGCACAAGCCCCACTCGGTAGCGAGCCTGGGCAATGCTCTCAAGCTCATCCACCAGAGCCTGCAGTTCCTCGGTGACCTGGATGGCCGCGTGGGCGTATTGATATTCGTTGAAGGCAAGCTTGACGAGACTCCTGAGCTCGACTCGACTCAGGCGCTCCCGGGCCACCGCCTGCTCGGCACCCGCCTCTGCGATCTCGCGGGCAAGCCCTCGCTTGCCGCCAATAGGGAATGTCTGACGGAACGCGTAGCGTGTGCTGCCGACGCCGCTGGGCGATAGGGTCGGGTCGTCGCGGGCGATGCCCATTTCCTCGAAAGTGAGCATCGGATCCGGGAGCGCACCGGCTACATCGGGCCGCTCCCAGGCAGCCTGCCTCTCATGCCCGACGGCCCGCAGCTCTGGGCTCTGCCGTTCGAGCAGGTCTAGCAGCGGAGGCAACGAGGCGCCGAGCTCGGCTGACCCTGGCGAGGCCTGCGCGCCGCTGCTCAGAGCAAGGCCTAGGATGACGGGTGCTAGCAGCCCCCAACTGCGACAGGGCAGCGGCTGAACGATCCAGTTCATAGAATCCCCTTGCTGCTGTGCCGGCCCCTTTGATTGCAGCAACGACAATTAGAGTCTTCGCGTACTTCGGCTACGGCACCACGCCAGTCCTGAGCGGGGAGCGGAAACAGGTATGCCAACCAGGCACGGTATTTGTTCAAGACATTCATCATGTTTAGCTCCGAAGCACGCAAATGTCGGCACAAGGGGAATGCATGGACCCGTTCATGATCGAGCCTCGAATAGTTCATAATTTATTGTTTGGCTTTATTGCAGATCAGGCCTGTCGGGTAGATGACCTCAGCATTACATTCATGTCAGCTTCTTAGACAAAGATCGCTGATGTCATCTTGTGCCAAGTAGTCGCCACCAGCGTCATCGAATGGCATCGGCTGACGAAAGCGCCAATAGGAAAAGGAATACATCCCCCAGCCGTCATGCGCAAATAGCGAGGGTTCAGAACCATTGAATGGCCTGTACTTGTTATTATGGAGGGCTATTACCTAAAGGTAATCCGCTTGATTACGTCTATGTAATTTCGATGTCATCCGACTAACAGTTCGTAATATTTATAATTCCGGTAACATTTTAAATAGGAGCCGGATATGAACACGTTAAAAATCATGGCCGCAGTATCATTTATGACCGCAGCTTCGTTTGCCATGGCGGAAGGCAATTCAGATCGTGTCTATGGAAAAATGATTCGCGCGAACGAAAAGGCCATACAGGAATACGCCGTTTCCATCGGAAAGAACCGTCCCGAAGTAGTCCATTACCGCTATGGAATGAAGCTGGACATTGCCAAAGTTATTCGTACCACGCGGACTGACATGACCTGCAATGAAGTGATGCCAGCCCAGATGACTTACGAGGACTCCAATGGCGATCTGAATATCCTCGAGTACCGGGTCGCCGGAACGAATTGTCGGAGATAGACATATGGCCCCTAGGGATGCCCCATCCCTTATTTCCGGCCCACTTCGGTCCTTCCCGTTTAAAAGCGGCGACATGATATAAGAAGGATCAAGTCGCCCGCTCATTTCTGCGTTTTAACCGCCGCGATAACCTCGCAGCGACCACTTCCCACATTACAGACGCAGCTCTCACGCATTCGTCACTAGATATCGGCGCGCTATCCACAGGGTTCGACAGGACGAACAGTGTGGATGGCGCCGTGCTCTTCTCCAGGCTGCGGAAGCGCGTCTTCACATAACCGAACTGGTATTTGACCCGTAACGGGTGCTCGACCTAGCGCGCACTTGCGCTTGGCTTTGTGCAGTGCGCTGCGCTTACTCAGCTTCTTGTACATGCTGCGGCGGGCCGCGATCTGCCGGATGACTGAAGGCCTGGACCTCAGCAGCCAATTCGTACGCCGGGTCGCTGTAGCCAAACCAGTTCTGCATCAGATGAACCCGAAGCATCACCATCGGCGAATAGGCTAGCGATCACCTTCACCCTTGGGATAATGGGGCAATCAAACCCCTCCACGATTCAGCCTGATTCATCTCGATCAGGAACCGATCCGTGCGGGTCTGCTTGCACTTGTCAGCATACTCGGCGTCGGCGAAGGTCATTTTCTTCGCCGGAAAACTCGAGGCAACGGGACCGGCGTATATCAACAGAGCCGGCTCCCTTTTTCAGACCAACCCTCGATGGCATGCGGCACATTTAGTTCGACTGGCAAAACAGAGCAAAACTGTGGACGAGTTAAGCTTGGTGAAGATTACATTTTTGTAAGATTTTTAAATAGTCGAAACCTCATAGCCTCTCGGCTTGTCCGTTTCTAAGTAACACCGCAGCTCATTTCAGATCTGGGCTCTGACGGCATTCGTAACGCAGCTGCCCGGCATGATCGCGCAAAAATACGCAGATTTTAGTAAGCGCAGTTCAGTGGCAGCACATCACCAAGAGGAGTTGATATGCAAATGTCTTATTGGCGTTTCGCTGCGATGGTGGCCACATCAACCGTCATCATGTACGGCGTTATGTATTTGAATACTTACGCTTTTGAGCATGTTCTATGGAGTGAGACCCGTGCTTGGATGGCGTTAGTAATGGGAGCTGTCATGGCGATAGTCATGCTCGCCTTCATGCTCAATATGTACAAGAAAAAGCCCATGAACATAGCGATATTCGCCGGCGGAGCAGCTTCCTTTGCTATTGCCCTGTGGCTTGTTCGTAGCCAGGCAACTGTCGACGATACGGACTATATGAAGGCCATGATTCCTCACCATTCCATAGCCATCATGACAAGTGAGCGCGCTCAGATTTCAGACCCGCGCGTTCGCAAGCTGGCAGATCAAATCATTGAGGCTCAGCGCCGAGAGATCTCTGAGATGAAGTTCCTGATCAATGATCTAGAGAGGGCTAACTGAAAAAACGTATCGAGCAACTTTCTCGCCCCGGCCCGTTTTTCCTTCAAGCGTCACGCGATCCCGACGAGGTCATTGCGCTTATTGAGTTCGCTGACCTGAGCGGCCAGCACACGAACTAACCCGCGATGACGGCGGTGTAGCAAGACGCTCGTCGCGGTAAAAGCTCAACTACTGCTTGACCACCAAACGTGCCCCGTTGCTTTTAGCTGTCATGTACGTGCTCTTTGCCATCCGCATGAGTGTGAGCGTTGGACGCCGGCTCGGCATGATGGTCGCTGGCGCTACTGCCTTTCGTGCTGGAGTTACTTCCACCATGGTGATCATCGCCGTTACTGCTCGAAGAATGGTGATCGGCCTCTGGAGCTGAGCCGCCGTGGTGGTCTGCAGCCGCTATACCGCGACGTCCAGACTCTCCTCCAGCGGCAGCATTGCCATGATGGTCAGAATTGCTGCCATCCAAGCTTTCATGATTGTGCGTCTGGCTCTCACCGCCACCATGCTGGTGACCGCCACTCGCAGCGACGAGCGCTTGGTATTGCGTAGCGTCGATCTTGGGCAACTGGCTGATGAAGGCAACCATGCCCCAGATATATTCGTCGCCCATACTCTTACCCCAGGCCGGCATGCCTGTTGCTTTGATTCCATGCTTAATGACCCAGAAGGCGGATGCAGGGCCTGCGTCAATGCCGATCTTGGCCAGGTTAGGCGGGGCTGGATACAGCGCCTGACTCAGCTCTGTTTGTTCGACACCGGGCGCCAGATGGCACCCAACGCACATGGCGTTGTAGTTCCCGGCCCCGCCACGAATGAGAGCCTCGTCATCTAGATTGGGAATCTCAATGTCCTTGGACCGCGCTTCGATAGAGCGATCACGCGCCATTGAAAGGAACGCATGCACGGCTGGGTAATGAGGATCGTCAGCACCAACGTTGATCAAGCCGGAATAGGCTCCGGCTAATATTGCTGCACTACCGACAGCGCCTGCTACCACCAGGGTTGTAATTGTTTTTTTCATATCAGGCTCTAAAACCACATTCGAATGCCGGCGACAAAGCGCGCCTCTTCAACATCTTCTCCTTCGTCGCGCAGCATGTCTGCGGTATTACCGTATGAGCGACTCCAAGAAATCCCGATGTAGGGCGCAAACTCGCGAACGATTTCGTAGCGCAGGCGCAAACCCAGTTCGGTATTCGCCAGGCCCGAGCCCACTCCTCTTTCAGAATCATTCTTACCGTAGAAATTGGCTTCCGCAGTTGGCTGGAGGATCAGCCGATTGGTAAGCAAGATGTCATAGTCGCCCTCAAGACGCGCCGCAGTCTGGCCGTTTTCGCCGACGAAGGCTGTGGCCTCGGCTTCAAAAGCGTAAAGCGCCATGCCAAGTCGGAGTACTCGGCAACGCATGAAAACAGGGGCATTGTTCGATCCCCCTCGAAATACCCGTTAATTCGGTTTCCGTTTGAACGGAGTGCTTTGTTCTTCAGGCACGACGCCAACTTAACCGCGGCATCCTGTCACAGGCCTTAGCGAAACATTACAGTTCTGTCAGGTTCTAGTTTTTCTGACTGTTAAGTTCCGGTGTGGCTGTTCAACAAATGGCTGACTTCAGCCGTCACGGATTTTGAAAGTGGAGCATCGGTAAAAACGATCAAGTCATCTGCCCACGTCTTAGCTTTCAGCCGCCGCAAGTACATGCTGCGGCGGGCTGCGATCTGCCAGCTGACGTCGACTTCCGGGAGCGACCAGGTTGCATGCTTTACATTCGGTCGTCGGCTTGACGCAGTCGTTCCAGAAAACTCTCGGCGTCGGTTTCACCAACCGTGCGAAGGTCCTGCCACTCATCACCACTGGGGGCAAACAATTGCAGTGCCGGCGGGCCAAACAGCTGGTAGCGATCAAGCAGCGCGCGTTGCTCGGCATCGCTACGCGTCATATCGAAGCGCACCAGCCGGTAATCAGCCAGCTGTTCGCGCACAGAGGACACTTCGAGTACTTCTCGTTCGATTACTTTGCAACTGATGCACCAGTCGGCGTACCAGTCCAGCAGCAAAGGTTGGCCGGCAGTTTTCGCTGACAACAGTGCCGCATCCAGGGCTGCTGGGGTGTCCAGGGTCTGCCAGCCGACGGTTGCGCCGATTTGAGGCAAGCCTTGGGCGTCCAGGCGACCCAGTGGGCGCAGCGGGTCGGTTTGACCTTGCAAAGCGCCCACCCAACTGCTGATGCCGTAAACCAGCAAGGCCACACCAAGCAACTGGGCAAGCTTCTGCTTGCCGGGCTTAGGAATAAATTCCAGGGCGCCCAGCCACAACGCAGTGCCAACCGCCAACAGGCCCCACAAGGCCAGCGTCACGGGAGCTGGTAACACACGCTCCAGCAGCCATACAGAGACACCCAGCAACATCAGACCGAAAACCTTGCGTACGCCGACCATCCAGGTCCCGGACTTGGGCAACAAGGCGGCGCCACCAGTGGCGAACAACACCAACGGCGCCCCCATGCCCAGACCCAGCGAAAACAGCTTCAGCCCGCCGCCCAGGGCATCGCCGGTGGCGCTGATGTACAGCAGCGCACCGACCAGTGGTGCTGTCACGCAGGGTGATACAAGCAGGCTTGACAGCACGCCTAGCGTTGCGGCCCCTATCATTGAACCCCCGCGGGTTCGGCTGGCCAGGCGATCCATTCGTTCGGTAATAAAGCGCGGCATACGCAACTCGAACACCCCGAACATGGCCAGGGCAAATACCGAAAAGAACAGCGCAAAGGGCACCAGTAGCCACGGTGACTGCAGGCGCGCCTGCAGGTTGAGGCCAGCTCCGAACATGCCCATCAGCGCTCCGAGCAGTGCGAAGCAGGCAGCCATGGGAAGTACGTAGGCAAGCGACAGGCGAAAACCTCGTAGCCCACCGAGTTGTCCTCGCAGCACTACGCCGGAAAGGATGGGCAGCATCGGCAGCACGCAGGGAGTGAAAGTCAGCCCCAAACCGGCCAGAAAGAACAGTGCCAGACTTCCCCAGTCCAAGGTCGTCTCCGGTTGCGCAGGCGATACCGGGGGCGAGTTACCGATCTGAAAAGTGCGCATTTCAGGTGGGTAGCAAAGTCCCAGATCGGCGCAGCCCTGGTAGCTCACCTGCAGGGTGAACGGCCTGTTCTGAGGGTTATCAATCGGTAGTTCTAAGTCCGTAATGCCGTAGAACACCTCGACATCGCCGAAATACTCATCGGTTTTCGGTTCGGCTGCAGGCCATTGCGGGGTGCCGATTGTTACTTGCGGATGGTCGCTGTTGAAGGCGAAACGATGTTTGTAGAGGTAATAGCCATCGGCATTTATGAACCGCAGGCGAATACTGTCGGTGTCGGCTTCTATCAGATCAAGGCCAAAGGCCAGATCCACCGGCAGGAAGTCCTGGCTGTTATTCAGGGGGGCGTTGAACAGGGCCGGCTGTGAGCGAGGCAGATCAAAAATCCCAGCACTGACCGGCAGTGGGATCAGTAAAAGCAGGCACAGCAAAAGGCGGAACATGGGTATCTCGCGGAACAAGAGTTAACGAAAGGCTCCGGACATAATTCCGCCTCGCAAGTCAGGAAACTGTCCTGAGCAAGCGAGCCGGACGGGGTGATCGCTGCGATCATCCAGTGATCACCCCCGCGTTCTCTTTGCTGCCACCCGCCTGGGAAAGCCGGTCAGCGGCACGGAGCCTGAATTTACGGGTACTTGGCGAGGACCTCATCCTGCCCTGAACGGGTAAGCCCGATTACCTCGTAGGCATGTTTGGCATCACCGTGCTCCATACCGGGCGATCCAGCCGGCATGCCGGGCACGGCAATACCTAGCAGGTCGGAACGCTTGCGCAATTCGAGTATCTGCGCCACCGGCACGTGGCCTTCAACGAACTTGCCGTTGATCACACCGGTGTGACAGGACGCCAGACGCGGCTCCACTCCTAGGTCTTGCTTCACCGAACGCATGTTGCGTTCAACATGGTCGCGGACCGCAAAGCCGTTGTCCTCCAGATAGGAGATCCAGTCCTTGCAGCAACCACAGTTGGCGTCTCGGTGTACATCGATGATCAAGGGTTCAGCGGCATGGATCGCCCCACTTACCAGCAGCGCCGCAAGGGCTGATATACGCAGTTTTCTAGACATATAAGAACCTTGTTTGCCTCTCGTTTTCAGTTGCAGCCGCAGCCACCGCTGCCACCGCAACCCGTCTTTTTCATGTTGTTCGTCCCGGCTGCCGGACTGGCCAGCTGCGCGGGATATCCCGCATCAGTCAGGGAAGCAATCAGCACTTGGCTGTCGCTCTGGCCGCTAACCCGCACCCTGGCGGCTTGCAAATCGACATCCACCTTGGTGACGCCCTCGACAGTGTTGAGCGCCTCGGTGACATGCTTGACGCACGAGCCGCAGCTCATGCCTTCGACGTTCAGTTCAATGGTGCTCATGAGAATCTCCTGGGAAGTCACCGTAATGGTTGAGCAGATGTTCAACCTTGCCAGAGCGGCAAGGTCAAGCGTTTCAATCGATCGATACCTTGCGCAGCCTCAACGCGTTAAACACCACTGAGGCCGAACTCAGGCTCATCGCCAGCGCGGCGATAATCGGCGACAGCAGCAGGCCGGTCAGCGGGTAGAGCAGGCCTGCGGCCAGCGGGATGCCCAGAGCGTTATAGAGAAAAGCAAAGGTCAGGTTCTGGTGCATATTGCGCACGGTGGCCACTGACAGGCTCCTTGCGCGCAAGATGCCCAGCAGGTCGCCCTTGACCAGCGTGACTTGAGCGCTGTTCATCGCCACGTCGGTGCCGGTGCCCATGGCAATGCCGATATCGGCGCGCGCCAGGGCTGGGGCGTCGTTGATGCCGTCGCCGGCCATGGCCACGCGGTGCCCTTCTTGTTGCAGGGCGGCGGCCAAGCGTTCCTTGTCCTGTGGTTTGACCTCGCCGTGCACCTCTTCGATGCCTAGCTCGCGGGCCACTGCGCGAGCAGTAGTCAGGCCATCACCGGTGGCCATGATCACCCGCACGCCGTCTGCCTGCAGGCGCTCTACCGCCAGTTTCGACGTCGGTTTGATCGGATCAGCCACTGCCAGCAGACCAGCCAGGACGCCGTCCACCGCCAGGAACATGATGCTCACGCCTTCGCCGCGCAACTGTTCGGCCCGCGCACTGAGGGAGCTGGCATCCACGCCGGCATCATTCATCAGCGCGGTGTTGCCCAGTTGCAGGTGGTGGTCATCAACCTGGCCACGTACGCCGATGCCGGAGGCTGATTCGAATGTCTCGGCCGTGCTCAGTGCCAGGCCGTGCGCGCGGGCATGGTCGACGATGGCGTGGGCCAGGGGATGTTCGCTGCCCTGATCGAGGCTCGCTGCCAGGCGCAGCACCTCATCCGGAGTGAAACCAGGCGCCGCCTCTACACTGTGAAAGGCCGGGCGACCTTCAGTCAGGGTGCCCGTCTTGTCGACGATCAGCGTGTCAATCTTGCGCAAATTTTCGATGGCGCCCGCATCGCGGAACAGTACGCCGCTGCCGGCCGCCTTGCCGGTCGCGACCATTACCGACATTGGCGTGGCCAGGCCCAGGGCGCACGGGCAGGCAATGATCAGCACCGCCACCGCGTTGATCAAACCGAAGACCCAGCTCGGCTCCGGACCCCAAAGCCCCCAGACAAGGAAGGTTAGTATGGCGATAGCGATCACCACCATCACAAAGTAACCAGCAATAACATCAGCCAGTCGCTGCATCGGTGCTTTGGAGCGCTGCGCCTGGGCAACCATCTGCACGATCTGCGCAAGCATGGTCGAGCTGCCGACCTTCTGCGCCTGCATCACCAGACTGCCGTGGGCGTTAAGGGTGGCACCGATGAGACTGTCACCGACGTGCTTCATGATCGGCACCGGCTCGCCTGTCAGCATTGACTCGTCCACCGCGCTTTCGCCTTCCAGCACCAGACCGTCGACTGGCACCTTCTCTCCAGGGCGTACGCGTAGCCTATCGCCCGCATGAACATGGGTGAGCGGAATGTCGTCCTCTGTACCGTCGGGATTGATGCGTCGCGCGGTCTTCGGCGCCAGGCCGAGTAGTGACTTGATCGCCGCCGAGGTCTGCGAGCGTGCCTTCAGCTCGAGGAGCTGGCCGAGCAGAGTCAGTGAGATGATCACCGCCGCCGCCTCGAAGTACACGCCGATGCGCCCGTCTTGTACAAAGTCGGCAGGAAACACGCCTGGCGCCAGAGTGGCAACGACGCTGTACAGGTAGGCGGCGGCGGTGCCGAGGCCGATCAGCGTCCACATGTTCGGACTGCGCAGCACGAACGAGCGTACGCAGCGCTCGAAGAATGGCCAGCCAGCCCAAAGCACTACCGGAGTGGTCAGTACGAGCTCGACCCAGTTCTGCGTGGTGCCGTGGAACAGGTTCAGCGAATGCCCACCCATGGCCAGCACGGTGACGATCACCGTCAACGGCAGGGTCCACCAGAAGCGCCGAGAGAAGTCCTTAAGCTCCGGGTTCTCTTCTTCGTCTAGTTCCGGAATGACAGGCTCCAATGCCATACCGCAGATTGGGCAGCTTCCTGGTCCTGCCTGGCGAATCTCCGGATGCATCGGACAGATGTATTCGGTGCTAGGTCCGGACGGCGCTTGAGCTACATCTTGATGCTGCTCATGCGGCCGGCCGCTTGCGAACCGCTGAGGGGCAGCCTGGAATTTCTCCTGACACCTTGCGCTGCAAAAGCGATAAGTCTTCCCTTCGTAGGTCTCGTGATAAGAACTATCAGGCTTAACCGCCATTCCACACACCGGGTCGTACTGTTTGCCGTTTTGATCGTGCGAATGGTTGGCCTGATGCCGGTCGTGGTTGCAGGAAGAACTGTGCATGCGATCTATGTCCTATCTTCGTCCTTGGAGACACCGGTACCGCTGGAAATGGAATGGCCACCATGGTTGTGGCCAAACAAATGGATCATTGCTATAGCAACCGGATCAGGTACGACGGCCCTTGGAGAGATGACGGTGATGCTCACGTGCCGTATGAAAGGTTCCGATTACGGCCAGCATGATCAGGGCTATGCCGGTCTTGCTCTGCCAAAATGGCAGTTCAGTAGCGCGGTGAAGATGGGTGTGATTCACGGCAGTGACCTCGGGTGACTGGTTACTGTTTGATCCGCTGGGTCAGAATGAGTCGCTCCTCCCGGTGGACGTGACCCCAACCAAAGGGGGGATTAACGTATCTCCACCTTGCCGACCATTCCAGCTTGATAGTGCCCTGGAATATTGCAGGCGAACTCCAGCCCCGTGGCTTTCGAGAAAGCCCAAATCAGTTCTTCGCGTGCCCCAGGCTCGATCAGCACGCTATTCGGATCGTCGTGCTCCATAACGGCACTCTTATTGCCCATGTCATGCCCAATATTGCTCATATCGTGGGCACCAGTCGGGGTAAGCGCGCCGGTCTGGAACATTGCAGTCATTTCTTCCCGGTGTGCAGCATGAGTCGCCGCGTCGCCCAGATTGAATTCATGTAGCAGGGCGCCGTCGTTATGCAGTACGAAACGGATGGTCTCACCGGCTTTAACTTCAATCGCCCCAAGATCGAAAAAGTTATCGCCCATCCGTAACTCGATAGTGCGGTCTACAGCCTGCGGATCACCCGGCTGGCCGAAATCGTAAGCATGGCCATGGTCGGGGCCGGCCATTGCGGCAGTAGCGCTGAAGATCAAACCCATTGCGGAAAAAAAAGAAACGAACTTGATTTTCATTGGTTGGGGTCCTCATTCAAGTCGTCGAAGGAATGACTTAAGGTTATTCAGGCCAGGCTGCCGACAGGCTTACACTGGGATTACATTTCTGTAAGGCTCAACAGCCATGACCAGATCAACAAAAAAAAGGCGCCAGTGAGGCGCCGTTAGGCCAAGGGAGCAATGTGGAAGGCCTGGAAAATTCCGCTGCTGGTACTCTCACAATCTTCTGCTCGTATTTGCTCGAGCAGAGATCTCGACTATGCGAACACTAGGCGCCTCCTTCTGTCAGTGAGCTGAACCGGACGTTACATTTTCGTAAGCTTCTAGTTGGCGGCCTCGTTTGCCTCCAAACTGAGCCAATCGACTCTCGGAATCTGCCCGCATGAAATTACTGGTAGCTGAAGACGAACCCAAAACCGGGGCGTACCTGCAACAAGGACTTACCGAGGCCGGATTTACCGTCGACCGCGTCATGACTGGTACAGATGCGCTCCAATACGCGCTGAGTGAGGTCTATGACCTTTTGATCCTGGACGTGATGATGCCGGGGCTTGAGGGATGGGAGGTGCTGCGCATGGTCAGAGCAGCAGGGAAAGACGTACCCGTATTGTTCTTGACCGCACGTGATGGCGTAGAAGACCGCGTCAAAGGCCTGGAGCTGGGCGCGGACGACTACCTGATTAAGCCGTTCGCGTTCTCCGAACTTCTGGCAAGGGTTCGGACGTTGCTTCGCAGGGGCAGCGGCTCCCCCACCCAAACCACCGTGAAAATTTCAGATCTCGAAGTGGACCTGCTAAAGCGCCGCGCCGTTCGTGCTGGGAAGCGGATTGATCTGACGGCGAAGGAATTTTCATTGTTGGAGTTGTTGATGCGCCGGCGCGGCGAGGTGCTTCCGAAGTCCCTGATTGCCTCTCAGGTATGGGATATGAACTTCGACAGCGACACCAACGTTATCGAGGTCGCGGTACGCCGCCTGCGCGCAAAAGTCGACGACGACTTCGATCACAAACTGATCCATACCGTGCGTGGCATGGGCTATATGATGGATGCACCAGAGTGAGCCTGCGCCACCTTTCGCTGACCGCCCGCATGAGTCTCATGTTCATGTCTGTGGTGGTTGTAGTTCTCACCATAGCGGGGCTGAGCTTCAATTTGCTCAGCCAGCATCACTTCGAAGTGTTAGATCGGCAGGCCCTGGTTGAGAAGCTCGAATCGACCAAACACATTCTCAATAACGCACGCAGCAGCGCGAACCTTGCAGAGGAGCTACCGCAGTTGCGAGCCCTGCTCGGTGCTCATCATGATTTAGCGGCGACCATCTTGAGCGGAGATGGCAGAGTGCTCTTTTCTGATCCCAAGGCAGTCGACGTCCCGGAAAGCTTCAGGCACGCAGAACAGCAGAGCATGTGGGAATGGAAATATGCCGGACACCTGTATAGAGGGATGACTGCCCGAATCTCGGTAGCAGACCAGCCCGAACCGCTTACAGCACTGCTGATTCTCGATGTCACTAACCACGCGCATTTCTTTCAGACTTTGCAGCGTTGGTTCGGCGTTGGATTGATCATCAGCGCCCTGATTAGTGCTGCGCTTGGCTGGGTGGTTGTTCGAAGTGGCCTCAGGCCGCTGAGGCAAGTTACCCATCTCGCCGCATCGATGTCAGCTAGGTCGTTACAGGAACGAATACCCCTTGAGCCAGTACCGTTAGAGCTGCAGCAACTGGTTCTATCCTTCAACGCGATGTTGGGTCGCCTAGAAGATGCCTTCGCCCGGCTCTCGAATTTCTCTGCGGACATTGCTCATGAATTGCGAACCCCTGTCAGCAATCTCATGACCCACACTGAGGTAGTGCTGACCAAAAAGCGGGATATTGATGCTTATGAGGAGAATCTGTACTCCAATCTAGAGGAATTGAAGCGTATGTCACGCATGATTGACGACATGCTCTTTTTGGCCAAATCCGACAATGGCTTGATTATCCCCGAACAAGCGCCTACCGAACTCGCTGATGTCGTTGTTAAGCTGCTTGAGTACTATCACTTACTAGCCGACGAACGCGATATCCGTCTCTCAGTCTCAGGCGCAGGCAATGTGCTTGGAGATAAATTGATGCTCGATAGAGCGGTCTCCAATTTGTTATCCAACGCGCTGCGTTACACCCCGGTTGGGGAAACTATTTCTGTAACCATTCACGAGACGGAAAGGACGGTCACCCTCAGCGTCGAGAATCCCGGAGGGACGATCAAGCCCGAGCACCTGGACAAGCTTTTCTATCGCTTCTACCGGGTCGATCCTGCCCGACGCGAGGGTAGCCCAAGCAACGCTGGCCTTGGCCTGGCAATCACCAGATCCATCGTTGAGGCCCATAAAGGCAGAATCTGGTGTACCTCAGTAGACGGCGTGACGGGCTTTCACATAGAGCTTCCCCGTCTAAATAAATAACATGTCAAAATCAGCCGCATAGCACTCATGAGCAACCTTACAAGATTGTAATTTCAACTATTGAAACGGACGAACTCTACACGTGTCGGATTTATGTGCTACCTGAGGAATGCCTCGGGCCGGCTCAAGGCTGAACGCTTAAATACGAACTTTGGAGGAAGTCATGACTAATACAATGTTCAATAGCTGCATTCAAGCTTGTTCAAACTGCGCACTAGTGTGCGAAGCATGCGCATCTGCCTGTTTACGCGAAGAAAACGTACAAGCGATGGCTCGTTGCATTGAGCTCGACAGGGATTGTGCTGACATGTGTGCTCTGGCAGCCAGACTCATGAGTCGCCAGAGCGAGTTGGCTAAAGAGTTTTGTGCATTGTGTGCAAAAATTTGCCGGGCCTGCGGTGAAGAGTGTGCCAAGCATCAGATGGATCACTGCCAAGAATGCGCGAAAGCCTGTATGAATTGTGCTGAAGAATGTGAGCGTATGGCTGTATAACCAGCAAGCCGCCTCCTGCCAAGATAGTGTTTATGGTCTTGGCAGGATGGCGCTGTTATTCAGCAGCGGAACACCTACTTCTTATACCCAAACCAACGCGCTTGGCTTTACTACTGCCACTCTTATGCAGAGAAATCGGCCACTTTAAAAATAAGTGATAAGCCAATCGCAACGATCATGCGACTGGCTTATAACGACTTTTTAAATCATTAACCGTTATTTATTCCAACCGGCACGCTACGGAACTCAACTGAGTGAACGAGTCCATCAGGAGTACGAATTTTGATTTCGTATGGCTGCACG
Organism: Stutzerimonas decontaminans; assembly: GCF_000661915.1. Classification (NCBI taxonomy): domain Bacteria; kingdom Pseudomonadati; phylum Pseudomonadota; class Gammaproteobacteria; order Pseudomonadales; family Pseudomonadaceae; genus Stutzerimonas; species Stutzerimonas decontaminans. The sequence goes on along the minus strand of NZ_CP007509.1, from coordinate 2,000,043 downwards.
CGACCACTTGACCTGCCTACAACACTCTTGCCACCCATTGGAGACACACTTAGAACATCACCGCTTTCAAGAAGGACTTTTAGAGCCTGCCTGCCCTCGGCGGTCGAATAGTCATGCTGCATCGTGGAATTTCGATCCACTTCAGCCATTGCGAAGGAAGAAGTGATGGCTATAACAACAGCAAAAACAGCTGCAATATTTTTCATCGGTAACACCTCTTGGTAGTTGATGCTAGATAGCTTAAAGGTGCCAACCTTACGCAAAGATGTTCCTTGCATTACAATATTGCAATGCGGAGCATGTTTCTAAAACGTACTAAAGCAGCGAACTAGTCCTAACTCAGTAAATGCTCTCGCGGAGCAAGTATTCTAGAAACTTGGCTTATCCAGCGAATCTACTAGCCTAAGTTTGACTCCGTACCAATGAAGCGAGTACATGAGTCGCGCTCGCGCAATCCCGCCCAAGTGCCTTGGCAGATCGGTCGCTCACGCGGTCCCGCCATCAGTTGAGAACGTCTGCATCGCGTGCCGCCTGCTCGCGCTCGGTCTGGAGCCACTGCTCGAACGAGCGACTCTGCGCCTGCCCTTCCCTGGCCGCGTAATAGACAAGCCGCAGGTCGCGATCCACATCGATGGACAGCGAGGTATGGTCGAATACGACGGGCCCGATATCGGCCACCTGGAAATGACGAATGCCCTGGCAGGGGCCGTGGATGTCCTGCTGCCGCCACCACGTCCGGAAGTCGGGATCGACCTTTTCCAGGCCCCTGACCAGGCTCCCGATATCCGGGTCCTGCGGGGCGCGGACGAAGTCGCGGCGAAAGCTCGACAGGATTTGCAGCGCCTGATCCTGCCAGGGATCGAACAGGGTGCGCATCGAGGGGGCGGTAAACAGCAGCCAGAGCAGGTTGCGGCGCTCGGCCGGAAAGCTCGAGAAGCCAAACAGCCGATCGGCCGCAGCATTCCAGGCCAGCACGTCCCAACGCAGGTTCAACACATACGCCGGGCGCAACGGCAGATCGGCCATCAGCCGGTGCACGAGGGGCGGAACCACGCACCACGTCTTGCCCGGCTCTGGCGGCAAGCGCTGATGGGCCAGCAGGAACAGATGGCGACGTTCTGTCGCATCGAGCTTGAGCGTGCGCGCCAGGTTCTCGAGAAATGTCGCCGATACGCCGATATCCCTGCCCTGCTCCAGCCAGGTGTACCAGGACAACCCCACCCCAGCGAGCGCGGCCACCTCCTCTCGTCGAAGGCCCGGCGTACGGCGCCTGACGCCCGACGGCAGGCCAACCTCCTCCGGCGTAATGCGTTCACGGCGGCTGCGCAGGAAGTCGGCAAGCTCGGTGCGGTTTCGTTCGAAGCTTCGCGGTGCGCTCATCCAATTACCTCCAGTAACAGCATAACTAGTCAAATTGTAACCCCCTGGCATCGGTACTAAGAATAGCGCCTCGTCGCGCAAAACCCCATTGCAGAGCAGTCCGTAGGGGCAAGGCGGCCAGATCGCTAGGAGAGATACGGATGTACCAATCATTGCTTCGCGAACAGCTGGAGTCATTGAAGTCCTCCAACCAGTACCGCACGTTCACAACGCTCAGCCGCATCTGTGGCCAGTACCCACTAGCCAAGCTCCACGGCAGCGACCGGGAGCCGGTCGTTGTCTGGTGCAGCAACGACTACCTGGGAATGTCCCAGCACCCGGCGGTGCGCCAGCAGATGCACGTCGCACTCGAGACCTACGGCGCCGGCTCCGGCGGCTCGCGCAATATCGGCGGATCCCATGAGCTGTATGCCCGCCTGGAAGCCAGCCTTGCCGAGTGGCATGGCAAGGAGGCCGCGCTGGTCTTTCCAACCGGCTTCGGCTCGAACGATGCGACCCTGCAATGCCTGCTGCGCCAGATTCCAGACTGTTTGGTGGCGAGCGACGCCATGAACCACGCCTCGATCGTCAATGGCATTCGGGCAACACCCAACGAGCGCAAGGTATTCAGGCACAACGATGCCCGTCATCTCGATGAGATCCTGGCTGGCTACCCACTCGGGCAGCCAAAGCTCGTGGTGTTCGAGTCGATTTACTCAATGGACGGCGACATCGCGCCAATCGAACGTATCGTCGAGGTTGCCAAGCGCCACAACGCGCTGACGTACCTGGACGAGGTTCATGCGGTGGGCATGTACGGTCCGCGCGGTGCCGGCATTGCCGCGCAGCTCGGACTGGCCGGCGAGATCGACATCATCCAGGGCACGATGGCCAAGGCCATCGGGGTCATTGGCGGGTACATCGCCTCGAGCCAGGTCATCGTCGATGCCGTGCGTTCCTTCGCAACCGGCTTCATCTTCACCACTTCGCTGCCACCGGCGGTTACGGCCGGCTGCCTTGCAAGCGTCGAATACCTCAAGGCTCACGACGACGAACGCACCCAGCTGCACGCCAAGACCGCGCTTCTTCGTGAACGGCTCAAGCAGTACGACATCCCGGTCATGCCCTGCTCGCAGACGCACGTGTTGCCCGTTCTCGTTGGCGAGGCCGAACGGTGCAAGGCTGCCGCCCAGCGCCTGCTCCATACCCACCGCGTGTACCTCCAGCCAATCAACTATCCGTCGGTACGCGTGGGCACCGAGCGCTTTCGCATCAACGCCACGCCCAACCACAGCGAAGCGCAGATCGCGCAGCTCGCCGCAGCGCTGGACGAGACATTCGCGCGCTTCGACATCCCCAGGGCTTCGCGTGCCTTCAAGACGGAGGTGGCGTGATGGGCGATTCGTTATTCAACGTGCGCAGCGCGACCGCGCTCGACATCCCGATGCTGATCGAGCTGCGCGGCGTACTGCTCGACGGCACCGACGCCAGCTACTCAAGCCGCACGCCAGAAGCGTGCGCTCGCTGGCGAGCGGCGTACCGGACTTGGCTGAGCAGCATCCTCGGCGCGAACGACAATGTCCGTGTGCTTGCCGTCGAGCATCGCGACTCCGGCCAGGTGATTGGGTGCGCGACCGGCATCATCGACGCGAGGGCCCCCACCGCCGCGAACCCGAACGGGTTGTCAGGGTGGGTGCAGTCGGTCGTGGTAGCACCGCAGTTCCGTGCCAGAGGCATAGCCCGCGAGCTCATGACCACTTTGCTGCGTTGGTTCGACAACCGCGAGGTGCGCACCGTCGTGCTGCAAACCACAGAAGACGGGGCGCAGCTTTACTCGTCGCTAGGCTTCCAGCCCAGCGGCGAGCGCTTGCTGGTCCGCCAGGAGACGCCGACATGAAGGTGCTCATTATCGGCCTGGGTTATGCCGGACTGCGATGGCAGCACGCACTCGAATACGTCGGTCGCACATGCGGTGTCGGGATGTCGATCGCCTATCTGGATCGCCGAGAAAGGCCGAGCACGCTAGAGCGAATCGGGACCATCGAGCAAGCGCTCGAGGCGTTTGGACCCGATCTGATCGTGGTCAGCGTCAATGACGTGAGCCATGCCTCGGTGCTTGGCCAACTGCGCGGCTATCACGGATTCGTCATTTGCGAAAAACCGCTGGTCACACCGGCTGACGACCTTAGATCCATCGACACCGCCCTCGCTTCGCTCAATGGCTTCGCGCTCAACCTGGTCGAGCGCTACTCGGCTGCGAGCCAGACGCTTCGCGAGTGGGTCGCTCGACATCGGTGGCGCCTGGTGCGGGCCCACTTCAACTGGGGCAAGGACCGTATCAACGATTATCGCCCGACCTGCGGCGTTACAAGTGAAGTGATCCATGCACTAGACCTCGTGAACTGGATTTGCCCCATCGAAGGTCCGTGGTCAGTCGACGAGGTGATCGGCGTTCGATCGGACTTCTCGATATCCGGCCCCGCCGTGCTCGACACGGTGATGGTCGGCGCAACGCTCGGCGAGGCCCCCGTCACCGGCTACAGCAGTTTCGTCCATGTCGTACGCCAGCGCACCGTCGACTGGTCGTTCGTGGATGACCAGGCGCATGTCATCCACGCACGGCTGACCTTCGATACGCCCTGCTGGGACCACGATCACCTGAGGATCTGGATGCGCGATAGCGACGGAACGCCGTTGACGCTGCACGAAACAAGTGAGGCGCCCAGCAAGCCGGGTCTGGAAACGCTCCACAAGCTCTCGCGCTTGTGCCGGGACGCCGTGCTCTGGATAGCAAGCCGACGCGAGCCCGACCTGCCCTTCGCCGACCTGAACACCGCCATCGAACTGCAGCGCCTGCTCAACACGCTTGAGACACGCGCCAAGGCAATCGCTGTTCCCGCGCACTACAACCGCGCCCTGGACCGGGTCCTGCTCGCCGAAGACAGCGACCTCGAAAGCCTTGGCTAATCAGGAGACGACTATGTGTGGAATTACAGGATGGCTGTCCTACAGCCAGCAAATGCAGGCACAAGAAAACACCCTGCAACGCATGACCGACTCGATGGCCCGTCGGGGCCCGGATGCGCAGGGAATCTGGATCGACGGCCCAATCGGCCTCGGCCATCGCCGCCTTTCGATTATCGATCTGGAGGGCGGCAAGCAGCCGATGTTGGCTCGCCAGGCGGATGGCAAACAGGCAGCGGCCATTACCTATAGCGGCGAGATCTACAACTTCCGCGAACTGCGTGCAGAACTGCAGTTGCGCGGGCATCGTTTCGAAAACCGCAGCGATACCGAAGTGGTCCTTCGCGCGTATCTCGAATGGGGGGAAAACTTCGTCGACCGTCTCAACGGCATGTATGCCTTTGCCATCTGGGACCGACGTCAGGAAAGCCTGCTTCTCGTCCGCGACCGCATGGGCGTCAAGCCCCTGTACTACTACCCCACCGCGGACGGTGTCATTTTCGGTTCCGAGCCGAAGGCCCTCTTGGCCAACCCGAGCGTGCCACGCCGCGTCCGTGCGGACGGTCTTCGAGAAATACTGGAGATGGTCAAAACCCCCGGCCATGCCGTCTTCCATGGCATGTACGAGGTTCTGCCCGGCGAAGTCGTTCGAGTCGATCGCCGAGGGCTGACGCGGCGGCGATACTGGCGCCTCGAGGCGCGCGAGCACGCCGATTCGCTAGAGCAAACCGTCCGGCATACGCGTGATCTGCTGGAAGATATCGTCGAGCGTCAGATCGTCGCGGACGTTCCCCTGTGCAGCCTACTATCAGGCGGTCTGGACTCGTCCGTGATCACTGCGCTGGCTTCAAAGAAACTACTCGAGGCGGGCAAACCGAACATTCGTTCCTTCTCGGTGGACTTTCGAGATCACGGCCAGGGCTTCGCCGGCGACGCGGTTCGGGGAACGCCGGATGCGCCCTTCGTTCGCGAACTGGTTGCGCGAATCCATAGCACGCATGGCGAGATCATCCTGGACAGTGCCGAGCTTGCCGACCCGACCCTGCGCCGACAGGTCGTGCACGCACTGGACCTTCCACCGGCGTATTGGGGCGACATGTGGCCGTCGCTGTATCGCCTGTTCGAAGAGGTGCGCAAGCATTCGACCGTGGCGCTTTCTGGCGAGAGCGCGGACGAGGTGTTTGGCGGCTATCGGTGGTTCCATGACCCCGAGGCAATCGAGGCAGATACCTTTCCGTGGCTGACGTCCGTCACCGGCAAGTACTTCGACGGCAAGACGCTGTTCGACCGTGGGCTGCTGCGCCAGCTCGACATGCCTGCATTCCTTGCCGACAGCTACCGCCAGGCGATTGCCGAAACACCCATGCTTGTCGGCGAGAGTCCGGTCGAGCAGCGCATGCGAGAGCTCAGCTACCTGAACCTCACTCGCTTCGTGCAAACGCTGCTCGATCGCAAGGACCGCATGAGCATGGCGGTCGGACTGGAGGTCCGGGTTCCATTCTGCGACCACCAACTGGTCGAGTATGCCTTCAACATCCCATGGTCGCTTAAGGCCTTCGATGGCCGCGAAAAGAGCATCCTGCGCGCAGCGACACGCGACCTGTTGCCGCCATCGATCACCGACCGCGTCAAGAGCCCCTACCCCTCTACGCAGGACCCAGCGTACGAACACGCGCTGCGCCAGTCGCTGGCCGCGATCATGCAAAGCCAGGATGCCCCCGTCCGACCGCTGCTGGACACCATGCACGTCCAGGAAACGCTTAACCGGCCGCTGGGCGACGTCTCGCCCATGTATGACCGGATGGGCATGGAACTCGCCGTCGGACTCAACACCTGGCTGACGGACCTTGACGTAACACTGGATCTTTAACTCTTCGGGCGTGGCCCGACGGGCCGCACTGCCCTGTCACGACGTGGAGCCCTCATCCGTCATGAGCACCCCCTCAACCAATCCACTTTCCATCTACCTGATCGCGCTCGGCGCCTTCGCACTCGGCATGGCGTCCTACGTGACGGCCGGGCTGATACCCTTGATCGAAGACGCCTTCACGGTTTCAGTTGCCGTAGCCGCGCAGCTGGTTACCGCCTTCACCCTGGCCTATGGCCTAGGCTCGCCCATCTTCGTGGCACTGACACCACCAGACCGCCAGCGCAGTGGCCTGCTTGCCGCACTGGCCCTGTTCGTCATCGCAAACGCGGCCAGCGCGCTTTCCACCAACTTCAATGCACTGCTGGCCTGGCGCGCCGTTGCTGGAATTGGCGCGGGCGTTTACCTGGCGATGGGCATCGGCGCATCGGCTGCCCTTTCGACTGCCGAGCGACGCGGCAAGTCCATCGCGATCATCATGGGCGGAATGGCCAGCGGCGTGGTTCTGGGCGTACCGCTTAGCCTCATGATCGCCGACCACATGGGTTGGCAGGCCGCGCTCTCGCTGGTCACGCTGCTCGGGCTTCTGGCCTTCGTCGGGCTCCTACTGCTGCTGCCGGCACTGCCCGCCGCACCAGCCAGCTCCCTTCGCGAGAAACTCGCCATCCTCGCCGATGGGCACGTAGTCACCATCCTGCTCGTTTCGCTGCTCGCTGCCATCGCCAGCCTCGGCATGTACACCTTTATCGCACCACTGCTGCGCGACCCCGAGTTTGGCGGCGTCCGCTCGGTTACCCCTTTCCTCTGGGCGTGGGGGATCGGCGGCGTACTCGGTAGCTTCCTGATCGGACCGGTCGTGGATCGCGTGAGGGGGCCGGTGCTGGTCCTGGCCATCATGCTTATCCTGGGCGTATCGCTGTTCCTGCTACCCATGGTTGCCACGTTCAGTGCGTGGCTCGCCATGCTACCCATCGTGCTGTGGGGAGCCGTGGGCTGGGCACTGCAGGTGCCGCAGAACAACGAACTGATCCTGGCGCGCCAGGCACAGGGCGACGGCAATCTCGCCATCGCGCTCAACGAGTCCGCGCTGTACCTGGGCAGTGCGATCGGTGCCGCCGCAGGTGGGTTCGTTCTTCTACTGCAGCTGCCCACCTGGTCTCTGGCTGCCAGTGCCGGCGCCGTTGCGCTGGCCGGGGCCCTGCTGCAAACGCTCAACCTTCGTCGCCAACCCGATGGGGCTGCTGCACAGCGGGCTGAATCGCATCACTAATCGCTGAGAGGTAGTAGCCGTGGAGCTTCGTCACCTTCGCTGCTTTGTCGTCGTTGCCGAGGAACTGCATTTCGCTCGGGCAGCCGCACGATTGCATATCGAGCAGTCACCCCTTTCACGCATCATCAAAGACTTGGAATACAGGCTTGGCGTACAGCTCTTCGAGCGCACTACCCGACGAACCCGCCTAACCTGGGCAGGCAGCGTACTGCTTGAGGAAGCCCGCCGGATCTTCGCCGTGGTCGAACAGGCCAAGGCCAGCGTCAAGGGCGCTGCCGCGGGTTTTCGCGGCAAGCTTCGTGTCGCACTATCCGATGGCGTACCGCAGTCCCGTCTCGCTGCGCTGTTGGCCCAATGCCGGGAGGAGGATCCGGACGTCGAGATCTTTCTTCGCGAGGTGCCGTCCTCGGTACAGGCCAACGGCCTGCGCGAGGACCTCTTTGACGTGGGATTTGCACAGACCTCCGCCAACGAAGGTGATGGGCTCCTGTCCGAGCCTGTCTGGCAGGACCCGCTTGTCGTCGTCCTACCTGCTCGGCACCAGTTGCTTGCACACCGACAAATTCCAGTCGACGAACTAGCCCGGCATCCACTTGTGCTATGTGAGCCGGAGGTCTGCGAGGGCTTCTGGCAGCAACTTCAACCCGTGCTCAAACCGATCGAAACGCAGATGACGATTGCCGACCGTGTGCCCACCCTTGACCTCCTGATGGCGCTCGTCGCCGCGGGTTACGGCCTTGGCTTCTCGAGCCTTGCTCGCGTCACCGAACTCAACAACCCAGATGTGACGACCCGGCCGTTGGCAGGCGACAGGACCATGATCACCACATACCTGATCCGGCGTGACGTCGAGCCCAGCGAGCAACTGAGACGTTTCATCAGTCGAGTCGTGAAGGCCGACGATGAGCTAGACACCGTTGCCTGTGCGGACGAATCTGCGACGCCAATGACTCAGGCTGGGATATAGGGTGCCAGGAACAGATGACAGTCAACCCGAGTCGCCCTTCCACGCTAGGAAACACGACGCATGTGCTTCCAGACTGCTTTGCGAAGCGAAATGGCGCGCCCAAAGGTGCTATCATATGACGTATCAAAGTACGTCATATGAGGGTTTCGCAATGACTACCGCAGCGAAGCGATCGATCAAACGGTCCTCCAGCACTCCGGAGACGCCTAGTTTCTGGAGCATGGCGCACGAGCTGTCGAAAAACACCGAGTACGAACGGCTTGAGCGAATTCGCGCGGGCTTCGAGCCCTACTGGCTCCTCGCAACCAAGGCAGCGTTCGGGCTAACCATTCCGATGATCGCAGGCATCGCAAACGTGTCGGCGTCGACAATGGAACGCAGACTGAGAAGTACCGATGCCCTTGATCCAGTAGCATCGGAGCGAATTGACCGATTGGCTCAGGTCGCAGTGCTGGCCGAGGACGTGTTCGAGCAAAGGGACGCCGCGAGCCGCTGGATGGCAACACCGAACGATTCGCTAGGAGGAAACACGCCCCTCTCCCTTTGCGAGACAGAGCTCGGCGCGCGGCAGATCCGTCGGGTCCTGCATGCGATTGAGTGGGGCGGCGTTGTCTGATGCGCGCATGGCGTATATCCAAAGCCAAACGTGCTGCAGACCTGTCCGGCCTGGGCGCTGCGATTGAGGGTGGACGCTGGAATGATGCCGAAGTAGCAGCTGTTTACTTGGGACTATCTCCCGCTATCTGCTGCCTAGAAACGTTTGTGCATCAGAACCAGCGTCCGGTGATTCCCATGAAAATTACCGAACTCGAACTGCCAGACGATCCTGACCTGTATTTTGAACCCGCTGAAAGCGAACTACCGGTGGGCTGGGCAGCATTGCCGGCCGACACGCCCAGCATGTCCTTTGGCACGGACTGGTTGAATCGCGCCTCCCATCTGGGACTGATCGTGCCTTCTGCCGTTCTGCCGCTCGAGCGAAACATCGTACTTAACCCAAGACACCCGGCGATCACGCGCGTAAAGGTCAGCCGGATAATTGACTTTACGTACGACGATAGGCTTTTCGCAATTCGGCCGTAAGAGAAACAAATCCAAGACAGTCCTCGTGCGTGGACTGACCGAAAGCGTCACGCGTCTCGGGCCTGCGACCAATCGTCATCCTCCCTTTGCCCGTTCGAATCGCCCGCGCTCGGCCATCACAGCCAAACGCCCGAACATGCCCGGATGAGATTCCCAGTTATCGACGGCAAGACGAGCCTTGCATCATTTGCATTCGATAATAATTCTTATTACCATCGGTCACTTCACTTAAGCCGATACGTTCTAGCCAGCCAGGGACAGTCCCCAGCCAGCCATCTCATTCTTTCTTAGGGGGTGAATATGCGCAGGCACGCGCTGGCAATGGCATGCATCATGGTTTCCGGAGCGGGGGCAGCCGCCGAGACGACCGAGCTCAATCCGATGGTGGTTACGGCCACCCGCAGCTCCGTCTCATTGGCAGACGCGCCAGCTGCGATGACCGTTATCACCGCCGAGCAGATCCGCGCGCGAGGTGCGACCAACCTGCTTGAGGCGCTCCGTGGGACACCGGGCATCACCCTCAATGGGCGCCAGGTTGGAGGTCGCAAGACCTTGAGCATTCGCGGCGCCGAAGATCGCCACACGCTCGTGCTGATCGATGGCCGACGCATCTCCTCGACCGATGACACGATTGGCCACTCCGACTACCAGTACGGGTGGGTCGGTATCGAGCAGATCGAGCGCATCGAGGTAGTCCGCGGCCCGATGTCCGCCCTTTACGGCTCCGAAGCGATTGGCGGGGTGATCAATATCATTACCCGCCAGGCCCAACGCGAATGGAGCGGCGGGGTAACCCTGCGTGGGGATGTGGGTGAAGGCGACACCGGCAATGGCCATCGTTTGGCCGCGCGGGCGTCAGGCCCACTGGCCGAAAGGTTGAATGTCGCTGTGGCCGTCGAAGAGGTGCGCCGCGAATCGACACCTTGGGAGCAGGATCGGCGAGTGTCGGAAATGGAGGGGCAGGATCGCCAGACGGGAAGCCTTGCGATCAGTTACCGGCCGTTTGAGGGACAGACGCTTAAGCTGGACCTGCTTCGCAGCGATGAAACCCGTGATCGTGACCAGCAGTACGCCTATTACACTCGTCCGATCTACCTGGATACCTACGAGCTTGAGCGACGCCAAAACTCGATGGCCTGGAACGCCGACTGGGGCGACCTGCAGTCGCAACTGCGCTTTACCCGTTCGGAATTCGACGTCACCAACAAGCGTACGCAAAACCTGGCCCCAACGCGCCCCCAGTCGATCCGTGATGACGTATGGGACGGCAGCCTCAATGTTCACATCGGCGAAGACCATGCCCTCACCGTAGGCGGAGAGCATCGGGACGAACGCTTGGAGAACGCCGGCCTGATCGGCGGCTCGGACTCCGCAACACACCAAGCGGTGTTCATCCAGGATGAGATTGCATTGGCGACGGATTGGGCATTGACTCTGGGCGCGCGCCTCGACGATCACGAAATCTTCGGGCGCGAGACCAGCCCCCGCGCATGGCTCGTCTGGCGCGCCACCCCAGAATTGACGTTCAAGGCAGGATACGGCGAGGCCTTCCGCGCACCGACGCTCAAACAGATCTCGCCGAACTACGTTGGGGCCGAAGGCCCACATACGTTTCTCGGAAACGCCGATATCAAGCCGGAAACCAGTCGGTCGTTCGAGCTGGGCGTCGATTGGCATGACGAGCGTGGCGCCTATACCGCAAACGTCTACCGCAACGAGATCGACGATCTGATCTATTACCGGCGCCTGCGCACCGAGCCCGGCATACCGCCGCGCACGATCTATCAGTACGACAACATCGAACAAGCTCGAATCGAGGGCTTGGAGCTCACCGGGCGCCGCGAGTTGGGATACGGCATTGCATTGGGCGCGACGGTCAACTGGATGGACCCGCGCGACGCTCGGACCGAAGCCAAGCTCAACGGACGTCCAGAGTTCACAGCTACGCCTTCGCTGGAATGGACCATGGCGAGGTGGAACGCGCTGGTGCAGTGGGAGTATATCGGCAAGCAGTACCTGGAAGGCTCGAACGGGCAGGAGCGCGCACCCAGCTACAGCATCGTCAACGCAAGCCTCGGGTACAGACTGCAAGACAACCTGACGCTACGTGGTGGCGTGCTTAACATCGGCGACGTGCGACTGGAGGACAAATCCGAACTGTTTGGCTACGCCGAACAGGGTCGCACCGGTTGGCTGGCGGTGGAGGCCGGGTTCTGATGCGCGGCCTACTACTGCTCACTAGAACAACAGTGATGCTCGTCTTCGGCCTCCTGGCGCTGAGCCTGTCGATGCGGGTCCAGGCCGAGACCATGCAGGCCAAACGTTTGCTGTTCGTGGCGGCGGCGCCAGTCCAGGCGGGCAAATTCGAGCGCCTGAAACCCATCGCCCGTGATGCAGGCTTTAGCCTCGAGTATCGGATGATCGACGGCGTAGATGGCAATCCCAACCTCGCACAGCTCGACAGCTTCGACCTGATTGCAATCGACGCGCCCTACGGCGCTGCCCTGGGAGCAGTGCAAATGGGGCTTGGGTCGGCGCTCGACGGCCTTGCGACGCCCTGGATCTGGCTGCGCCGGGATGGCAGCCGCGGCAACGGCCTGCCGCCCGCGCTGATCGAGGAGCTCGACCTCTATTACACAAACGGCGGCGTAGCGAACTTCAACGGTTTCTTCTGCCGTCTCGACGCTCATCTCACTAGCAAAGCGTCACCCTGCCCGTCTCCGGATATTCATCCGCAGGCAGGCATCTATCATCCCCAGGGGGACGGGAGAATCTTCACCAGCCTGGACGACTACCTCAAGTGGAAAGGTGTTGAGCTACGCACCGAAATACCGGTGATTGGCGTTCTCTTCCACAAGGCGTACATGGACTCCGGGCTCACAGGCTTCGTCGACGACACGGTCCGGCGCATCGAAGCGGCCGGTGCGCTGGCAGTACCGCTCTATACCACGGCGATGGGCAACGATGAGATCACCACGTTGCTCGGCACTTCCGGCACGCCCCGTGCGGATGTGCTGATCAACATGCAGATCATGCTCAACGGCTCGGGGCGCAAGGCGGAATTCGAACGACTCGGCATTCCGGTTCTCCAGGCCATGCCCTATCGCGGTGGCGAGCAGGCCGATTGGGAAGCCGATGCAGTCGGGTTGGAGGCCCAGGACATCCCGTTCTATCTCGCCCAACCGGAGTATGCCGGGCTCGTCGACCCGCTGTTCGCTGCCGCAACGAGCAAGGCCGATGGCGACATCGTGCCCATCGACCGCCAACTGCAGGCGGTAGTCGACAAGGCGCTGCGGCTCGCGCACTTGCAGCGGCTGCCAGCCCAAGAGGTGCGAACAGCGATCATGTTCTACAACTACCCACCGGGCGAAACAAACCTTGGCGCGTCGTTTCTCAATGTGCCACGCAGTCTCGAAACGCTGCTCGCCGCCTACGCCGAACGCGGCTATGGCGTGCAGCAGCTCGACGAGCAACAGCTGATCAACGAGCTGGCCCGCTTGCTTGCCCCCTTCTATCGCGACGATGCGCTTGAGGGTCTGCTGATCGATGACCGCGGCGCGCCGTTGTCGCTCGCGGCTTACCAGTCCTGGTTCGACAATCTGCCCGAGGGGGTTCGCCAGCCGATCCTTGAGCGTTGGGGATCGCCAGAAGATGCCAGCTTGTTCTTACCGGCACGCAACGTCTTTGTCATTCCACGCCTTCAGCTTGGCAAGCAGGTGATCATGCCCCAGCCGCCGCGAGGCGAGCGGCTGGACGATCGCGAGAAGGCGCTGTATCACGACACGAAGTCTCCCCCTTCGCACAGCTATCTCGCGGCCTATCTCTGGTTGCGCAACGAGTTCGCCGCCGACGCGCTGGTGCATTTCGGGACACATGGTTCCGCCGAATGGCAACCGGGCAAGGAGCGGGGGCTCGACGTGGTCGAGGCGCCCTACCTCGTGCTGGGCGATCTGCCGGTGATCTATCCCTACATCGTGGACAACATTGGCGAGGCGCTGCAAACCAAGCGCCGGGGCCGAGCGGTCACTATCAGCCATAACACGCCGGCCTTTGGCCCGGCCGGGCTACATGGCGAGCTCAACGAGCTACACGACCTGCTCCACCAATGGCTGAGCATGACCGAAGGCGAGGTGCGGACTGCTACCGCCAATCGGATCCGCGAGCTGACCGAACGGCTGAAGCTCGACCGAGACGCGGCAATCGATACGGCAACTATCGAAAGCAATTTCGCTGCCTTCATCGACTCCCTGCACGTGCAACTGCATGACCTGGCGCTGGAACAGCAGCCGTTGGGGCTCGCACGCTTCGGAATGCCGGCCGATGAAAACGTGCGTCTGTTGACCGTGCAACAAATGCTCGGCAAGCCGCTGCTCCAGGCCATCGCCCCGGACGATCCGGAAGACCTGTTGCTGGTGGACTATGAGAGCATCCAGACAACCCCGGTGTGGCATCTCCTGGACGAGCACGTACGCCAGGGGCAGCCCTGGACCGGCGACCCGCAAGTCGGAGCGCTGCTCGAGCGCGGCCGCACCTACTGGCAAAGCCTTGGCAACGACAGCGAGCTGGACGGCTATTTCGCCGCGTTGCAGGGGCGCCACGTGCCCACGAGCTACGGCGGCGATCCCATAAAGAACCCGGACAGCCTCCCGACTGGCCGCAATCTGTACGGCTTCGATCCTTCACGCATTCCAACGCCCGAGGCGTGGGAGGCCGGCCAACTGGCCGCGACACGACTGCTCGAGCAGCATCGCGAGAAGCATGGCCAATACCCCAGCAAAATGGCCTTTACGCTATGGTCGGTGGAAACCATGCGCCACTTCGGCATGCTCGAAGCCCAGGTGCTGGCGATGATGGGTTTCCGCCCGGTCTGGGACAGCGCAGGTCGGGTCACCGGCATTGAGGTCATCCCTGCCGAAGAACTCCAACGGCCGCGCATCGACGCGGTTGTTTCGGCGACCGGCCTCTATCGCGACCAGTTTCCGCAGGTCATGCAGTGGCTCGCCCAGGCGGCTGACCAGGCCAGCGCGCTGGACGAGCCGAACAACGCGATAGCCGCCAACAGCCGGAGAATCGAACGTACATTGCGGGAGTTTGGGCTGTCACCGGAGGATGCATCGCTGGCAGCCCGAACGCGGATCTTCTCTTCCGAATCGGGCGCGTACAGCACCGGCCTGGAGGACGCCACCCTGGCCAGCGACAGCTTCGGCGAGGCGCCCAATGGTGGCCAGGACCGCATCGCTGGCGAGCAAAAACTGGCCAACCTCTATCTCGATCGTATGCAGTTCGCCTATGGGCCGGATCCGGAACGCTGGGGAGAAAAGCCGGACGTCAACCTCTACGCAGAGCAGCTTCGCGGCGTGGAGGGTGCAGTGCTGTCCCGTTCGTCCAATCTGTACGGAATGCTCACCACAGATGACCCCTTCCAGTACCTGGGTGGCCTCGGCCTTGCCGTACGGCACCTGGATGGCAAGTCGCCCGAGCTTTACATCAGCAACTTGCGCGACGCGGACAATCCGCGCAGCGAGACGGCGGCCGGCTTCCTCGCACGCGACCTGCGCGCACGCTACTTCCATCCCGGCTGGATCAAGGCGATACAGCAGGAGGGCTATAGCGGCACGCTGGAGGTCTTGGGCGCAGCCAACAACCTCTGGGGTTGGCAAGTCACCGCACCGGAAACCGTTCGCACCGACCAATGGGACGAGTTCAAGGCGGTGTATGTCGACGACAAGCTTGGACTGGGCATCAACGAATGGTTCGAGCAGAACCATCCGCAAGCCCAGGCGCAGCTGATCGAACGGCTACTGGAAGCGGCTCGAAAGGAGTACTGGCAGGCGGACGCGCAAACGCTACAGCAGTTGGCGCAGCGCTGGAAGGACCTTGCAGAGCGCCACGACGCGGTCAGTGACAATGCCAAGTTCAGCGCCTACGTCCAACAGGCAGCGGCGGGCTTCGGGCTTGCCGCGCCAAGCGACGCGCCAACCGACGCGCAAGCCTCAGCCGCAAGCGATGCTGCGGATACCCAGCCCGTCACGGGCCAGAAGCTGGAGCGTCAACAGGCCCAACCGCAGCCGTTCGACTGGGCACCGCTAGCGGTGCTGCTGATGATCGCAGTGGCGCTGCTGGCCGGTATATACAACCAGGGCCGGCGCCTGCCGGCTCGCGCATGACTCAGGGAGACACCATGCAACTGTTCATCGAATCCGCGCTGTACAGCGCCAGCCAACTCTTCATGCTGCCGGTGCTGCTAGCCGTGATTGTCATGTTCATCTATGCGTTTTTTGCAGTGGGCCAGTTCCTCACGCAGGCGCGTCAGCGGCACCAGGGCCATCCGCGTGGGTACGACCTTGTCGAGAGCTGGCGCCTCGCGCCGTCCATGAGCGCAACCGAGCTCGAGACACTGGCGTTCAAACGCCTCGAGACGCCGCGCATCGTCACGCGCGTTACGCCGATGCTGGGTCTGGTGGCGACCATGATTCCAATGGGGCCCGCACTCAAGGGCCTGTCCAACGGCCAGCTCGATCAGGTGAGCGACAACCTGACGGTTGCCTTCTCCGCAGTGATTCTCTCCCTGCTCGCTGCCTCGCTCACCTACTGGGTCGTGAATGTGCGTCGGCGCTGGTATGCCGAGGAACTCGTACAGATCGAGCATGAACAGCGAAACGGTACCGGTGCTGCAGCTGAGGTCGCCCACGAGATGACAGTGGAGATGAGCTGATGAGCGTGCGCTTGCTTGAGGAGGCGGAAGCCGATGATCCGATCCTTTCGGTTGTCAATCTGATCGATGTATTCCTGGTGATCATCGCTGCACTCCTGATCGCGGTGGCGAACAACCCAGTCAACCCGTTTACCAGTGAGGATGACGTCACGGTTATCAAGAATGCCGGCAAACCGAACATGGAAATTTTTATCAAGGAGGGCAAGACCATGGAGCACTACAAGTCCACTGGTGACATCGGCCAAGGACAAGGCGCCAAGGCAGGCGTGGCGTATCGCCTCGAGGATGGGTCAATGGTCTACGTGCCGGAGGGATCGAAGTGACGGTCATACGAGCACCGCAGCACCCGTTTGCGGAGCCGGTAGGCAAACACATAGGCGATTCGAACGGCTCGGCTGGTCCCCGCCGCAGGGCCGCGAGCGAATACCTGCTGCAAGGCGCTCGCGAGCTGGTCATCCTCCATGACGGTTGCGAGTACATCCTGCGCGTCACTCGGCAGAATAAGCTGATCCTCACCAAGTAGTTCGCAGTAGGGCTTCGCCGGACGGCGCACGCGTATCCGAGCAATCCGATCACGACGCCGCCAACGGACATAATCGTTGCCCAATCGGTCTTTGAATTCAGGGACCTGATTATCGAACCTTATCCATACGGCACGCCAAGGTGCCGTATGGATCAGGAGCGCAACGGCGGTGAACCAGGCATCGAACGTGCTGTACGGACAGGTGGTGACGACGGTCTCGGTCGTGCTCGCCAGCGTCTGGATTGCGACGCAGTCGGCTGCCTCGTCGCTGGACTATGACCAGCAGCTCGGCCGCCCCTGGTTCGAACTGCGGGGCTATCCCGTGTATCAGCCCTGGCGTTTGTTCGGCTGGTGGTTTCGGTTTGGCGATGCGTCCCCATCTACCTTCGACAGGGCGGGTTTGATAGCAAGCGGCGGCAGCGCAACTGCCGTGTTGCTCGCATTCGGCATGTCTATCTGGCGGGCCCGCCAGTCCAGTACAGCCACTACCCATGGTTCGGCGCGCTGGGCCATGCCCAGAGAGGTACGTGCGGCTGGGCTGACAAAGGACGCGGGTGTCTGCCTGGGCCTTTACCGGGGCCGCTATCTGCGCCACGCAGGACCCGAGCATGTACTTGCCTTCGCCCCCACCCGCTCTGGAAAAGGCGTCGGGCTAGTCGTGCCAACCCTGCTGACGTGGACAGGCTCGGCCGTCATTCACGATATCAAGGGCGAAAACTGGAACCTGACCGCAGGTTGGCGCTCGCGCTTCTCCCACTGCCTACTGTTCAACCCGACCGATCCGGCCTCCGCGGCATACAACCCCCTGCTCGAGGTTCGCCGGGGCGATCATGAGGTCCGGGACGTCCAGAACATCGCGGATATCCTCGTCGATCCCGAAGGTGCAATGGAGCGGCGCAACCACTGGGAGAAGACCAGTCACTCTCTGCTGGTAGGTGCCATCCTCCATGTCCTGTATGCCGTCGAGGACAAGACGCTGCGAGGCGTTGCCAACTTTCTTTCAGATCCCTCCTGCACCTTCGAGCTGACGCTCCATCGCATGATGGCTACCTCCCATCTGCCGGAGGGTCCCCATCCGGTCGTCGCCTCTGCGGCACGCGAGGTATTGAACAAGAGCGAGAACGAACGCTCGGGCGTGCTCTCGACGGCCATGTCCTTTCTTGGTCTGTACCGTGACCCGACGGTGGCCCAGGTGACCTCTCGATGCGATTGGCGCATTGCGGATCTGGTTGCCGCTGTGCATCCGGTGTCGCTCTACCTCGTCGTTCCGCCGTCGGACATCAGTCGCACCAAACCGCTCATTCGATTGATCCTGAACCAGATCGGGCGGCGCCTGACCGAATCGCTCGACGGCGCCGACGGTCTCAGGCGCAGGCACCAACTGTTGCTGATGCTCGACGAGTTCCCCGCGCTGGGACGGCTGGATTTCTTCGAATCGGCCCTGGCATTTATGGCCGGTTACGGCCTGCGGGCGTTCCTGATCTCGCAGTCGCTCAACCAGATCGACAAGGCATACGGACAGAACCACTCGATCCTGGACAACTGCCATGTCCGCATCACTTTTGCCACCAACGACGAGCGTACGGCCAAACGCATCTCCGAGACCTTGGGCACCGCGACGCAACTGCGCGCGCAACGCAACTATGCAGGCCACCGCCTGGCACCCTGGCTGGGGCACCTCATGGTCTCTCGCCAGGAAACGGCACGACCTCTGTTGACGCCCGGCGAGGTGATGCAGCTGCCGGTCGACGAGGCCATCGTGATGCTCTCGGGCGTGCCGCCCATTCGCGCCAGGAAACTGCGCTATTACGCGGATCGCAACTTCGTCCGAAGACTCTACAGCGCCCCGGTGCTCAGCCCGGGTCCCTACCCGGATGCGCCAGACGTAGCACCTCACGACTGGTGCGGCGTCGTTGTGACCGGCGAGCCCTGTCAGCCGGTCAGCGCAATTGGGGACGATGCCGGTGGCCTCGAGCACAGCTCCCTGCGCGAGTCGTGGGACGAGGCACGGCCAATGCCGAACCTGTCGCCCCTGACCAACGACCTCGCGCTGCTGGACGACGATGCGGGAGTCGATTCAGTCGGAACGCCGCTGCGGCTATCGGCGGCGATTGGTCCTGACGATGGAGTATCCCTATGAGACGCGCGCGACTAAACCTCTTCATCGAGCCCGGGCACGCCAAGCGTCTCGATGAGCTGGCAACCAAGAAAGGTGTATCGAAGTCCTCCCTCGTCGCCGCCGCACTGGCGAGTTGGTTGTCGCCCGCTTCGGGTGAACAGCGTGAAGTTGCCATGGGCAAGCGTCTGGATCGCCTGTCGAGGCAGTTCGAGCGGTTGGAACGTGACCAGAACATCCTCATCGAGACGGTTGCTCTGTACGTGCGTTACTACCTGACCGTCAGCACGCCGGTGCCCGAAGCGCACCAGGAAGCCGCGAGAGCCCAAGGTCGCCTGCGCTTTACCCAGTTTGTCGAGCAGTTGGGCAGACGATGGCAGAAGGGCCGACGTCTGATAGACGAAATCGAGCGTGAAGGCCAGGCATTCGAAACACCTGATCACACCATGACAGCGTCGGGAGATCGGCCATGACCGCCCTCCCCGCCACGGCTCTCATGCGCAGCGCAGCGATGTTGCGCACCGCCTTGGGCGCGCGGATCGCGACCGCCCTCGATGACGCAGATGTCGCCGAGGTAATGCTGAACCCCGATGGACGCCTTTGGATCGACAGGCTAAGCGGGGGCCGGCACGAGATCGGAACCCTGTCGGCTTCCGAGGGCGAGCGCGTTGTCCGACTGGTGGCGGCGCACGTGGGGCGGGCCATCAACGCGGCCAGCCCCCTGCTGAGTGCCGAGCTGCCGCAGACCGGGGAGCGCTTCGAGGGTGTGCTGCCCCCCGCCTCGCCCGCTCCCGCCTTCTCAATCCGCAAGCGCGCAATCCAGCACCTCACCCTAGACGACTATGTCGATGACCGTGTCATCACGCCCGAGCAGCGTGACGTGCTGCATAAGGCGGTGCACGAGCGCAGGAACATCCTCATCGCCGGCAGCACCAGCAGTGGCAAGACCACGCTGGCCAACGCCCTGCTCGCGGAGGTGGCCGGCACCGGCGATCGAGTCCTGGTGCTCGAGGATACGGTGGAACTCCAGTGCACGGCCCGCGACCAGGTGTGCCTGCGGGCAATCTCCGGAGTCGTCACGATGAAGGACCTCGTGCGCAGCACCCTCCGGCTTCGGCCGGACAGGATTGTCGTCGGTGAGGTGCGGGGCGCGGAGGCGCTTGACCTCGTCAAGGCATGGGGCACCGGCCACCCTGGTGGGATCGCCACGATCCATGCCGGCTCCTGCCACGGCGCGCTGCTTCGTCTGGAGCAACTGATTCTCGAGGTCGCCCTCGCCGCACCCCGGCCGCTGATCGCCGAAGCCGTCAATCTCGTCGTGTTCCTCACCGGTCGTGGCTGCGAACGCCGCGTACAGGAGATGGTGTGGGTCACAGGGTACGACCATCAGGGCTACGGACTGACAGCAATCGGCGTCCCACTCGCCAACACACCAACCAACCGTCAGGAAGCCCCCGCATGAACCGACTCTTACGCATTCGTCCGAGCCTGGCCGCCGGTATCTCGGGTATTGCATCGGGCCTGCTGGTACTGGGCCTTGCGACGCCAGTCCTTGCCGCCGGCTCGGGGATGCCCTGGGAGGCGCCGCTTGAGTTGATCCTCAAATCGGTTCAGGGTCCGGTGGCCAAGATCGTTGCGGTGATCATCATCGTGGCGACCGGACTGACCCTTGCCTTGGGTGACACCAGCGGAGGCTTCCGCAAGCTCATCCAGATCGTCTTCGGGCTGTCGATTGCCTTCGCCGCTTCCTCGTTCTTTCTCACCTTCTTCAGCTTCGCCGGCGGCGCGGTGATCGCATGAGTGAAGCGGGCCCACACCTGCCCGGCTTCGAGCTGCCGCTGCACAGGTCATTGTGCGAGCCAATCCTGCTCGGCGGCGTGCCCCGCAGCGTCGCCATTCTCAACGGCACCATGGCCGCGGTGGTTGGGTTGGGCCTGCAGCTCTGGCCGGCCGGCCTCGCACTGTGGCTGACAGGCCACATGCTGGCGGTATGGGGGACCCGGCTGGACCCGCAGTTCCTGCCGGTGTTTGCCCGCCACCTCAGATTCCCACCCTTGCTTGACGTGTAGGCCGACCATGCTGAATCTGCGTGAATACCGGGCGCTGCCCGCCAGGCTGGCCGACTGGCTTCCCTGGGCAGGCCTCGTGGCGCCTGGGGTAGTACTGAACAAGGACGGCTCCTTTCAACGGACCCTGCGCTACCGGGGCCCGGATCTCGAAAGTTCGACCGAAGCCGAGCTACTTGCCATAACGGCCCGGCTGAACAATGCGTTACGTCGCCTCGGATCCGGCTGGATGCTCCATATAGAGGCAGACCGGCACGCATCCGAGGCGTACCCCACCAGCCAGTTTCCCGATGCGCTGTCCTGGCTCGTTGACGAGGAACGCAGAGCGACGTTCGAAGCTACTGGCCGCCATTTCGAGAGCCAGTACTACCTGACCCTTACCTACCTGCCGGGCGAGCAAATCCGGGCGCGCGCGTCTGGCCTGCTATACGCCGGCCGGGCCGCACCCGGTGCGGACTGGAAGCGCGAGCTTGGCGCCTTCGTTCGCGACAGCGACCGCTTTCATGATTTGATTCAAGGGGCGATGCCCGAGTCCGCCTGGCTGGATGATAGGCAGACGCTGACCTATCTACACCAAACCGTATCGACACAGCGGCAGGAGGTAACGGTTCCGATTGTCCCCTTCTACCTGGACGCCCTCCTCGCCGATTGCCCGCTCGTAACAGGGACCGCGCCCATGCTGGGCGATCAACACCTGAGGGTCGTCTCGGTCAGAGGCTTTCCGGGCATGACCTGGCCCGGCGTTCTCGACAGCTTGAACCACATCGCCATCGCGTATCGCTGGTCCACCCGCTTCATCTGCCTCGACAAGCAGGAAGCCCTCGCCGAACTCACGCGGCTTCGCCGACAGTGGTTCGCCAAGCGCAAAAGTGTTGCGACGCTCCTGCGCGAAACCGTCTTCCAACAGGAAAGCGCACTGGTCGACAACGACGCGTCCAACCAGGCCGCCGACGCTGACGCTGCACTGCAGGAACTCGGCGCCGACATGACCGCCTTTGGGTATGTCACGACAACCGTGACGGTTCTCGGCGATACCCGTGAGCAAGCCGAGGAGAAACGTCGGCTGGTGGAGCGAACCATCCAGAGCCACGGGCTCGTCACCATTGCCGAGCAGCTCAATGCAGTCGAGGCCTGGCTCTCCTCCATCCCCGGCAATGCCTACGCCAACGTACGCCAGCCACTGATCTCGACCCTCAACCTTGCGCACCTGATGCCGGTCTCGGCCGTATGGGCAGGCCCCGCGCGAAACCAGCACCTTGACGGCCCGCCCCTGATGATCACCCGTACCGAGGCCTCGACGCCTTTTCGGCTGGTTACCCATGTCGGCGATGTCGGCCATACGCTGATCGCAGGCCCAACCGGCATGGGCAAGTCCGTGCTGCTTGCGACCCTTGCCCTGCAATTTCGGCGCTACCCGGGCGCACGCCTTCTGATCTTCGACATGGGTCGCTCGCTGAGAGCGACGACGCTGGGACTCGGCGGCGTCCACTATGATCTCGGGCACAGCGCTTCGATCGCGTTTCAGCCGCTGGCCAACATTGATGATGATCGCCAGCGCACGTGGGCGAGCGAGTGGGTCCAGGCCCGCCTGCTGCAAGAGGGTGTCCAGGTGGGACCCGAAGAACGGTCGGCCATCTGGACGGCGCTGCTGAGCCTGGCCGGCGTGCCCAAGGCCCAGCGGACCCTCACGGGTTTCACCCTGCTGCTGCAGGACCCCACCCTTCGCGAAGCACTCGAGCCCTATCTGCTCGGCGGCCCACATGGCCATCTACTCGATGCGGACCAGGACTGCCTGGCCGATGCGCCGGTGCAGTGCTTCGAGATGGAGGCGCTCATGTCGAGCAAGGCGAGCGTCGCCGCGGTGCTCGGCTACCTGTTTCATCGGTTCGACGATCAATTCGATGGCGCGCCGACGCTGCTCATTCTCGACGAAGCCTGGCTATTTCTGGACGAGCCGCTATTCGCGGCCCGCATCCGGCAATGGCTAAAGACGCTGCGAAAGAAGAACGTCTCGGTGATCTTTGCCACCCAATCGCTTGCCGATATCGACGCCTCGAGCATTGCCTCGGCCGTCATCGAAAGCTGCGCGAGCAGGATCCTGCTGCCCAATCCGCAGGCGCATGAGCCACAGGTCCGCGAACTCTACAAGGCGTTTGGCCTGAACGATCGCCAGATCGCAATGATCGCCAGTGCCGTACCCAAGCGCGAGTACTACTACCAGTCCCGTCAGGGCAACCGCCTGTTCGAGCTGGCACTCGGTCCGGTAGCGCTCGCCTTTGCGGCCGCAGCCACGCCCGAAGACCAGCGCCGGATCGATCAGGTGCTCTCGAGCGGAGCGCCCTTCGCACATTCCTGGCTGCAGAACCGCGGACTGGGCTGGGCGGCCGGGCTGCTTGCGTCCCATCAATCGGCACAGGACCACCAGCCATGACGCTGCAGCGCCTGGTCCTACACACGGTAGTTTTGCTCTGCGCCTCGTCCATCGGACGCGCAGGCGCGATAACCGTCATCGATCCGACCAACCTGGCCCAGAACACGCTCACCGCCGTGCGCACGCTGGAGATGACCAACAACCAGATCAGCCAGCTGCACAACGAGACCCAGATGCTGCTGAACCAGGCGCGCAACCTTGCCGCACTGGACTTCAATGCCGTTAACCGGCTGCGGCAGTCGATCAGGCGAAGCGAGCAACTGCTGGCCGAGGCAACCGGTCTCGCGTACGAGATTTCAAGGCTCGACCAGGCTTTCGCTCGACTGTACCCCGAGCGGTATGCCGCCTCGATCACTGGGTCCGACATGGCCGCACACTCGATCGAGCGTTGGAGCCAGGCACGCGAAGGCGTGCATACAGCCCTCCGGATGCAGGCGCAGCTCTCGCAGGATCTTGCCTTGGATGAGGCTGCGCTCACCGACCTAGTCAGTCAAAGCCAATCTGCAGTGGGGGCGCTTCAGGCTTCGCAGGCGACCAACCAGTTGCTAGCGCTGCAGGCCAAACAGGTCATCCAGGCCCAGCAATTGGCGATCGCACAGCACCGCGCCGTGTCCATCGGGCAGGCCCGCCAGGTTGCCGCCGAGCACGAGGCCCGAGAGCAGCGCAAACGCTTCATGTCTATTGGCACGGCCTATTCGCCTCGCCCCATCCGGGTCTTCGCACCATGAAGCCGCGCGTGTTCGTCCCGGCTCTTTTGGGTGCTGCGCTTGTACTGGCGTGCGGCTGCCAGCAGGCGGATTCGAGCAGCGATGCTGCGCGCCATGCGAAACCTGATGCAACACAGCGCTTCTTCTCCGGGCGGGCACGGCCCGATGAGTTTCAACGGCTGCATCAGCTGCCGGACATCCCGCCGACCTTCGAGGAGGCGGAACCATGAACGACGTGGGGGTCATAGACCGCTTTCTCGAAACCTTCTCGCTCTACATCGACTCCGGCTTCGGGCTGCTCAATGGGGAGATAGCCTTTCTGTCGGCGACCCTGGTCGTCATCGACGTCACCCTTGCGGGCCTGCTGTGGGCCAACGGCGGTGACGATGCCATTGCGAAGCTGCTCAGGAAGACGCTCTACGTAGGCGCATTCGCCTTCATCATCGGCAACTTCAACTGGCTGGCCAAGATCGTCTTTACGTCCTTCGCAGGCCTTGGCCTGCTGGCATCAGGCTCTTCCATGACGCAAGAGCAGTTTCTGCAACCGGGACGGATTGCAGCGCTAGGCATCGAGGCGGGACGCCCCCTGCTCGAACGCATCGGTGGCCTGACGGGGCTCACCGAGACGATGGCCAATTTAGACATGATCGTCGTGCTGTTCCTGGCATGGCTCGTGGTGCTCGTCAGCTTCTTCATTCTCTCCATCCAGCTATTCGTCACCCTGATCGAGTTCAAGCTGACCACGCTCGCAGGCTTCGTATTGGTGCCCTTCGCGCTCTGGAACAAGACCGCCTTCCTCGCCGAGAAGGTCCTCGGCAACGTTGTCTCGTCAGGGATAAAAATCTTGGTGCTCGCGGTGATCATCGGAATCGGAAGCGGGCTGTTCGACGAGTTTCTATCAACACCGGAGGAGCCCACTCTCGATCATGCACTGGCCACGATGCTCGCCTCACTCGCCATGCTGGGGCTTGGAATCTTCGGCCCCGGAATTGCCGCTGGGCTCGTCTCCGGCGCGCCGCAGCTCGGAGCAGGCGCCGCCGCCGGTACCGCCCTAGGGGTTGCCGGCATGGCTGTCGGTGGAGTTGCCCTGGCATCCGGCGCAGCGTCTGCGCTCCAAGGGTCGCGCGTCGCCGCCGGTGTGACGGGCGCAACAGGGGCAGCGAGCGCGGCGCGCATGGCAAGCGGCTCCCTGACTGAAGCCACCATGGGGCGAGGTTCGGATGGGCAGTCAGAAACCTCGACCGCACAACCGGCCTGGGCCAAGCGCCTGCAACGTCGACAGCAGCTCAGCCAGGCGACCGCCACCGTGGCCCACACCCTGCGCGGCGGGGACACTGGCGGCTCGGCACAGGGACCTCGACTGAAGGACCCGTCGGATGGGTAAGGGAGACCGCCTCTATGCGCTTTAGACGTGCTCGCACGCGCTACTCGCAAGCGCCTGCACCCGCGACGCCCTACCAGGCTGCGGCGCAGGTCTGGGACGAGCGCCTCGGGTCCAGCCGCTTCCAGGCCAGGAACTGGCGGCTGATGGCGTTCGGCTGCCTGGGTTTGGCACTGCTGATGGCGGCGGGTTTGGTCTGGCGTTCGGCACAGTCGCTGATCATTCCGTACGTTGTGGAAGTCGACAGTGCCGGCCAGGTTCGTGCGGTGGGCGAAGCTGCGACCGACTACCAGCCAGGCGATGCGCTGATCGCCCAGCACCTGGCCCGCTTCATCACCCAAGTCCGCGCGCTGCCCATCGACCCGATCGTGGTCCGAAGCAACTGGCTTGGCGCCTACCAACTGACCACGAACCGCGGTGCCACGACGCTCAACGAGTTCGCTCGCGAGAGTGATCCGTTCTCACGCATCGGCAGGGAGTCGATCACGGTTGATATCACGAGCGTTGTCCGCGCCAGCGAGAACTCCTTCCAGGTGCGCTGGACGGAGCGCCGCTACGTCGATGGCGCTGCGGCAGGTTCCGAGCGCTGGACCGCCGTGCTAACGGTCGTCCTCAAGCCGCCACACAGCGAAGAAAAGCTTCGCCAGAACCCCCTGGGCATCTATGTCGATAGCCTGTCCTGGAGCCGCGAACTGAACACCAGTCAATGAGGCGAACCCACGATGATGCGGTACCTGCGCTACGTTTGCTCTTTCCTAGTCATTGCAACAACCGGTTGCGCCAGCCGAAACGAAATACCTCCGGCGATTCCACTGGAGGAGCCGGTTGCAGCCCAGCAGATGGCGGAGCCTCCCAAGCCGGTCGAGGTAGTGGCGATACCCCAGCCGCTGGCGCTCCCGTCACAGCTCAAGCCACTGCCGAAGCCGGTCAGTCAGTCGGGACCTGCCTCCCCTGAAGCAAGCGTCTCGCGCGCCAACGATGAAGCCAGGATTGCACCGAGCCAGGAGGGCTATCTCAACGCAATTCAGGTATGGCCTTTCTCCGATGGTGCCCTATACCAGGTCTTCGCGAGTCCCGGCCGCGTCACCGCGATCAACCTCGAACCCGGTGAAGAACTCGTCGCCGTCGCCGCCGGTGACACCGCACGCTGGATCGTTGGCGACACAACGAGCGGGATGGGCGAGAAGCTGCGGATCAGCATCATCGTCAAACCGACCCGCGTCGATATCATGACGAACATGGTGATCACCACCAACCGACGCACCTACCTGATCGAACTGACCTCCACTGAGCAGGCCTGGATGGCATCGGTATCCTGGGACTATCCACAGGATCGACTTCTTGCCCTCAAAAGGCAGGCCGCCGAGGCCCTCGAAGCGGCCCCCGTGGATGCCGGCCTCGCCCTCGAACAGCTGCAGTTTCGCTATGTGATCCGCGGCGACAACCCGTCCTGGAAGCCACTTCGTGCATTCGACGATGGTCGCAAGGTCTACATCCAGTTTCCTCCCGGGATTGCCCAGGGCGAGCTCCCGCCACTTTTCGTCATTGGCGCTACAGGCGATGGCCAGTTGGTCAACTACCGCGTCCGCACGCCCTACTACGTCGTCGACCGGCTCTTCGCCGCGGCGGAGCTTCGGCTGGGCGGCGAAAAAAATGCGGTCGTTCGGATCGAACGCAGCGACGTCCAATCAGGTGGTCATCGATGACGAGCGCGACCGATGCCGCGGAGAACGACGGCCCAGTGCAGCCGCAGACGAAGGTGGCGGCCGAGACGCTGGCATTGCGCGCCCGACCGGATCGCGTCACGCGGCTAAACGCACGAACAGTGCTGGCCATTGCCGGGAGCCTGGCGACTGCGACGCTCATCGCCCTACTCCTGGGACTGAATCCGCAGGATCAAACGCGCAAGAACGCGGCGGGAGAACTCTTCAACGTCGATCACAATATGCGACCGGAGCGACTCGAAACACTTGCAAAGGACTATTCGCAATTGGCGTCGCCCCGCCCAGCGTCGAGTAGCCGTACCGATAGAGCCGATATCGCGACAACCGAGCCTTTGGCTTATGCCCCATCGCACCCAGGCGACGTCGAGCCGAAAACGGCCGAACTGGCGGACGCGGAAGAGGACGAGCAAGCGCGCCTCTCACCTCTCTTCTTCCAGGCCAACAACACCCGGTCAGCAAGCGAGCCCGTCATTGATCCGGGTCGCCCTGGCCGCTCTGTTCAGAGCCCCAGTGGCAACCAGGCGCTTGTCAGTAAAACCTCAGACGCACAAATGAGCGAATCCGCATTGGTGCAGAAGCCGGCCTCGCCCTATCAGGTCATGGCAGGGAGCGTGATCGCGGCCGCGCTGGTGACCGGCATCAAGTCCGACCTGCCAGGCGACGTGATCGCCACGGTAACCGAGCCGGTCTACGACACGGCGACCGGAGCACATGTGCTCATTCCCCAGGGTGCTCGTCTGCTTGGCCGCTACGACAGCCAGATCCGCCACGGGCAGAGCCGTATCGACGTGGTCTGGCACCGACTCATTTTCCCCGACACCTCGTCGCTGAAACTCGACAACCCGATCGCAAGTGACCCCCAAGGCTATGCCGGCCTCGAGGACGGCGTTGATTGGCACTGGGATCGAATCGTTGCCGGCGCGGCTCTGACCAGCCTGTTGGGAATTGGCGCCGAACTGGCGGCCCCGGCCAGTCGCAACGAGGGGGATCGAATCGTGATAGCCGGTCGTGACAGCTTGCAAGACTCGGTCAACCAGGTCGGCCAGGAGGTCACCCGTCGGAACGTGGACATCCGGCCGACACTCAGCCAGCGGCCTGGTCTTCCCCTGCGAATCATCGTCAACCGCGATATCCCGCTGCGCCCGTATCGGCCGCGTTCCGCACCGATACATGGCCGGCCATGAAAATCGAGCGAGACGACGAAGACTCAATCTCCAGACCTGCCCGGCGCTAGTCCACCTATCTTCGTTCGCCGCCCTTATCGGGCGGAGCCGCCATCGCCCCTGCTCACCGTTCGACGTGCTTGCGGCGGGGGTTGGCTCCGCGGACCGGGCGGGCCACATCCGACGACGGCTCACGCAGAGAAACGGACGAGGCGGGTATGCCCGCAACGAGCCCAAGGCGAAGCCCGAATTTTCTCAGGATCGCCTCGATGGTGCCGAGGGTTGGATTACCTTTGTCGGTCTCTAGCTTGTACAGGGCCTTGACGGAAAGGTTGCACATCGCGGCGAAGGTCGCCTGGTCGAAACCGGTCACCTCGAGGCGCAACCGGCGTATAGAGGTCCCCAGCGTTTCCCTTCCCGACGCATGGCCCTGCATGATGTCGTTGATGATCTGCTTTCTTTGCTCGCTATTGGGCGTGCTCATCTGAACCCCCATTCCGCCAGGCGTGTGTCCAGGTTGTTCAGCGGGATGGTCCGGGCCTGCCGCACCTCTGCGGGCAAATCGATCAACAGATCGGGCAATGCTCTGAATCTCTGCGCAGCCGCCCGAAGGCGCTCGAACAGCGCAGCCGGATCGGTAATGGCGTGGAAATAATCGCAGACCGCTCGCCAGTCCGGGCTTCCCATGTGTTCCGGCCTCCACTTGGTCACCCGCGTGACACCCTCCGGATCCAGCACCATCGGCGCGAGGTCATAGATGGGCGCGAGCTCGAATCTGCCGTGATGTCGGAAAATCGCCATGTTGCGTCCGTGGTTGTCAGAGTTGCCGAGGATCCGATTCAACAGATCGCGCTGCAGGTACTCGAAGACAAGCTCCTCGAGTTCGCCGACCTGGTTGTTGGAGGCCCAGAGCCCGATCAACCGCCCCAGCACGTCCTCATGGTTCATCCTTGACCCCGGAACGGTATTTGCGCAGACCGAGTAGATCGACTCGACCGGGATCCTTTCGACCGCACCTTGCTCGACTCGACGATCGAAGCGTGGCATCCACAGGCTTGGCTTCTCGGCTTCCTCAAGCACGAGGCCGTCGGTCGAGACCGTGTTCAAGCCGAGGGCCGAGACCGCCCGGTAGTAGTGGAATTCGGCGCGGAGGATGTTCTTGTCCCGCTCGGTCACCTGGTTGCGCGCGAACTTGACCAGCCAATGACGCCTGGCCAGATCGTCGGACAGCATCGCGTCTGCATACAGCGCCCCATCTACGCCTTCGACCATCAGCAGCTTCGGCGCCTCGCCCTGTGCACCGGTGGCGCCGCCCAGCGCAGCCCCTGACTCGTAGGCGTACTCGAGAAAATCGTTGGTCCTGTCCACGACTTCGCGGCGAGGAAAAGCTTCCCGGCGCGTCTGGTCCACGTGGTCGAAAGACTCTTTTACGCGCAGATGGCCGATCGACGACGGGGTACAGCGGCTTAGCAGAAAGAAATCGAGATCGACTCCGTCGGGCTTCTCACCGCCGAAGCGCTTCTCCAGCGATCTGCGAGCGGCACCGGCTGGCATTAGGTCATAAACGAAAGCCGGATA
This sequence comes from Stutzerimonas decontaminans, assembly GCF_000661915.1. Classification (NCBI taxonomy): domain Bacteria; kingdom Pseudomonadati; phylum Pseudomonadota; class Gammaproteobacteria; order Pseudomonadales; family Pseudomonadaceae; genus Stutzerimonas; species Stutzerimonas decontaminans. The sequence continues at coordinate 1,970,129 of NZ_CP007509.1, read as the reverse complement.
GCCCCTGGTCTCGACCAGATTCCAATTCACCGGCAGGTTTACGCTAATGGCGGGCTCGAGAAGCGAGTCCAGGTCACCAATGAAGTCGACCAGGTACGGCTGCAGGTAGGCGGTCGTGCATCTCGCTTCCCCCACATGACGAATGTCCGTGATCGAGAGCACCAGCGCATCTCGCCAGCGGCCCTCGATGTGGGTCTGGATCGTAAGTTTTTCAACCATAAGCCTGCCCAATATACAACCGGCACTTTAGTTCCGAATATATCGCAAAAAGCCTGCCTAGTCAGTATTAAAATACCTACAGAAAGAGAAGATGGGCGATATCAGGTATTATAGTACTGGTTGCTGGTCCGACGAAGCCGTCGAGACCAATTGCGAAACGATCAAACGGGATGATGGGAAAGCTACCGCTCTTCAGGTGTTTTCCAGCCAAGCAGCGCTGCCAGAGGATCCGGCTCGCCGATCAATGAGCGAGCGTTGTCCAGCCGCTCGAGAAGCACATCATGCGCGTCATCGTTTCGCTGTCGAAGTTGCGCTCTTGCCGCTGCAAAGAACGAGTCGATACGCTGCGCTTCGTCCCAGCTGGCAATGATCTGCAAAAGCTCATTCCGTGCGTCCTGCCTGGCCTTCTCGCGCCGTTGCCGCTCCCGCTCCTCCAAATGGCGCTGCCATTGCGCTTCTTGTTCCCGGCGTCGGACTTGCTCGGCGAGCTCTCCCTCCTCCACAAGCTGCGCCACGAGGGGCGCAGCTGCACGCACCGCACGAACGATGGTGTCGAGGCGTTTTCGCAGGTCGCCGGACTTGCGCTCGCGCCAGGTTTCGGACCAGTCGGCCAGCGGATAGGGAGAATAGGCCTGCAGACAGAACCGCCCCGTCGCGAAGGCATGCTGGGTCGTCCAGGGCCAGTGCGGCCATCCGTGCCGGGGCCGATGTTGCTCGGCCTGCTCAAGCGGCACGTACTCGCCGTCGATGTAACGCGCCTCTTTCGTTTCCGTCAGCTCGAACAACGTCAGCCCAATGGCAACGGTTCCAATGAAAACGACCGTTGGCTTCGACGGCACCCACAGCGAGGGATAGCGGTGTTCGGCGGTCTTGCCCGGGTTCTCGCGCACATCCACCCCGACCCGACGATAGATCCGATCTCCGGGTGACAAGCTGACCGGGTGCCCTTTTAGCTCGAACCGTCGAAACAGTTCATCGAGCAGCGCGATTCCTTCATCGAGCATCGGACGGGTCACCACGAGATCGGCGAGACGGCGCTTGGAGGGCTTGAGAAAACCCTGGTCGATCTCTTGCCCCTGCCCGAACACTTCCTTCGCACCGGCGAGCACCGGATGGGGACCCGGGCCATCGCGAACCACGGCCTTGAGTCGACGCGACCGTGCGGGCGGCTTTGGCAGTGAACGAGGACCGCTCATATCGACCCGCTCGCCACGGCGCCACGACACGCGCATTCCAGGCCCCAGCGCAGGCAACGGCGGCTGCGGACTGGGTTTGCCGTGACTGAGCTTCGCCCAGTGACCGCGCGGCGGTCGCGGCACTCCCATGCATTGGCAAACCCGAGCCATGAAGCTGGACGATACCCTGTAGCGCTCAGCGACCCTGAGCATGGGTTCGCTCCAGACCAGTTCGTACAGCGTCTCTCTAGTAATCCGCTCGTCGTTGCTCACCTCTACCTCCAGCCAATCGGCACTGCGTCTCCTACCAGGCCCGCTCCAACATGCCAGAGCCGGTTGAGCACATACAGCGTAACGCCCAGCATCTAGCCGATGGTGCCAACCGCACCCTGTCGTTTCGAGCAACCGGTGCCAAAGGCCATGGCAAACCCCAGCAGCCCCACCCTAGCGCCCCTTCCCCCGCGCATTCTGCGAGCCAATTCAGCTCCGGGGTACCTGGGCATGTGTCGCAGCGAGTTCAACAGGACCGTACGTCCCTTCATTCGCGAATTTCCCATTGGGGTCCAGGGCGTTGGCTTCGATCGCCAGGAGCTCGACGCCTGGGCAGATGCCTATATCGCCAGAGCCAGCATTGAAAAGAGCGGTGCGCAGGGGGAAGATCGGCCCTGCAGTAGGCGCCGTGGAGGACAACCATGGCGAAAAGAACAATCAGCGGTCTCTATCAACGCAACGGCGTCTGGTACATCGACAAGATCTACCGAGGTCAGCGCATTCGAGAAAGCACTGGCTCAGGTGACCGGAAGGAGGCGGAGCAATACCTGATACATCGCCTGGAGCAGCTAAGGCAACAGCACATCTATGGCGTTAGAAGGGTAAGAACATGGCGTGAAGCGGCTACGCGCTATCTGGTGGAGTACAAGGACCAGCCATCCATAGGCTTGACGGCGTTGTATCTCGAGCAACTCGACCCCTACATTGGTGATCGACCGGTCGACCACATCGACGACGAGGCGCTCGCACCCTACGTGAAGGACAGGCTCGCCGGTCGCCTGCGCGGATCGCCCGAAAAAGGCAGAAGCGTGGCACCTCGAACCATAAACATCGCGCTGGAGCGAGTTATACGGGTCCTGAATCTCTGCGCCCGTAAGTGGCGTGATGAAGCGAGACGTCCCTGGCTTGATACCGTCCCGATGATCACGCGGTTGGACCTCAGGCGCTCGACGCGTCAGCCCCATCCGCTGTCGTGGGAGGAGCAGAGCCTGCTGTTTACAGAGCTGCCCGATCACCTGAAGAGGATGGCGCTCTACAAGGTCAACAGCGGCTCCCGGGAACAGGAAGTGGTCAAGCTTCGCTGGGATTGGGAGATCCCGGTACCGGAGCTCGGAACCAGCGTTTTCCTTATCCCGGCCGATTTTGGCGGGCGACACGAAAACGCGGGCGTGAAGAACGGCGACGAGCGCCTGATCGTTCTGAACTCGGTCGCCAAGTCGGTGATCGAGGGGCAACGCGGACTGGACCCGTTATGGGTGTTTCCCTACGGCCAAGTCGACAAAGATGGCAACGCCACTCCGATGCACCGCATGAACGACTCGGCGTGGCGCAAAGCAAGGAAACGAGCGGCCGCGATGTACGAGCAGCGCTTCAAGCGAACAGCACCGTCGGGTTTTGCGTCGATCCGCGTGCATGACCTGAAGCACACGTTCGGTCGCAGGCTTCGCGCTGCAGGCGTGACGGAGGAAGACAGGAAGGTACTTTTGGGCCACAAGAACGGCAGCATCACCAGCCACTACTCGGCGGCCGAACTGGGCAAGCTGATCGATGAGGCCAACAAGATTTCGGCGACGGATTCGAGGGGACCGGCGCTGACAATACTGAGGAGAAAGGCAGGATGAAAAAAGCCCCCCCAAAAGTCCCCACATCGATGAGCGTCGACCGCGCAAAAAAAATCCAGCCACCGTTAAGTAACTGGATTTTCTAGGGAATTTTGGTCGGGACGGAGTGATTCGAACACTCGACCCCTTGCACCCCATGCAAGTGCGCTACCAGGCTGCGCTACGCCCCGACTGTTGCTGCCAGCTCTGCTGAAAGCGGAGCGAACTATACAATAACCGCCTGAATATGTGAAAGTTTTTTACGCTCCAGCCGCTACTTCTTCAGCACCTGAAGAACCTCCTCCAGCTCAGAGATCATCTGCCGGATAAGTTGCTTGTATTGAGTCGTGTCGTCACGTGCTTCGTCGCCCGACATACGCTGCCTGGCGCCGCCGATGGTGAAGCCCTGATCGTAGAGCAGCGCACGAATCTGACGAATCAACAGGACATCCTGACGCTGGTAGTAACGCCTGTTGCCGCGGCGCTTTACCGGGTTGAGCTGGGGAAATTCTTGCTCCCAGTAGCGCAACACGTGCGGTTTCACGGCGCACAGCTCGCTTACTTCACCGATAGTGAAATAGCGCTTGCCGGGGATCGACGGAAGCTCGTCGTTATGACTTGGTTCCAGCATAGGCCTCGACTCTCGCTTTGAGCTTCTGCCCTGGGCGGAACGTCACCACACGACGCGCCGTGATAGGTATCTCCTCACCTGTTTTCGGATTGCGACCCGGCCGCTGACGCTTGTCGCGCAGGTCGAAATTGCCGAATCCGGACAACTTGACCTGCTCGTTATGCTCGAGCGCCTGACGGATCTCCTCGAAAAACAGCTCCACCAACTCCTTGGCCTCGCGCTTATTCAAGCCCAGCTCTTCATATAGACGTTCCGCCATTTCAGCTTTCGTCAGAGCCCCCATACGCTATTTCCTTAACGTGGCGTTGAACCTTTCTTCCAGGGAGGTGAGGATTTTCTGCATCACACCGTTCACCTCATCGTCGTTTAGAGTGCGCGAAGGGTGCTGCCAGGTCAAGCCGACTGCCATACTTTTGCTAAGGGGATCAATACCTTTCCCCTGATAGACGTCAAATAGCTTGAGGTCCGTCAGATTCTCGCCCGCAGCCTCACGAATGCAACTCAGGATATCGTCGGCTGCGATCTCCCGCCCGACCAGCACGGCAAGGTCGCGCCGGACTTCTGGGAAGCGCGAAAGCTCTGCAAAGGAAGGCATCCGCCCCTCGGCGATCTCGCTGAGCTTCAGCTCGAACATGTAAACCGGTTGGTCTATACCCAAGGTGCCTGCCAACTCAGGATGGAGACTCCCAACGAACCCGACCAATCGACCGTCGCGCTCGATACGTGCCGTCTGCCCCGGGTGCAGCGCCGGGTGCTCTCCCGCAACGAAACGATAGACGCCAGCATTTCCGGCAAAAGCCAGCAGCGCCTCGACGTCTGCCTTGATGTCGTAAAAGTCCACCGCCTCACGCGAGTTCGTCCAACCCTCTGGCTGACGGCTCCCGGTTAACACGCCAGCCAGCATGCTTTCTTGCTCAAGCTCCTGCAACTGACCGACAAAGCGCAGTCCCGCCTCGAACAAGCGCACACGTGGTTGCTGCCGGTTGAGATTGTACTGCAGCGCCTTAACCAGCCCCGGCCAGAGCGACGCGCGCATGGCCGCCATATCAGCGGAGATTGGATTGGCCAGCTGTAACGGTTTCATGTCAGGACTGAACAGTTCGAACAGCTTGGGATCGATGAAGCTGTAAGTGATCGCCTCCTGATATCCGCGGGCGACCAGCAAACGTCGGAGCAACGGCAGCTCGGCACGAGCCTCGGGCTTCGCCTCAGGCGCAAGCCGGGCCTGCGGATAACGCACAGGCAGTCGGTCGTAGCCATACAAACGACCCAGCTCTTCGATCAGATCGACCTCAAGGCCGATATCGAAGCGGTGACTCGGAACACAGACCTGCCAGCGTCCTTTAGCCTCTTCGGCAACCACCAGGCCCAAGGATGTCAGCAGGCGCACCACTTCGGCGCCATCCATTTCGAGCCCCAGCATCTGTTTGATGCGCTCAGCGCGCAAGGTTACCGGAGCGACTTTCGGCAAGTCGTTTTCGCTGACCACCTCAATAATCGGCCCTGCCTCGCCGCCGACGATATCCAGTAGCAGACTCGTTGCGCGCTCCATTGCCTGGCGGGCAAGCTGCGAGTCGACGCCCCGCTCGTAGCGATGGGACGCATCGGTGTGCAAACCGTAGGAACGAGCCTTTCCGGCCAGCGCAATGGTGTCAAAAAAGGCACTTTCGAGAAAGATATTCTGGGTAGCAGTGCTTACGCCGCTATGCTCTCCACCCATGACACCAGCGATGGCAAGAGGGCGCTGATGATCTGCAATAACGAGCGTATCCGCACGCAGGGTGATTTCCTGGCCGTCGAGCAAGACCAGCTTTTCACCCTCTTCGGCCATCCGAACCCGAATACCACCCTTAATCTCGGCGAGATCGAAGGCATGCAGGGGCTGGCCCAGCTCGAGCATTACGTAGTTGGTTACATCGACGACAGCGTCAATGCTACGGATATCGGAGCGTCGAAGACGCTCAACCATCCAAAGCGGCGTCGGACGCGACAAATCAACATTTCGCAAAACGCGCCCGAGATAACGCGGGCATGCCTTGGGAGCCAGTACCTCGACTGGACGGGTGTCGTCATGATGTACCGGCGCCAAGGCGAATTGCACCGGACTGACCGCTGAGCCATAGATAGCGCCAACTTCACGAGCCAAGCCGGCAATGGACAGGCAATCACCACGATTGGGGGTTAAACCGATTTCGATGCTTGCATCATCGAGACCGAGATACTCCCGAAAATCAGTCCCCACCGGCGCGTCGCCGGCCAGCTCCATCAGACCGCTATCGTCACTACCCACCTGCAACTCGGTTTCTGAGCAAAGCATGCCGTTGGATTCGACACCGCGGAGCTTGGCCTTCTTGATTTTGAAGTCGCCCGGTAATTGAGCGCCAATCATCGCAAACGGGATCTTCAGGCCGGGCCGCACGTTTGGCGCTCCGCACACGACCTGAAAGGTTTCATTTCCATTGCTAACCTGACAGACCCGGAGCTTGTCGGCGTCAGGATGCTGCACGGTTTCAAGGACCTCACCGACAACCACACCGCTGAAGCTGCCAGCAACGGGTGTTACAGCATCAACCTCAAGCCCGACCATTGACAGACGAGCAACCAGCTCGTCGCGGGAAACTTGCGGATTTACCCAGCTCCGCAGCCATTGTTCACTGAATTTCATCCTGCTCTCCTAATAGTTCGTTGACGGGCGGCGGCACTAGCGAAATTGCGCAAGAAACCGCAGATCGTTATCGAAGAACAGGCGCAAGTCATTGACACCGTAACGCAGCATAGCGAGACGCTCGACACCCATGCCGAAGGCGAACCCCGAGTAACGCTCCGGATCGATTCCAGACATCCTCAATACGTTCGGATGCACCATGCCGCACCCCATGACCTCAAGCCAGCCGGTCTGCTTGCACACCCGACAGCCCTTGCCGCTACACATCACGCACTGCATATCGACTTCTGCAGAAGGCTCGGTGAACGGAAAGAATGAAGGCCGGAAGCGAACACCCAGCGGCTTCTCGAAGAACACCCGCAGGAACTCTTCGATAGTGCCTTTCAGATCTGCAAAGCTGACGCCCTCGTCGATCAGCAGCCCTTCGACCTGATGAAACATGGGGGAATGAGTGATATCGGAATCGCAACGATAGACGCGCCCAGGGCAGACGATACGAATGGGCGGCTGGCGTGATTCCATGGTGCGCACCTGAACCGGCGAAGTATGCGTGCGCAGCAACATGTTTGCGTTGAAGTAGAAGGTATCGTGCATCGCCCTCGCCGGGTGATGCCCTGGAATATTCAGCGCTTCGAAGTTGTGGTAATCATCTTCAACCTCGGGACCTTCTGCCACGCTATAACCAATGTGGCTGAAGAACTGTTCGACCCGCTCCAGCGTGCGTGTCACTGGATGCAGTCCGCCGGATGCTTCACCGCGCCCCGGCAGGGTTATGTCGATTCGCTCAGCTGCCAGCTTCGCTCCCAGGGCAGCTTGCTCAAGGTCGGCCTTGCGAGCATTGAGCACATCCTGCACTTGATTCTTCGCAGCATTGATCAGCGCACCGGCCTGCGGACGCTCGTCCGCAGAAAGCTTGCCCAGCGTTTGCATCAGCTGAGTGAGTTCACCCTTCTTACCCAGGTACTGAACGCGCACCTGCTCGAGAGCACCGATATCCTCGCTTCGTTGCACAGCCTCTAGCGCTTGCGAGACCAGTGCATCCAAATTTTCCATGTACACAACCTCCAGAGGTTCTTGCAGAACCGCGCTGGTCAAACGCCTTTATTGGCCGCCACCATACGCATTTTTGCAAAAGCCCCTTCCAGATACGAAATAGGGGAAGAGCACAAGGCTCTTCCCCTATCGATGACGTTGCAACGGACCCGAAGGCCCGGATTGCCGGGGCTTAAGCCAGAGAAGCTTTGGCTTTTTCGACAATCGCAGCAAACGCCGCTTTTTCGTTCACTGCCAGATCGGCCAGAACCTTGCGGTCGATCTCGATGGCCGCCTTTTTCAGGCCGGCGATCAGACGGCTGTAAGACAGACCGTTGACACGAGCACCTGCGTTGATACGGGCGATCCACAGAGCGCGGAACTGACGCTTGCGCTGACGGCGGTCACGGTAGGCATACTGGCCAGCCTTGATTACCGCCTGCTTGGCAACGCGGAATACGCGCGAACGCGCACCGTAGTAGCCTTTGGCGAGTTTCAGAATTTTCTTGTGACGGCGACGGGCAACGACGCCACGCTTAACACGAGCCATGAGTTATTCCTCTGAGTCTTGACCGGATCAACGAACGCGCAGCATGCGCTCCACCTTTGCAACGTCGGACGGGTGCACTTGCGAGCAACCGCGCAGCTGACGCTTACGCTTGGTGGTCATTTTGGTCAGGATGTGGCTCTTGAAAGCGTGCTTGTGCTTGAAGCCGTTAGCAGTCTTCTTGAAGCGCTTCGCAGCACCACTTTTAGTCTTCATCTTTGGCATGTTCGGTACTCCACATTGTGGGTGATTACAAATAACCGCAAGGCCTGCCAGTGCCCTGGAGGTTACTTTTTCTTCTTGGGAGCGATGACCATGATCAGCTGGCGTCCTTCCATCTTCGGATGCTGTTCGACCGAGCCATATTCAGCGAGATCGGTTTCGACCCGCTTCAACAACTCCATCCCCAGCTCCTGATGGGCCATCTCACGGCCGCGGAATCGCAAGGATACCTTGGCCCTGTCCCCGTCACTCAGAAAACGCACCAGATTGCGCAGCTTGACCTGGTAGTCCCCTTCTTCCGTCCCTGGACGAAACTTTACTTCTTTAACCTGAATCTGCTTCTGATTCTTCTTCGCCGCAGCTACCTGCTTCTTCTTCTCGAACAGATGCTTGCCGTAATCCATGATCCGACATACCGGAGGATTCGCATCGGCGGAAATTTCAACCAGATCCAGCTTGGCTTCTTCAGCTACTTGCAGCGCTTCATCAATCGAGACGATGCCAATCTGCTCGCCGTCAGCACCAATCAAACGGACCTCACGAGCCGAGATATTCTCGTTGATCGGGGCCTTGGGTGCAGCTCGTTTATCCTGTCTCATTTCACGCTTAATAGTCATTACTCCAATTCTTGGCGACCACGCCGGGAAACCGCCTGTGCCAACAACTGCGCGAACTGCTCGAGGGGCATGGAGCCCATATCGACGCCTTCACGGGTGCGCACAGCAACGGATCGTGTCTCAACCTCCCGATCCCCGATAACCAAGAGATAAGGAGTCTTGAGCAAAGTATGCTCGCGGATTTTAAAGCCGATCTTTTCGTTTCTCAAGTCGCACTTGGCACGAAATCCGCTTTGGACGAGCGTTTTTTCGACTTCAGCGGCAAAAGGCGCCTGCTTATCGGTGATATTCATGATCACCGCCTGCGTCGGCGCGAGCCAGGCAGGAAAAGCCCCTTCGTAGTGCTCGATCAGAATGCCGATGAAACGCTCGAACGAGCCGAGGATAGCTCTATGCAGCATGACCGGATGCTGCCGATCGTTGTTCTCGCTGACATACTCTGCGCCCAGCCGTACCGGAAGATTGAAGTCCAGCTGCAGGGTACCGCACTGCCACACCCGACCGAGACAATCGCGCAAAGAGAACTCGATCTTGGGGCCATAAAAAGCTCCCTCGCCCGGCTGCAGATCGTACGGCAGCCCAGCACTTTCCAGCGCCGCCGCCAGCGCCGCCTCTGCCCTGTCCCAGAGCTCATCGGAGCCGACGCGCTTCTCAGGACGGGTCGACAGCTTCAACTCGATATCCGAAAAACCGAAATCGGCATACACGGCTTGCGTCAACTTGATGAACGCCGCCGACTCGGCCTGCATCTGCTCTTCCGTGCAGAAGATGTGCGCATCATCCTGAGTAAAGCCACGCACCCGCATGATGCCGTGCAGCGCACCAGACGGCTCGTTACGGTGGCAAGCGCCAAATTCGGCCAGCCGCAGCGGTAGTTCGCGATAGCTCTTCAAGCCCTGGTTGTAAACCTGCACATGACACGGGCAGTTCATCGGCTTGATCGCATAATCACGACTTTCCGACTCAGTCGTGAACATGTTTTCGGCGTAATTCGCCCAGTGCCCGGATTTCTCCCAAAGCACGCGATCAACCACTTGCGGGGTCCTGATCTCCAGGTAACCGTTTTCGCGCTGAACCTGGCGCATGTATTGCTCAAGCACCTGATACAGCGTCCATCCATTGGGATGCCAGAAGACCATCCCAGGCGCCTCTTCCTGCGTATGGAACAGATCTAGACGCTTGCCGATCTTGCGATGGTCGCGCTTTTCGGCCTCCTCGATACGCTGAATATAAGCAGCCAGCTGCTTCTTGTCGGCCCAGGCCGTACCGTAGATACGCTGGAGCTGCTCATTCTTTGCATCCCCACGCCAATAGGCGCCAGACAGCTTGGTGAGCTTGAAAGACTTCAGAAAGCGCGTATTCGGCACGTGCGGACCACGACACATGTCGACGTATTCTTCGTGGTAATACAAACCCATAGCCTGCTCATCGGGCATATCCTCGACCAGGCGAAGCTTGTAATCCTCACCGCGCGAGGCGAACACCTCAATTACCTGAGCTCGCGGCGTCACCTTCTTGATGACATCGTAGTCGCGATCGATCAACTCTTTCATACGCTGCTCGATGGCAGCGACGTCATCCGGCGTGAAAGGCCGCTCATAGGCGATGTCGTAGTAGAAGCCCTCATCAATAACCGGCCCAATGACCATTCGGGCGGCCGGGTAAAGCTGCTTCACAGCGTGCCCGATGAGGTGCGCACAGGAGTGGCGAATGATCTCCAGCCCCTCCTCATCCTTTGGCGTGATGATTTGCAGCACTGCATCTTTTTCGATCAGATCACAAGCATCGACCAGCTTGCCGTCGACCTTTCCTGCCACGGTCGCCTTGGCCAAACCAGCGCCAATAGCCTGAGCCACTTCAGCCACGGTAACCGGATGATCGAACGAACGCTGACTGCCATCGGGAAGAGTAATGGTGGGCATGGCGCCTCCTCTCCTAGTGGTGACCCGTACCAAAGGCCACATGGGTTGGGATGAGCCAGTAAAGCGATTCAGCGAGCATACCTGCCGCACAATGGCAGGCGCCTAGGGCTCACCCGACCGAATCGAAGTCACTGGAAGGAAAACAAGACCGGCGATGCTTTCAGAAACGCCGGGACCTGACAAGCAGGCCAAAAAAAAGGGTCGCCTAAGCGACCCTTTTATTCGAATTGGTAGGCACAATTGGATTCGAACCAACGACCCCCACCATGTCAAGGTGGTGCTCTAACCAACTGAGCTATGTGCCTTCGATGGGGGCGCATTCTAAAGCCAGGAAAAAAAGAGTCAAGCAGTTTTTTCTTCTAACCCACTGATATTTGGAAATTTTGAAAATCTCTGCCCGCCCTGCCTTCGTACTGGCGAACTGCAGACTCAAGCGCTAGCATGCGTAAAAAATTCAGAACAGGGAATCCAAGATGCTGCACAACAGCTATCCCGCCTCCTACTACGCAGCGACGGCCAACCCGACAGCTGCTCGGCCGGAACTCCAAGACAACAAGCAGGCCGACGTGTGCGTGATCGGTGCTGGATACACCGGCTTATCTACGGCCCTGTTTCTCCTAGAAAAGGGTTTCAGCGTAATCGTATTAGAGGCCGCGAAGGTTGGCTTCGGCGCTTCTGGGCGCAATGGCGGCCAGATCGTCAACAGCTACAGCCGAGACCTTGACAGCATTGAGCGTAGTGCGAGCGCTTCGGCAGCGAAGCTAATCGGAGATATGGCATTCGAAGGCGGACGAATCATCCGTGAGCGTGTAGCACGCTATGGCATTCAGTGCGACCTGAAAGACGGCGGCATATTTGCGGCCTTCAACCAGAAGCAGATGCATCACCTCGAAACCCAAAAGGCACTGTGGGAGAGATACGGTTACCAGCACCTTGAGCTACTGGATGGCCAAGGCATACGACAAGTAGTCGCCTGTGACCGTTACGCTGGAGGGATGCTCGACAAGCAAGGCGGCCATATTCATCCGCTCAATCTGGCACTCGGTGAAGCAGCTGCCGTCGAATCGCTGGGCGGAGTTATCCACGAACACTCCCCCGCCATCCGAATCGAGCGAGGCGAAACACCACTAGTCCATACCCCAAATGGAGTCGTACGTTCTAAGTTCGTTGTGGTCGCAGGCAATGCCTACCTCGGCAATCTGGTTCCCGAGCTGGCGGCCAAATCAATGCCTTGCGGCACTCAAGTAATAGCAACCGAGCCGCTAGACGATGAGTTCGCGCGCAATCTTCTGCCGCAGGACTACTGTGTCGAAGACTGCAATTACCTGCTCGATTACTACCGGCTTTCTGCCGATAAGCGCCTCATCTACGGCGGCGGTGTTGTCTATGGCGCGCGCGATCCGGCCGACATCGAATCCATCATCCACCCCAAAATGCTGAAGACCTTTCCGCAGTTGCAAAAGGTGAAGATCGACTACGCCTGGACCGGCAACTTCCTGCTGACGCTTTCACGATTGCCCCAGGTCGGACGACTGGGCTCCAATATTTACTACTCGCAAGGGTGCAGCGGTCACGGCGTTACTTATACGCACGTCGCCGGAAAGGTTATCGCCGAAGCCCTCAGCGGCCAAGCGGAGAGATTCGATGCGTTTGCGAGCCTGCCTCATTATCCATTTCCAGGAGGGCAGCGCTTTCAGGTTCCGCTCAGCGCGCTCGGCGCAATGTATTACAGTCTGCGCGACCGGCTCGGGTTCTGAAAATCAGGGCGGAGAACAGGGTGGAACTGGCAGGCACTGAGCCGCTCGGCCGCCCTCTCCCACGGGCAGCGGGACTCTGAGGCGCTCATCATTCGGAGCAATGCGTATAGCACACGCATGCGCGTCTCGAGCAAGGGAGGCACAACCCTGCTCGGCCAGCACCTGCGAGAGATTGAACCATCCGATGGCGAAACCAGGATCGAGAAGTACGCTCGCACGCAACGACTCTTCGGCTGCAGTCTTTTCTCCAGCCGCATATTGACTGTTCGCTAACGCGAACAGTGAGAGCGCGGAATCCCAGCGCTCCGCAGCAGCCTCGTAAGCGATGCGGGCAGCACGCGCTTGACCTACCTCCTCCAGATCGCTCGCGCTACGCAGCCAGACTGTTTCCTGTGCGGTGTGCGGCATCTGATCAGGTTTGAGCGTAACAACGGCCCAGCGTTCGGCCTTGGCCCAAGACCGTTCGAATTCTCCAAAACTACCTACCCAACGTTTCGTCGTGCCGGAACGTAAAACAATCCGCTGCTTAGAAAGGTCATAGCCCACTACCACAGCGAAGTGCCATTGCGGCCAACGATCAAACGCCAGGTTCTGCAGTACCAAGACCGGATTGCCCGCCGCAACTTCGGCAAGCAAATTGTCCAGACGGGGTTGCAGCGGGTATACGAGAAGCCCACTTGAGCGAGCGGCAGCGACCATTTCTACTTGCAGGCTGCCTTTGCGCTGGGGGATGTACACCTGATCCACCAGAGCATCCGGCGTTGCGGTGATACCCCGCTGCGAGAGCATTGTCGCTAGCGCAGCGGGTCCGCACTGGTAATCTTCCTGCGGGTAGAACGGCACATCGAGCAGCTCAGCTCGCGCCGGAAGCTGTGGATCGTCGACAGTTGTCACCGTCGTCCGAGCACAGCCACCAAGCAGACCGATCAGCAGCAGTATGAGTAGCCGCTGACTCAACGGTTGATGCAGTTGACGAAGTTGAAGATGTTAGTAGCGCAGAGCATGTCGGTAATGATGAAGATCACCAAGAAAAGCACGATCACACCAACCACACCCGCGCCAGCCGGCGCTTGATCAAGTTGCTGATTGAACTGAGCCAGCTCCGCAGCGGTCAGTCCGTTGATGCGCTTCTCGACCTGCTCACGCTCGACTCCCATCGACTCGAGCTTCTTCTGCACATCCTGATCATCCAGCATGGTCAGCAACTGCTGCCTGTCTACCTGCTGCTGATGCTCTGCAACGACTTCCGGCGTGCCGATCATGGCTGCCTGAGCCAGCGGAATCTGCGCCACCAGAAGAAGATGCAAAGCAGCCAGCACTGTCGCGACTCGCTTGAGCAGAGGGGAATTGAACATAGCGAAACTCCTTGTTTTTTTCGTCAACTGAGGATTGCAAAGCGCCATCAGCCAATATGACGAGTCAGCGCCGCTTCGGTTCCCTGACCGTGATCGATTTTTCAACCTCCCACTACGTCTTGCTAGTCCGTCCTTTAACCTAGCTGCTCGCAGCTTTAATAATAGCTTCGATCAAAGATAACGAATGAATAGGGAACGCCCGTGAATCGACACACACTTTCCATGCTGCTGTTGCTGACATTGCCAACGCTGGTGACTGGCTGCAAATCCGGCGCTACGCCTCCAAGCGGATCCCACCACACACAAGAGACTTGCAACTCCGAGGCCGTGAGCAACCTCGTAGGCAAAACAGCGACGCCTGAGCTACTCGAGCAAGCCAAGCACCAATCAGGGGCGAATACTGCTCGCATAATCGGACCCGATGACGTTGTCACGCTGGAATACGATTCCCGGCGCTTGAACCTCAATACCGGTGCAGGCATGACAATAGAGCGAGTCAGCTGCGGCTGACTGCCAGGACCAACCAGGCGCACGTCGATTACCGCCTCAACCTAACAACCGGTGAGGCGGCTTGAGGGCAAGACCCGCTATGCCATTGCCTTGCGCATGCGTAGATGGGACGCAGAAATCCGCTTTGGGGGGGCAAGCAGAAAATGCAGTTTGAAGCGATCTATCACGACCTGAGCAAGTAGAGGCGCGGCGATACCAATCAGAGTTCCAACCACAAGGTGCGCAGCAATCGAGTCAATGCCGAGGAACTTGCTGAGTATTACCCGCACCCCACTGCCCGCCAGAATGTGCATGAGGTAAATCGTCATTGAAGATGCGCCGATGAACAAGAACCAATCGACCCGGAACTGCCCCAGCCACATGGACAACGCAATCATGAAGAAAATGGACACCGTCGCGAGCGCCAGCACCGGAAGCCCGCCGTCGGTGTAGTTCATGCCGAACGTCACATGGAACAGGTACTGCCCTATGACGAACAAAGCCCCGAAGAACAAAGCCAACTGTGCATAGCGCGCCAAGAAAAAAGCCTTGACCTCGTTGAACCACACACCCAGCGCGAAGAACACCGTATTCCCTAGGATAAAGCGCGTCATATTATTGATCGTCAGGTCTTGCTGAAAAACGAACAACACCCCGAACAGCACCACGAACGGAAGGAAATATCGCCTGTCAGCTCGCGCATAAAGGAATGTGCAAACCACGAACACCAAGAAGAGAGCATAAAGGAACCAGAACTGGGCGCGCGGCATCCAGAGCAGCGACAGCACTTCAGTCAGTGTCACCTGCCCATTGGTGTAATTGGAAAGCGCAACCTCGAAAAGGCCCTGCAACAACGACCAGACAATAAAGGGGTAGACGATGGTGTCCACCTTATTGATGATCAGCCCACCCCTGCCCCGTTTTTGTAACGAATCGAAGAAGAACAAACCCGACAGAAAGAAGAAAAGCGGCATATGGAAGCTATAGATGATGCTGTCCACGAGCACGAACTCAGCCTCGTCCATCGGCAGCCCGGCGTTGAAAACTCCGCGCGCGACATGCCCGTAGACAACGAGAATGATTCCGATCGCCTTGGCATAATCAACCCAAACGTTTCTCTCCTGCATGTGCTTGTTCTCCTTTTCTGGCCAATAAGCAGGCGGCATCCACTTTGCTCTGGAGAAAGCAGATGAAGCAGATAGACAACAGATTTTCAGGTTCGTTTAAGCCTGCTCTCAGCTCATCGCATGCCTTTCAGGAGCCCGCAGCAGCCTCGCATCGCAAATGCTGCGGTTGCTGCCGATCGACACCGCTGCTATTTCGGGCTTTTTTCGGAGCGCCTTTATGACCGACCCTTTATTGCCGTCCTGCTCTATCCTGCTCCTGGCTGGCGGTCGAGGGCAGCGCATGGGCGGACAAGACAAGGGGCTGATCGAATGGCAGGGCCGCCCGCTCATCGAGTGGCTGCACGACGTTGTTCGCCCCCTCACAGACGAGTTGCTGCTGTCTTGCAATCGCAATCAGCCTCGCTATGCCGTGTACGCAGACCGCTTGATAACAGACGAAGAGGAAGGATTCCCGGGCCCACTGGCAGGAATACGCGCGGGCCTTGTAGCTGCTCGCAACCCCTGGATGCTGTTGCTCCCTTGCGACACGCCACTGATCGACCGAGCGTTACTACACTCGATTTACTCAGCTGCACTCAGTACTCCGGACAAGCCGCTCATGCTCCGCCGCGGCGCGCAATGGGAGCCACTCATCAGCATTATCCCTACCGACCTACACGAACAGATCGACGAGTACTGGCGTGACGGTGAACGGAGCCCCCAACGCGTCCTGCTTAAGCTAGGAGCGAATGAACTTCGAATAGAACCGGACGATCCACGCCTGGCCAATATCAACACGCCAGAATTGCTCAAGACTGGCATGCCAACAACGGGAACTTCGCGGTGACGTGCTTCGTCCGATGGGTAACGATATCCGCAGAAGGAACAGCGTCATGCAATCAATCACTCTTCCCGCACTTGCCCTAGCGATGAGCTTTGGCCTCCTGGCTGGCTGCGCCAACCCGAGCGTAATTACCCTAAACGACGGCCGCGAAATCCAGACGCTGGACCGCCCGGATTACGATGACGAGTCCGGTTTTTATGAGTACGAGCAGATCGACGGCAAACCGGGGAAGGTAAACAAGGACCAAGTTCGCACCGTGCGAGAACTCTAACCCCTGATCCGCCGCGCCCAGCGAAAAGAGCGACCCAGCAGCGCGGCGGACCGCCCACCGGGCGATATCTCCGACAGATCACCTAGAAAAAATCCCGCCTAACACCTTGTGCAACAAAACTTTTTCTGTAGAATGCGCGCCATCTTCGGAGCGTAGCGCAGCTTGGTAGCGCGTCTCGTTCGGGACGAGAAGGTCGCTGGTTCGAATCCAGTCGCTCCGACCAAATCCCGTCGTTCAGTTATTTATCTGAACTGGACAAAAAAAACCGGCTGACTTAGCCGGTTTTTTTTATGCCTGTAGCTTATGCCTTAGGGCACGGCGCTCCAACAAAGCTCACCACCTGTTCGGCCTCAAACGGCCAATCCAGCTCGGCCCCAGTATCAACACGGCGAAGCACTGGGATTCGCAAGCCATAAAGCTCCACCCAGTCGGACCGCTCAGCGATATCGATTAACTCGACCAGCAGCCCATATTCGACCAAAGGCATGAGCACCTCCTCAGCCTGCTCGCATAGATGACAGCCTAAAGTCCCGAACAGTTGGCATTCCGGCAACATTCTATGTTCTCGCCTTAAATGCATGAATTCTAGCAAGCGCTCCTCGGCTCGCCATTGATTAATGGGCACCAATAAGCAGATATGCTCACAACAAAATGTGAATTCAGCCGCACTCGCCAGGCGATTATGCGATGGCCATTCGACTCCGCCCGAGCAAAACGCTAGGATGCAGCCACCCGCGGCGACGCAGATTGCCCGGTACACCCTTTAGTCTTTAACCGCCAGGCCATTGTCTTGTGCAAGATTACGAGTCGGACGCGAATGTCGAGCAACTGCGCGACTTACCTGCGACCGTCTAGCACGTTGACTTGAGGGACTTGGCGACTAAAGTCTAAAGGTTGAAAAACCTCTGTAATGTTTTATTGCATGGCGCCGTAAAGAGCGACTTCAGAGCATCATCCAACGAGGAGAAATAAGAAATGCTCAAGACCCCCATCGCCCGGGGCGTGGCCCTCGCCACTCTGGGAGCAACACTGGCTATCCCAACCATGGCCCAAGCCGCCTTCATCGAAGACACCAAGGCTGGCCTGGAACTGCGTAACTTTTACTTCAACCGTGATTACCGCGAAGATCCCGGTCAGAGCAAGCAAGAAGAATGGGGCCAGGGCTTTCTGCTCCGCGTCGAGTCTGGCTACACCGAAGGCACAGTAGGATTCGGTGTCGATGCGCTCGGCCTGCAAGGTGTGAAGCTGTACTCCAGCGAAGACACTGGTGGCAGCGGACTTATGCCCAGCTCCTATGGCAATGAAGCACCTGGTGACTGGTCCTCGCTCGGCCTGACCGGCAAAGCCAAAGTTTCGGAAACCGTTCTGAAAGTTGGCACCCTGCAATTCAAGAACCCTGCAATCGGCACTAGCGATAGCCGTTTGCTGCCGCAGACAATGCAAGGCGCCCAGATCATCTCCAAAGAGATCAAGGGGCTGACACTGGATGCAGGTTATGCCAACCGCATCAACCATCGCGACTCCACCAATAACCAAGTAATGGCAGTAAACACAGGCGGCCGCCGCGGTGTTGCCGCCGACGCTGGTTTTGCCAATGAGTCGGACGACTTCCGATTCCTCGGCGGTAGCTATCAGGTGACCAAAGACCTGACCGCGACTTACTACTACAGCAACCTGGAAGACCTGTACAAGCAGCACACGTACAACCTTGTACATGTACTGCCAATCGCTGATGGCCAGTCGCTGAAGACGGATCTGCGCTACTCCCGCTCCAAAGATGACGGCAACACCAACGTCGATAACAAAGCTCTTGGTGCCATGGTCACTTATTCGCTGAGCGGCCATAGCTTTGGTCTCGGCTATCAGAAAATGAGTGGCGATACTGGCTTTGCCTACGTCGGCGGCGCTACTGACCCGTACTTGGTCAACTATGTCCAGATCAACGACTTTGCGAACGAAGACGAGAAGTCTTGGCAGGCGCGCTACGACTTCAACTTTGCCTCCATCGGTGTTCCGGGTCTGACCTTCATGACTCGCTATATCACTGGCGACAATTTTGAGCGCGCTAACGGTACCGAAGGCAAGCAGTGGGAGCGCGACATGGACATCGGCTACACCTTCCAGGAAGGCGCGCTGAAGAACCTGAATATCAAATGGCGTAACGCGACTGCTCGCAACAATTATCTTCGTGCGACCAACGTGGACGAAAACCGTCTGATCGTCAGCTACACCATTCCGCTGATGTAATTAGCGGCTATAGCATGATCGTGCTGTAGAACAAGAAAACCCGCTTCGGCGGGTTTTCTTTTGCGTGCCTTCCAATCATACCGCATAGCGAGAAGCCAATCCCCACTTCGGCCAAGTCTCAATACCAAGTGGAAACCCCCAACGAAACGGGAACCTTTCCAGCGGCAGCATGCTCGAAACTTAAGGCAAAGGGGCCTTTCGCCCTGAAGAATCAAGAGGAGCTGCGCATGTCTACCGAGTCCACTTTCGGCACCAGCGATAACACCCCGATTCCCGAGGGTCCCGCCGGGAGCACCCGCCCACTGTTCGACACATCCGCCCATCGCCGTAACCTGCAAGCAGCGCAAAACGCGCTGATCGAAGAGTTCCACACTCTGATCGGTGACACTGAGCGCTTGCTCAAGCACACGCAGGAAACTGCAGGCGGCCAGACCGAAGAACTGCGCAGCAAGATCAACGCGAACATCGCTAAAGCGCGTGAAATGCTTAAAGAACGCGAAGGCTCAATGCGCGAGCAAGGCCAGGCGGCCATCCAGTGCACCGAGGAATATGTACACACCCATCCCTGGCAATCGATCGGCATCGCTGCCGGCGTCGGCTTTCTGCTTGGTCTGATATCACGCCGCTGATGGGAGAGCCAGCAATGGAAGCGAAGCCCGGCACCGAAGCCCCAAAGCCGTCGCTGAAGAAGCTGGGCGGCGCATTCGTTGGCCTGCTTCAAGGACATCTGGAATTGGTGGGCATCGAGGTTCAGGAAGAAAAAGCCCGGACGTTTCGGCTTTTTCTCCTGGCAGGCGTCAGCCTGATTCTCGGTCTGCTAGTTCTGGTTGGCCTCTCGGCCGCGATCGTAATCGCGTTTTGGGAAACCCATCGAATGGCAGCAATCTTGGCATTGTGCGCCATTTATGCGGTGATCATGATCATCTGCGTCAGCCGAGCCATTTCGCTAGCCAAGCAATGCGCAGCACCTTTCCAAGCGACGCTCGAAGAGCTGGAGCGTAACCGGGAGCGTCTATTGCCATGAGCCGACCTCTGAGCACCTCGAACGAGTTGAGCATGCGCAAGGATCTGGTGCGCCTTCGAATGGAAATGCATCGCCAGCAGATGCTCTATCATGCACAACCACTTTCCCATCCGCTTCAGCAGATCAAGGGTTTCGTGACTTCACGGCGCTCATCCACCGAGTCATCTTCAGGCAAAGGCCCGCTGATGATTGCCGCCACGGTTGTACTGGCTCTGTTCGGTCGTCGGATGGGCAGGCTGGGCAAGTTGGCTCGTGTCGCCTTGACGGTCTATCCCCTGATCAAAGGCCAGCAAAAGTTGCGCAAAAAGCTGCACTGAACGCTGAGACACACAACCTGCAGCACTAGCAGCTCGATCCAGCTCCACGCTGGGTCAAGCTGCCTGCGCGCGCTCGGGTCGCATAGTGCGATAGTAGCGATCAGCGACTGGACGGTTATGGTAGCTTTGCACCAGCCCGCTAATGGCAATATGGAGATGGTCTTTGGACTGGCACACACTGCTTACCCGCGAACGACTCGGAAAATCTGCGCATAGCAGCGATGAGCTCGGTCGTAGCCCGTTTCACAAGGACCACGACCGTATCATTTTTTCTGGCGCCTTCCGTCGGCTCGGGCGCAAGACCCAGGTGCATCCCGTATCCAGTAATGACCATATTCATACCCGCCTCACTCACTCGCTCGAGGTGAGCTGCGTCGGACGATCACTGGGAATGCGAGTCGGCGAAGTCCTGCGTGACGACCTGCCTGAATGGTGCAGCCCGGCCGACCTCGGCATGATCGTGCAGTCGGCGTGCCTGGCTCACGACATCGGTAATCCGCCATTCGGTCACTCGGGAGAGGATGCCATCCGCTGTTGGTTTCAGCAGGCCGCAGGTCGCGGCTGGCTGGATGACATGAGCGATGCGCAGCGTGCGGATTTCCTCAATTTCGAGGGCAATGCCCAGGGCTTCCGCGTACTGACGCAGTTGGAATATCACCAATTCGACGGCGGCACTCGACTCACCTACGCCACGCTGGGCACCTACCTCAAATACCCATGGACGTCTCAACATGCCGAGGCGCTGGGGTACAAGAAGCACAAATTCGGCTGTTATCAGAACGAGTTGTCGTTGCTGGAACAGATCGCGCAAAAGCTGAACCTGCCGAAGGTTGCCGATCAACGCTGGGCTCGCCATCCGCTCGTTTACCTCATGGAAGCAGCAGATGACATCTGCTACGGCCTCATCGATCTCGAAGACGGGCTTGAGATGGAGCTGCTGGAGTATTCGGAAGTCGAAGCGCTGTTGCTGGCGCTGGTTGGTGATGACATTCCCGAAACCTATCGCCAGCTCGGCCCTCGTGATTCCAGGCGGCGCAAGCTGGCTATCCTGCGAGGCAAAGCAATCGAACACCTGACTAATGCTGCCGCTGGTGCGTTCGTGGAGCAGCAGAGCAGCCTGCTGCGTGGTGAGCTTCACGGTGACCTTGTCGAGCACATGCACGGCCCGGCGAAAGAATGCGTACTGCAGGCAAAAGCGATGGCGCGGCAGAAGATATTCCAGGACAAGCGCAAGACCTTACACGAGATCGGTGCCTACACGACGCTGGAAATACTACTTAACGCGTTTTGCGGTGCGGCGCTGGAGCAGCATCGAGGCGGCACCCCCTCATTCAAGAATCAGCGAATCCTCGATCTCCTGGGTCGTAGCGCGCCCTCCCCTGAGCTCCCGCTGTACCAGTCATTCCTGCGCATGATCGACTTCATCGCCGGTATGACCGACAGTTACGCCACGGAAATGGCCGGCGAAATGACCGGTCGCTCCAGCCCGGTCTGAACCCATGAAGCGTCTGCTGCGGCAAAGCATCCATTGGCATCCCGGGCGCCCCGCCTGGGGCGCAGCGATGGTCGCAGGCTTCGGCTGTGCGCTGCCGTTGTTGCTGGGCCTGTTCAGCGGTCACCCAGGCTTTCTCTGGGCGACCGTAGGAGCATTCCAGGCTGCCAAAGCCAACCCGCTACATCGTTTCGGCATGCTACGCATGCTGTTACTTATCGCACTAGGCGCCGGTAGTGCCGGGCTCGGCTTCTGGTCCGCGACTCACCCGCTGATCAGTCTCGGATTATTCGCTTTCTACGGCTTGCTTCTAGCCTGGCTGCAACGCTACGGCAGTGAAGCGGGAAAGCTTGGTATCGGCCTGGCAATCTGCCTGTGTCTTGGCCAGGGGCAATATGGCATCGGCGAGTTCAACAACCCTTACGCGATTGCCGTGCTGTTTGCACTCGGGGGGCTATGGGTGACTTTGCTGGCGTTCGGCATGCGCGGGATGCACGGGCTTCGCATGTGGCCGTACATGCCCAGGCTGATGAGCATTCTGCGGGTGCTGCGCCGGCATGCGCGACGTACACCAATCCGGCAATGGCGCGTGCATGCACTGACCTACACGTTAGCGGGTGCATTGGGCGGGGTAATCGTGAACATGGCGCAATTGCCGAGAGGCTACTGGCTGACGCTGGCGGTGTTCACCACGCTACAGATGGACCTGGAGCGCAGTCTGGTGCGGGCGCTGCAAGCAAGCCTGGGGATATTGGCTGCTGCGGCAATTCTGATCTACATCGGCCATGGCCTAGCCGATCCACCGCTGATGGTGATGATCCTGCTTCCGCTGGTGGTGCTGGGGAGAGCTTTTCAGGCGAACCACTACGGGTTGTTCGTGCTGCAGACAACTCTACTATTCCTGCTCCTGGCAGAGACGCTGGCTCAGGATTGGAACCTGCCGCAGATTCGCCTTGTAAACGCGGCTATTGGAGTAGGTGTCGCGCTGCTCATCGCAACACTTATGCATCTTCTGCATATGCTGCTGGCCAGGCGTTCGCGAAGGAAGGCCCAGCTCGCAGCAGCGCGACGATCAGACGAGCAGACTACTTCTCAGCCCTGATCGGGTTTTCCGGATACCACACGTCCATCAATGGGCTTACGCTGTACTCAGCCAGCTCGCTGCGACCTTTGAGCCAGGCATCGACTGTCGCGCGCTGCTCTTCGCTGACTGAACCGCGGCGACCGAGGCAGACGAAACCGTAATCTTCGCCGCCGATGTAGCCGAGCTCGTTGGCCTCCATCGCTTCGCTGATGAACGCCTCGAGGAAGTCATCCACGGCCTTGCTTTCGATCCCTTCGCGATAGGTGAGATTGATCTCGAAGCCCAGTTCCTGGAACTCATCGACACAGAGTTTCTTGCGCAGGCGGCGTGAACGATTGGTAGCCATTTGGTGCGATCCTTTTTCTACTTGATGACGGCGCGCACTCTAACAGCAAGCCCGCGCCAAGGCGATGACCGGTGAAGAACCGCAGCGCTGGAACAACCAACCCACGCATATCCCTTTGCAGTTACTCCTGTACCGCAGCTACGCTTATCGGATAGAGGCACGGCGCCTCTACTGCCCGGGCATAATGGCCCGCACTCGTTCCCTAATAGCAGTGGGAAATCGTATGTCAGACCGCATCGCCAACAGCCCCCTGTGTTTGCCCAGAGGTGCTCGCATGAAGAACATCCTCCGCGGTATCAGCTTCGCCATTCTTACTTTGCCTGTGGCCTTGCCATCACTCGCCGCAGGGGTGAACCAGACGCTGCCCAGCCGTGTCGAGCAGGCGCTCAAAGCGAACAAGATCAACAACGAAGCACTGTCGTTGGTCATGCTGCCCCTGACGGGGAATGCCGCATCCACCTTCGTCAACGCCGATGTTTCGGTGAACCCCGCCTCGACCATGAAGCTGGTCACGACATATGCCGCGCTGGAGCTGCTGGGGCCCAATCACCAGTGGAAGACCGAATTCTATGCTGATGGCCCCCTGGTGGACGGCACGCTCAACGGCAACCTCTATCTCAAAGGCGGCGGCGACCCGAAGCTGAACATGGAAAAGCTCTGGCTGCTGCTGCGAGATCTGCGCGCCAATGGTGTGAATAAGGTTACGGGCGACCTGGTGCTGGATCGCAGCCACTTCGTGCAGCCCGACCTCCCCATATTCGATGACGATGGAGGCGACCAGAACAAGCCATTTCTGGTCGGACCGGATTCGCTATTGGTCAACCTGAAGGCACTGCGCTTTATCGTGCGCAACGATGGCGGCAGGGTAAATGTCGCAGTGGAGCCCCCAATCGCCAGCGTTCGCATCGACAACCGCGTGCAAGCACTGCCAGCAGCGAAATGTCCTGGCTGGCCGGACGTGCTCTACAACCCGGTAGCAGATGCCGATGGCGTAACCGTGGTGGTCACCGGCAAGCTTGCCGACGGCTGCAGCTCCCAGACCTACCTTTCGCTGCTGGACCATGAGCGCTACGCCGCTGGCGCTGTACGGGCGATCTGGGGTGAACTCGGCGGCAGCATCCTTGGCCGCGATCGCGTGGCTCAGGTGCCCAGCAGCGCACGACTGCTGGCAAGGGCCTACTCGCCGGATCTCACGGAGATCATTCGCGACGTCAACAAGTACAGCAACAACACCATGGCCAAGCAGCTATTCCTCAGTCTGGGCGCGGCGTTCCGCAACGAGGCGGACGCCGATGACGCCAAGGCGGCGCAACGGGTGATCCGTCAGTGGCTGGCAAAGAAGGGCCTGATTTCCCCGCATCTGGTAATCGAGAACGGTTCGGGACTGTCACGCGCGGAGCGCGTTAGCGCACGTGAACTGGCCAGCTTGCTCCAGGCTGCATGGCGTAGCCCGTACTCCGCCGAGTTCATCTCTTCGATGCCGCTGGCGGCCGTAGACGGGACCATGCGCAAGCGCTTGCGCAATACGCCGGTCGCCGGCAAGGCTCATGTCAAGACAGGCACTTTGAATACCGTGCGTGCCATCGCCGGCTACAGTCGCGACGGCGACGGCAATGTCTGGGCGGTCGTGGCCATCCTCAACCATCCGCGACCCTGGGGTGCGTCGTCGATCCTCGATCAGGTGCTGGTCAGCCTCTACAGCCAGCGCAACGAAAACACCGCGCAACGCTGATAGCGAACCGGGCAGGCTCTGTGCCTGCCCGGCACGCCAGGATCAACGCGCCTGCAGCTTCCAGGCGCGGTGGATCCGCGGATTGCGCCGGAAGTCCTCATCCAGCGTCGAGGCGGTGATTTCCTCGACGGCATAGCGTTCGCTCACGCTCGCATCCAGCACGAACTTGCGAAAGTTGTTGGAGAAGTACAGCGCGCCGCCTGCGGCTAGCCGTGCCATGGCGAGATCGAGCAATGCGACGTGATCGCGCTGCACGTCGAATACACCTTCCATGCGCTTGGAGTTGGAGAACGTCGGCGGGTCGATGAAGATCAGGTCGTACTCGCCACGATCCTCCTCCAGCCAGGCCATCACATCCCCCTGCTCCAGCCGCTGCCGGTCCGAAAGCCCGTTTAGCGAGAGATTACGGCGCGCCCAGTCAAGATAGGTCTTCGACAAATCGACGCTGGTAGTGCTCCGCGCCCCACCCTTTGCCGCGTGCACGGTTGCGGTGGCGGTATAGCAGAACAGGTTGAGGAAGCGCTTGCCGGCCGCCTCGCGCTGGATCCGCAAGCGCAGGGGGCGATGATCGAGAAACAGTCCGGTATCGAGGTAATCGGTCAGGTTGACCAGAAGCTTGACGCCACCTTCGGCCACCTCGAGGAAATCTCCCTGGGAGGCCTGGCGCTCGTACTGACGTGTTCCTGTCTGGCGCTCGCGGCGCTTGACCACGACCTTCTCGCGCGGAATTCCCAACGCTTGTGGAATGGCCGCCAAGGCATCCAGCAGCCGCACTTGAGCTTTTTCCGGATCGATGGAGCGTGGCGGAGCATATTCCTGCACGTGCACCCAATCGCGATACAGGTCGATCGCCAGCGCGTATTCCGGCATGTCGGCATCATACAAGCGGTAGCATTCGATGCCTTCGCGACGCGCCCATTTGCCGAGCTGACGCAGGTTCTTCTGGAGGCGATTGGCAAACATCTGCCCGCCTTCGCTGAGGCGTGCTTGCTCCACTGGCGCCTGCTGCTGAGCATGTTCCTCGCTAGCGGTGCTGCGCTGACCGGTGACGAACTGATCCAGCTCGACCTTGATCAGTAGCAGCTTGCACGGCAGCGCACCGTTCCAGAACGCGTATTGCTTGTGGCTGCGGATGCCCATGCGCTTGCCGAGATCCGGCGCGGCAGTGAACACAGCCGCTTCCCAGCCGAGGCAAGCCTGACGCAGGCGTTCGCCCAGGTTTTGATAGAGATAGAGAAGACTCGCCTCATCACCGAGGCGCTCGCCGTAAGGCGGATTACAGATGACCAGGCCCTTCTGATTCTGGTCCGGGCGCGGTTCGAAGTCGCCGACGTCGCCCTGATAGATCTTGATCCAACTGGCCAGACCGGCGCGCTCGATGTTGTTGCGTCCCGGCTGAATCAGCCGTGGGTCGGCCTCATAGCCGCGAATCCACAATGGCGGTTTTGCCAAGCCGGCCTCTGCTCGCGCCAGGGCCTCAGCATGCAGACGGGACCAAAGCGCAGGCACATGTCCCAACCAGGCGCTGAACCCCCAACGTTCGCGCTTGAGGTTCGGAGCGATGTCCGCTGCCATCATCGCCCCTTCGACGAGAAAGGTACCAACACCGCACATGGGGTCAGTCAACGCACCACCGGCAGCAGCAATACGCGGCCAACCGGCGCGGATCAGAATCGCCGCAGCGAGGTTTTCCTTCAGCGGCGCCGCGCCCTGCTGCAGGCGATAGCCCCGCTGGTGCAGGCTGTGTCCGGAGAGGTCGAGCGAAAGCACCGCTTGCCCCTTGTCCAGGCGCAGATGGACACGCAGATCCGGGTCGAGCTTGTCGATGCTCGGCCGTTCGCCGGATGCGGTGCGCAGACGATCCACGATGGCATCCTTGACCTTGAGTGCGCCGAAGTGAGTGTTGTCGATGCCCGAGCCTCGGCCGCTGAACTCCACCGCCAGGCTTCCGGCAGGCTGCAGGTGATCCGCCCAGTCGACAGCGTGTACGCCTTGATAAAGCGTCTCGGCGTCGACAGTAGGAAAACGGCTGATCACTAGCAGTACGCGGTTGGCCAGACGTGACCACAGACAGAGTCGGTAGGCTACTTCCAGCGCAGCGAATCCGCGAATTGCGGAAGTCTGCTCGCGCGCTTCCTCTAGCCCGAGTGCGGTTGCTTCGTCGAGCAGCAGGCCTTCGAGTCCTTTGGGACAGGTAAGGATCAGTTCATGGCGATCGGTCATGGTGCTTCCACAAAAAGTGCTTCGGACCGCTGCGACCCTTTCGTCGGAACAGGCCCAGCAGAAAAGAGAAAAAAATCTGTACGAAAATGATGCGTTGCCAAGAAAGGGCAGCTCAGCAGCGCGTTCTGATGCCTCGCCCGTTCGGGCTTATGGGGAGAACCATAGATTCGTTACCTACTTATGACAAAACGATCATTCCAGCCTTCAGGGCATTAGGTTAGAACTCACCTCAGGACCGGCATCGCAATGGTGTCGGTGAAGTGCGCCACGCCGGCAGCGCGCTTCAAGGCAGTCTATCTGCCCGGTCTCGCCATGAGGCCACAGGAACACCAGTCAACCACTGAGGGCAATACCCAATGAGAAGACTCAAGCGTGATCCGATGGAACGAGCATTTCTGCGCGGTTATCAACATGGCATACATGGCAAATCTCGCGACCTCTGTCCTTTTTCCCATCCCCAAGTTCGCCAAGCCTGGATCAACGGCTGGCGGGAGGGTCGCGGCGACAACTGGGATGGTCTGACCGGCACGGCCGGTTTGCATAGACTCAACGAACTTCACGCGGTCGGCTGATTCACCGATCCATCCGACTTCATATGACGCGCCCTACCCGGGCGACGGGCTAGAAGCCGAGGGGCTCCAACAGGAGCCCCTTCCCAGGCAATCTCAATGCGCCTGTGAGCGTAGCGCCGCAATCGCATCCACCGCCTCGCGGATCAACGCCGGTCCCTTGTAGATAAATCCCGAGTACAACTGAACCAGGCTGGCACCCGCCTCGATCTTCTCTGCCGCATGCCGGCCCTCGGTGATACCACCCACCGCAATAATTGGCAGTCTCCCGCCAAGCGTCTGAGCCAGCACCTTGACGGTATGGGTGCTCTTCTCCCTGACGGGCGCACCAGAAAGGCCGCCGGCTTCGTCAGCATGAGCCAGACCGGCCACGCCTTCCCGGCCAAGCGTAGTGTTGGTCGCAATGATCGCATCCATCCCGGCCTGAAACACCGCCTCGCCCACCAGTGCCGTTTCTTCGTCGGTCATGTCGGGCGCGATCTTGATGGCAAGCGGCACGCGTTTGCCATGCATGATCTCTAGATCCTCTCGACGCAGCCGCAAGGCATCGAGCAAACGCTTGAGCGAGTCACCGAACTGCAGGCTACGCAAGCCAGGCGTATTCGGCGAACTGACGTTTACGGTGACATAGCTGGCGTGGTGATAGACCTTGTCCAGGCAGATCAGGTAGTCCTCGTCTGCGCGCTCGACAGGCGTATCGAAGTTCTTGCCAATGTTGATACCGAGTACGCCCTTGAACCTGGCGGCTTCGACCCGAGCGAGCAGCGCGTCGACGCCATGGTTGTTGAAGCCCATGCGATTGATGATCGCCTCCGCCTCGGGCAGACGGAAAATCCGCGGCCTGGGATTGCCGGGCTGCGGGCGCGGTGTCACGGTGCCCACTTCGATGAAACCGAAGCCCAGCTGCGACATTCCGCGAATGGCTTCGCCGTTCTTGTCCAGACCTGCGGCCAGACCGACCGGGTTCGGAAAATCGAGCCCCATCACTCGCACCGGGAGACTGGCCGGAGCTTTGCCCAGCATTGCATTGAGCCCGAGACGGCCACCGGCGCCAATCAGCTCGAGGGAAAGTTCATGGGAAGTTTCCGGAGATAACTTGAACAACAGCTGGCGGGCCAGGTTATACATACGCAGCCTAAAGTCTCGGTAAATGTGGAGGCGGAGTATAGCAGCCCAAGGTGGGCGCGGCGGAGGTCGCCAGCCACGAAAGAACGTTGCTGAAACGCGATTGCCTGGCAGTCATTTCAAGCGTCTCAGGCATAGCAACTGGCCCTGCTCGGCAAATTCCAGCTCAAAGGAACCATATACGCCTTCGTGGGTCAGAAACGGGCGCAGATGGTGCGCAGGCAGGCTGACTCGCCGGCCGTCGCGGCTGCGAACCAGGACACGATTCGCATGGCCCTGATAAACCGCTTTCATCCGTTCGGCAGATAGCGCGATATCCAGCACCAGATTTGGCATGGAGGCTCCTTAGTGATCGACTCAGCGATATTGCCACATCGGCAGGCGAGGATTGACCCGCCCTGGTCAGGGCGCAGTCGTCAATGGCGCAAAGGCCGTGCGCAATCGTCACAGGTCTGCCACACTTCGGCCGTAGCCCTGAGAGCTCAAGCAACATGATGAGCCTGCCCGAGTCCATGCCCTCACTGACATCTCAAATCGCCAGACTTGCGCAACGCCTCGGGCTGCGCCCCAAGGCTTCGCTGCCGATTCAGGAGCGCGCCAGCAGTTTGCAGCTGCCCTTTTCCCGCTTACCGGAACCCGAGCCCAGCATCTTCTGGAATGACGGCCCTTGCCTACAGCGTCTGCTCGAGCTTCCACGCGGCGCACTATCCGGCCCGGTTCAGGAAGACAAGGCGCGCGCCCATGCGGCCCTGACCCGACTGATCAGCAAGGAATGCGTCCAGTCACAGCTCGACTTGCGACAGATCGACGGCTTCGGTGGCCAGCGTAAAACCGGCCCGAGCTATCCGACCTTCGAGGCCTTCGCCAGTACCTCTGCCTGCCGGCAGGTGCGCATCATCAGTTACAAGGATTTCCTTCGGGCACTCGGTAGCGCCTTGCCCGGATTCGACAAAGGCACCCGGATAGATGTCCGTCAGGCCAGCTGGCTCGGTGAGCGGCTTTACTGGGCCGGCGAGCACCATCTCGAAGCATTTGCCTGTGCGGTCGCCTATGCCCGCTTGCGCGGCCTTGAAGTGATGCTCCGAGCCGACGTAACCGATTACCGACTCGACCGTTCCGGCGTCCACGCGCTGGATACTCAATACCATGCCGTGACGATGCCGGCTCAAGCCTGGAGCGACCGCGAGTTCATGGCGTTGCTTCTCGACAGCCAGGTCCCCTACGCCCGCCTGACACTGCTGCGCGATACCAGAAACTCGGAACTGCTGTTGCTGGAAAAGCGTGATCCCACCGCCAATGCGATCGGCGAGGGGCTGAAGAATGCTGGCGCGCCAGACCTCATCCGCTACCTGCGTGATCTGCCGCAGATCACCCGCTTCACGGTCGGCCTTCCTGTGCAGGACTGATGCACTTGCTGCCGCTGATCCTCGCTACGTCTCAATCCTGACCTGAACAACAAAACAGCGCACCGCCGGGGGCGGTGCGCTGTTCGTCATGGCAAATCGGAGGCAGCCCCTCCCTCGGACCGGATTAGCCGTGGGAGGGTCGACGAGACGCCATCAGCTATGTCCCACCGACTGCGCAAGCCCCTGCAGTTCCCGACTGGCGACGGCGTATATCGCGTAGTCATTGCCGCTCGCACCACGCAACTCCGCCAGCATTGATCGCCACCGCTCCAGCTGTGCGGGTCGTTGAGCCAGCCAGGCATCCACTCGCTCACTGATCGACTCCGGGCCGTTCTCCATCTGCAACACCGATACCGTAATGCTGCGTTGCTGCGAGTCGAGATCATCTCGGAACCCTTCGCGCGCCAGCGCCTGCCAATTGTTGGCTACCGGTAGATTGGTCAGCTGGTGGAGATACCACGGCAGCTCCAGGGCACCCCCAACGGCAAAGTAAGCCGCAGCAACCTGCGCGGGAACCTGCCCGGTTTCGTCGGCCGCCTCCAGAATCGGCAGGAGCGTGTAGAGGTGGTTGGTCCCTGCAACCATGCGCGCCAGCAGCTCGGGCACGCCGGCTTCGGTGTATCGCCGGTAGCGTTCCTGCCAATGGTCGCGAGTCGAACCTTGCAGCAGTTCATCGAGTTTCAAACCAAGGGCAGCAACACGTGGGCCGAAGTGCGCGACATCCCTCGCGGCATCCAGCTCGCTGCGACGATTGCGCAGGAACCAGCGTGTGGCCCGTCGTCCCAGACGCATCAACTCGTCCATCAGGCTCAGTTGCAGCTCGGCGGGAACCTTGTGATCCAACGCCTCGATCTGCCTGAACCAGTGGGGCAGATGGAAGATATCGCGCACGATGACGTAGGCACCGGCGACGTTCGCCGCGCTCATACCGGTTGCTTCGTTCAGACGCTGAACGAAGGTGATGCCCATGTTGTTGACCAGATCGTTGGCGATCTGGGTCGCGACGATTTCGCGCTTGAGGCGATGCTGCAGCATGGCATTGCGGAAACGCTCGGCCAGCTGCTGCGGGAAGGCGCTGTCCATTTCGCGGGCGAGATAATCGTCATCCGGCACACGCGAATCCAGCAGGGCTTTCTTGAGCTCGATCTTGCTGTATGAGATCAGCACCGAAAGCTCCGGCCGGGTGAGCCCCTTGCCGGTAGTCGCGCGCTCGGCCAGCGCCTCATCGGTCGGCAGAAACTCCAGCGCACGGTCGAGCTGCCCGGCAGCCTCCAGCGCGTTGATCAGCCGAACGTACTCGGCAGCCCGCTCACGCGAGCGATGCTGCGCCTGGGACAGCGCCTGGGTTTGCTTGTAGTTGTTTTGCAGCACCAGCTCGGCGACCGCGTCCGTCATCTCGAACAACAGCTGGTCGCGCTGCTTGGCGGTCATGTCACCGGCACTAACCACCTCATTGAGCAGAATCTTGATGTTCACTTCGTGATCCGAGCAATCGACGCCGCCAGCGTTGTCGATGAAGTCGGTATTGCTCGAACCGCCATGCAGGGCGTACTCGACACGCCCCAGCTGGGTCATGCCGAGGTTGCCGCCCTCGCCCACCACCTTGGCGCGCAGATCGGCGCCATTGACCCGCACCGCATCGTTGGCCTTGTCGCCGACTTCGGCGTGGCTCTCGCTGCTGCTCTTCACGTAAGTGCCGATGCCACCATTCCACAGCAGATCCACTGGCGCCTTGAGCAGCGCATTGATCAGCTCGGCGGGAGTCAGCTGGTCCGCTTCGATGGCGAAACGTTCTTTCATCTGCGGCGTGATCGCCACCCGCTTGGCCGAACGCGGGAAAATCCCGCCGCCCTCGGATATCAGCGAGGCGTCGTAATCCGTCCAGGACGAGCGCGGCAATTCGAACAGACGCTTGCGCTCGACGAAACTGCGAGCCGGGTCGGGATTGGGATCGATGAAGACATGCAGGTGGTTGAACGCAGCCACCAATTGCAATGTTTCGGACATCAGCAAACCGTTGCCGAACACGTCGCCGGCCATGTCGCCGATGCCGATGACGCTGATCGGGTCGGTCTGCACGTTGATGCCGCGCTCGCGGAAATGTCGCTGCACGGAAACCCAGGCACCGCGTGCGGTGATGCCCATCTTCTTGTGGTCGTAACCTGCCGAACCACCCGAGGCAAAGGCGTCGCCGAGCCAGAAGTCGTATTCGGCGGCGATGCCGTTAGCGATGTCCGAGAAGCTCGCCGTGCCCTTGTCCGCGGCAACCACCAGGTAGGGGTCGTCACCGTCATAGCGCAACACGTTCGCCGGCGGAGCGACCTGGCCTTCGCGCAGGTTGTCGGTGATATCGAGCAGCCCGCTGATGAAGATGCGATAGCAGGCGATCGCCTCTGCCTGAATATCGTCACGCGTACCGCTGGTAGGCAGCCGACGCGGCACGAAGCCGCCTTTCGCGCCGCCGGGAACGATCACGGCATTCTTGACCTGCTGCGCCTTGACCAGGCCGAGCACTTCGGTGCGGTAATCCTCCTCGCGGTCGGACCAGCGCAGCCCGCCGCGTGCGACCTTGCCGCCGCGCAGGTGCACGCCCTCGACCCGCGGCGAATAGACGAAGATTTCGTACATCGGCGCCGGCCGGGGCATCTCCGGGATCGAGCGCGGGTCAAGCTTGAAGCTGAAATATGGCTTCGGTTTGCCGCTGGCATCCGGCTGATAGAAGTTGGTCCGCAGGGTGGCCTGGATCAGCGCCAGATAGCGCCGCAGAATCCGATCCTCGTTGAGTACCGCCACGTCATCCAACGCCGAGAGAATCGCCTGTTCCAGCCGTTGCTGCTTGTCGGCCAAATCTTCGTCGCCCAACTTGCGCGCCAGGTAGAAGCGCATCTTGAACAGCCGCACCAGCTCGCGGGCGATGTCCGTGTGGTTGAGCAGCGCGCTGGCGATGTAGCCCAGGTCGAAGCCCATGCGGATCTGCTTGAGATAACGCGCATAGGCACGCAGCAGCGCCACTTCACGCCACGCCAGCCCGGCGGTCAGCACCAGACGGTTGAATCCATCGTTCTCGGCGAAGCCACCGTAGATGTGGATGAACGCATCCTGCAGCGCCTCGTTGATCTCCAGCAGGTCGATTTCCAGACCTTCGGCATAGGTGAAGGCGAAGTCGTGTATCCAGTATTCGCGGCCACTGCGGTCGCGCAACCGGAACGGAAACTCACCGAGCACCCGCAGCCCCAGGTTCTCCATGATTGGCAGGATGTCCGACAGCGGCAGCGGCGTATTCAGGTGATAAAGCTTGCAGTGCAGGCGATTCTCTTCAGCCGTGATTGGCTGATAGAAGCTCATCACCAGCGGGCGCTCTTCACTTAGATCAAGCACATGCTGCATGTCGACGGTGGCCGACTGCGGCGAGAAGCGCTCGCGATAGCCGGCCGGGAAGCCCTTCGGAAATTCGCTGAGCAGATGGGTGCCCTTGGCCTCACCGAAACGTTCGACGATCAGGCTCTGATAGTCGTCCTGCCAGGTGCGGCACGCCTGCAGTACCTCCTGCTCGAGACGCGCCGGATCGACTTGCACCGCCCTGCTGGGGTCCAGGCGCAGGATGAACTGGACCCGGATCAGCACCGATTCGGAGAAATAGGTGGAGAATTCGCAATCGCTGGCTTCCAGCCGCTCCTGCAACACTTGCTGAATCTTCAACCGTGTCTCGGTGGAGTAGCTGTCGCGCGGCACATAGACCAGGCAGTAGCAGAATCGTCGATACGGATCGAAACGCAGGAACAGCCGCAGCCGATTGCGTTCCTGGATCTGCACGATGGCGATAGCGTTTTCGAACAGCTCGTCGATCGGCGCCTGGAACAATTCATCGCGCGGCAGCACCTCAAGAACCTGCACCAGCTCCTTGGCCAGGTGCGCGGAGCTGCCGAAATTGGCGCGCTGCACCACCGTCTCTACCTTGCGGCGAATGAACGGAATGCGCCTCACGCTCTGGGTGTAGACCGACGAGGTGAACAGCCCGAGGAAGCGGCACTCGCGAACCACGCGCCCCTCGTCATCGAATTCACGCACGGAGACGAAGTCCGGGTAAGCCGGACGGTGCACGCGGCTGGGCATCGCCGCCTTGGCAAAGGACAGCAGCAGCGGGTCACGCAGATAGCTCACCGATTGCGCGGTGAGTGATTGCTCTTCCTCGGAAAGCCCGGTGCGCATCGTGCGCGACAGCCCCAGCAGCGAGCTTTCGTCGTAGACGATTCGTCCACCGTCGGCCTGCTCCTGCACGGAGAACTCTTCGTAACCGAGGAAGGTGAAGTGGTCATCAGCCAACCAGCGCATGAAGTCACGAATCTCGTCCAGCTCGTCGCCGTCGATACTCAGGTTGACCTGCTCCAGGCGCCCCTGCAGCTCGACGGCCTTGCCCTTCATCGCAGCGAAATCACCGACCACCTGGCGCACGTCGGCCAGCACGCCCAACAGTGATTGCTCAAGTTCACGCAATGCCGATGGGCTGGCGCAGCGGTCGATTTCGACGAAGATCAGCGATTCGGCGTGGCTATCGCCAGCACGCTCATCCTTGGGCAGCAGTTCCAGCAGGCTGCCGTCGGCGGCACGACGGACCTGCAGCACACTGGTCTGCAGGGTGTGGATGCTATAGCCGCGCCGGGTCAGCTCCATGCGCACCGAATCGACCAGAAACGGCATATCCGGATGCAGCACCTCGACCACACTGTGGGTCGACTGCCAGCCATGCTTTTCGAAATCCGGGTTGAATACCTGCACCTCGGGCGTGGAAGGATCGAAGCGCTCCAGCAAGCGCCAGCTGGCCAGCGTCGAACCGACCAGGTCGCTCATGCGCCGCTCGGTGAGCTCGGGCAACGCGACGATACCGAAGAACTGTTCGGCGAACAGATTCAGTTGCGGCAGGATTTTCGTGTCTACGTGTTGCGCTAAGGCTGTCTGCAATTGCTGCTGAAAGTCGGCCTTGCTGGCCGCTGAAAAGAACGCCATGTATGGCTCCGCTTGGCTTGCTGGGGAAAGGCTCGTCGGTAGTGACTGACGGCACAGGTCGAAGGTTCAAGGTTAGTCTAGTCGAGGGTTAATGCAGTAAAGTGGCGCCTCTGCAACAGTCATCTGCGACTGTCTGTAGCAGTCGATAGCAGCCGGCGGCTCCGCCAGCCACGCCAGCCGATTTGCCGCCTACCCTGGAAGAAGCGAAACGATGGATCACCGTGAATCGATAATCGCGCTGCGACAGTTCCTGTCCACCCAGATCCTGGGCCAGGAGCGACTGATCGAACGCCTGCTGATCGCCCTGCTCGCCGACGGCCACATGCTCGTCGAAGGTGCTCCGGGCCTGGCCAAGACACGTGCCATCAAGGAACTGGCCGAAGGTCTGGAAGCCGAGTTCCATCGCATCCAGTTCACCCCCGACCTGCTGCCCGCCGACATCACCGGCACGGAAATCTACCGGCCGGAAACCGGCAGTTTCGTCTTCCAGCAGGGGCCGATCTTCCACAACCTGGTGCTCGCTGACGAAATCAACCGCGCACCGGCCAAGGTGCAGTCGGCACTGCTCGAAGCGATGGCCGAGCGGCAGGTCAGCGTCGGACGGAGCACTTACGATCTGCCCCCGCTGTTCCTGGTGATGGCAACGCAGAACCCGATCGAGCAGGAGGGCACCTACCCGCTGCCCGAAGCACAGCTGGACCGCTTCCTGTTGCACGTGAAGATCGGCTTCCCCGACGCTTCCGTGGAGCGCCGCATCCTTCAGCAGGCCAGGGGCGAAGCCATCAACGGCGAAGCTGCGCCGGAACACCGTGTCAGTCAGCAGGCGATATTCGCCGCACGCAAGGACATTCTCGGCCTGTACATGGCGGACGCCGTGGAGGAGTACCTGGTGCAGCTGGTCATGGCCACCCGCACACCCGCCAAGTTCGACGCCGAGTTGGCCGAGTGGATCGCCTATGGCGCGAGTCCGCGCGGCTCTATCTCGCTGGACCGCTGCGCTCGCGCTCATGCCTGGCTGGCTGGGCGCGATTTCGTCAGCCCCGAGGATATTCAGGCGATGCTCTTCGACGTATTGCGTCACCGCCTGATCCTTTCCTTCGAAGCAGAAGCGGCCGGGATCGACCAGGACCGTGTGATCCAGCGCATTCTCGACGTGGTCGCGGTGGCCTGATGCAACCGCAGGCTTCCGGCAGCCGGCAGCCGAACGAGCAGGACGCCGGGATCAGGGTGAGCCTGGCCGAGCTGATCGATATGCGCCATCGGGTCCGTGAAGTGCCCATCTTTTCCACGCCCCATCGTCGCAGCCCGCTGGTGGGTTTGCATCATTCCAAGCTGCGCGGGCGTGGCGTGGATTTCGACCAAGTGCGTGTTTATCAGGCCGGCGATGATGTGCGCACCATCGACTGGCGAGTCACCGCGCGCACCCAGGAGCCGCATACCAAACTTTTCCACGAAGAACGCGAGCGCCCGATCTACATCGTCGTCGAGCAGAGTCCACGCCTGTTCTTCGGCAGCGGCCGCCTGCTCAAGTCGGTGCTGGCAGCCCAGGCCGCAGCACTGATTGGCTGGGCAGCGCTCAGCCACAACGACCGGGTCGGCGGCCTGGTATTCGGCAGCGAACAGCAAGAGATCAAGCCTCGGCGCAGCAAGCAGAGCCTGCTGCAGCTGCTCGATCGCGTCACGCAAGCCAACAACCGCCTGCACCCGGAGAGCCCGCTCGACACGGAAGCCTTCAGCATGGCGCTGCGCAGGACGCGCGAAGTGTTACGCCCCGGCAGCCTGTCGGTAATTCTCTGCGACGAGCGAACCCTGACCGATGCCGCCGAACAGCAGCTAAGCCTGCTGGCACGGCATGTCGATCTGCTGTTGCTGCCGCTGTTCGACCCGCTGGATCACGCTCTGCCTGCCGCGGGCCTGCTGCGCTTCAGCGAAGGCAACGCACGGCTGGAACTGGACACCCATGACGCAGCCCTGCGTCAGCGCTACCGGGAGATGGGAGAAGCACGCGGTGCGCGTTGGCAACGCCTGGCCGATCGCCTACGGGTGCCACTGATGCCACTCGACACCCAGCATGACCTGGTCGAACAGTTACGCGAGCATCTGAGCGTCCGGCATCCGAGTGCACGACCATGAACCCGCTCGACGAACTGGCCCCCCTGATCAACCCGGAACCTGTCCACTGGTGGCCCCCTGCGCCGGGCTGGTGGCTGCTCGGGTTGTTGCTGCTCTGCGTGTTTGCGGCTTTCTGGCGTTTTCGCCATCAGCTGATCCGGCGTAAACCTCGTGCTCAGCCAGAGGCGCCGCTGGACCCAGAGCGTCAGGAGGCACTGATCGAGCTGTCTCGCCTGAGCAAGCCTTACGGCAGCCAGCCGGCCAGCCAATGGCTGCAGCAGCTCAATGGGCTGCTCAAGCGCCTGTGCCGCATCCGTTATCCCGACGACCACCCGCACACGCTCAGCGGGCGAGCCTGGCTAGCCTTTCTCGACAGCCGCTGTCCGGCTGCCGGACTGACGCGCTGGATGATCCTGGTCGAAGGCGCCTATCGGGCCGAGTGCCGGCTCGACGACAAGGCCATCGACGGCCTGGAACAATCCGTCGATATCTGGATTCGCAAGCATGTTTGAACTGGCCTGGCCCTGGATCTTGGTGCTGCTGCCATTGCCCTGGCTGCTGCGCGCACTGCTGCCGCCGGCGGACAGTGGCGAAGCCGCCTTGAAGGTCAGCTTTCTAGACGAACTGCAGCAGCTGTCCGGTCGCCGTGCTCGCGTCGCCCTGCCCGCCTGGCGCCAGCAATTGCCCTACCTGACCATCTGGTTGCTGCTGCTGTTTGCCGCCGCTCGCCCGCAGTGGCTCGGTGAACCGCTACCACTGCCCACCAGTGGCCGCGATCTGCTGCTGGCCGTGGATGTTTCCGGCTCGATGGATTACCCCGATATGCAATGGCAAGGCGAGGAGCTGACACGCCTGGAGCTGGTCAAGGTGCTGCTGGGGGACTTCATCGAACAGCGCCACGGCGATCGCGTCGGCCTGATCCTGTTCGGCAGCAAGGCCTACCTGCAGGCCCCGCTGACCTTCGACCGCCGCACCGTAAGGGTTTGGCTGGACGAGGCGCGGGTCGGCATTGCCGGCAGCAACACCGCCATCGGCGATGCCATCGGCCTGGCGGTGAAACGCCTGCGGGACCGTCCAGCGAACAGCCGTGTGCTGGTGCTGATCACCGATGGCGCCAGCAACGGCGGCGAGATCGAGCCGCTGCTGGCGGCATCCCTGGCCGCCGATGAAGGCGTACGCATCCACACCATCGGCATTGGCGCTGTTCCAGAGGAAGGCGGCGTGCTCAGCCGCTTCGGCTTCAACCCGGGTCTGGATCTGGACGAGCCCACCCTTCGCGCCATCGCCGAACAGACCGGCGGGGAGTACTTTCGCGCCGCCACCAGCGCAGAGCTGAAGGCGATCGGCGCTACACTGGATCGGCTCGAACCAGCCGCTCAGCAACCGACCCAGGCGCGCATCGCCGAAGCGCTTTACGTCTGGCCGTTGTCGGCGGCGCTGCTGATCAGCCTGCTGATGGTGGCGGCCAGCCTGTGGAGCGCGCAGCTGCAACGGCTGGCATGGCGGCGGGAGCAGCGCCGATGAACGAACTGCTGCCCCACCTACTGCGGCCCTACTGGCTGATCGTCCTGCCCCTGCTGATCTGGTTGCTGTGGCGGCTCTGGCATCGTCAGTTGCAGATCGGCCGCTGGCAGCGCCTGCTCCCGGAAGCCTTTCATGCTGCCCTGCTGACCCGCGGCCGGCTGCGCCACAGTCGCCTGCCCTGGCTGGTGCTTGGCCTTGCCTGGCTGTTGGCCGTCATCGCATTGCTCGGCCCCAGCTGGCAGCGCTTCGAGCAACCCAGCGTGAAGCGCAGCGATCCGCTGGTGGTGCTGCTGGAACTGACCCCCCCGATGCTCGCCGGCGACGTTCCACCCACGCGCCTCGAGCAGGCCAAGCGCAAACTGCTGGATCTGCTGGAGCGGCGACAGGATGTACAGACCGCCGTCGTGGTATTCGCCGGCAGCGCCCACACCGTGGTGCCACTGTCCGACGACCTGGCAACCACTCGCAATCTGCTGGATGCCTTGCATCCGGCGCTGATGCCCGAGCCCGGCCAACGTGCAGACCTCGCTGTCGCCAAGGGTCTCGCCCTGCTCGAGCAGGCGGGGCTGGGCCGGGGGCGTTTGCTGCTGATCGGCAGCAGTCTGGACGAGCACGAACGCAGCGCCATCGGCACCTTGATGCAAGGGCGCGGCGAGCGCCTGCTGATTCTCGGCGTCGGCACCGAACAGGGCGCGCCGATTGCCGGAGAGAGCGGCAGCTTTCTCAAGGACGCCCAGGGCGCAATCCTGATCCCGCGTCTGGATAACGCACGGCTGCAGCGCCTGGCCACAGAACTGGGCGGACGCTACCAACAGGCACGCCTGGGGGACGACGATCTCGCAGCGCTCGGCCTGTTCGATAAGGCCGGATCGCTGCAGCACGACGACGAAATGACCCGTCTGGAAGCCTGGCTCGACCAGGGCCATTGGCTGCTTCTGCCATTGCTTCTGCTTGCTGCCCTTGCTGGCCGCCGCGGCTGGCTGTTCTGCCTGCCGCTTCTGCTGTTGCAGCCGCAACCGGCCAGCGCGCTGGAGCTGGACGACCTCTGGCTGCGGCGCGATCAGCAGGGCCAGCGCCTGCTCGAGGCACAACAGCCGGCCGAGGCGGCCGAGCGCTTCGTCGATCACCGCTGGCGGGCAACCGCCCTCTACCAGGCCGGTGACTATGCCGGCGCCGCAGAGCTGTTCGCCGCAGGCGATACGGCTGTCGACCACTACAATCGCGGCAACGCCCTGGCCCGCGGCAACGAGCTCGAGGCCGCCATCGATGCGTACGACCAGGCACTCGAACTGCAACCCGATCTGCAGCCGGCACAACGCAACAAGGCACTAATCGAAGAGCTGCTACGCCGCCGTGAGGAACAGTCTGAGTCCGAGCAAGATCAGGATCAGCAGGCCGAGCAGACCGAAGAATCCCTGCCGCAGCCGCAGCCACAGCGGCTGCAGGAACCAGGCTCGACCAGCTCACCTTCGCCTGACGACGCCGAGGGCGAACCGGATCGTGAGGCCAGTGGCGCGGCGCAGCCTTCGGCGAGCGAAACGACTTCAGAATCGCAAGGACAGGATGCCGCTGCAGCGCTGGCGCAGCACGAGGCGCTTCCCGAGCAGGAGCGGCAACAGGCGATGGAACAATGGCTGCGACAGATTCCGGATAACCCCGGCGAGCTGCTGCGGCGAAAATTTCTCTACGAACAACGCAAGCACCAGGAAACCAGTCGATGATGCGCCTGATGGCCTTTGTTCTGCTCAGCATCCTTGCCGGCCAGGCTGCTGCAGTCGGTCTTTTTGCCCGAGTCGACCGCACCCAGCTGAGCATCGACGAAACCCTCGAGCTAAGCCTGGAAAGCCAAGGTGGAGCAGTGTTCGGCAAGCCCGACCTGCAGCCGCTGGATGAGCTATTCGAGGTCTTCGATACCCGCCAGGTCAACCAGCTCTCCAGCAGCAACGGCGAGGCGCGTGCGATCACCCGCTGGTTGATCACCCTGCGTCCGAAGCAAACCGGCTATGTGGTCATTCCGCCACTGCAGCTGGGCGACTGGCGCAGCGAGCCGATCACCCTGCTCGTCCAAGAGTCGTTGAAAAGCAGCGAAGGCGATCAACTGGCACCGATCTTCATCGATGCCAGCGTCGATCAGGAAAGTGTTTATGTGCAGGCACAGGTGATTCTCACGCTGCGCATCTACCATTCGGTTTCGCTTTACGATGACAGCACGCTGTCGCCCCTGCAGATGCCCGAAGCACTGGTGGAGCGCCTCGGTGAACCGCGCACCTACGAGAAAACCATCAACGGGATACGCCATGGCGTCATCGAGGTGCGCTATGCCCTGTTTCCACAGAAATCCGGTGAGCTGACGATCCCTGCCCAGCTGTTCAGCGCCACTACCGTGACCAAAGGCAGCAACTCGCTGTTTGGCTCGCGCTCGGGGCGTTCGACCCAGGTCCGCTCGCCGAGCATCCCGCTCAAGGTCAAGGCCAAGCCGGCCGATTATCCCGCCGGCGCCCCCTGGCTGCCGGCAAGCAGTCTGACCCTGGTAGAAGCCTGGAGCCCGGAGCCGGACCAGGCGAAAGCCGGCGAATCGCTCACTCGCAGCCTGCTGCTCAAGGCCGAGGGCCTGACCAGCACGCAGCTGCCCGCCATCGGTTCTGCGCAGAGCGCCGAGTTGCGACGCTATCCGGATCAACCAAGCCTGGCGAACGAAGTCAGCGGCGGCGGGCTGGTCGGGAGTCGCGAGCAGCGCGAGGCGCTGATCCCCACGCGCAGCGGCACGCTGCAGCTGCCTGCACTGGAAGTGGTCTGGTGGAATACCGTTGAGGATCGCCTCGAACGCACCACGCTGGACGAGCGCACCCTGAGCGTCGCCGACAACCCGAATCTCGTGCCGCCCCCTGCGGAGATGCCCGCCGCGGCACCGGTGCCGGTCGACCAGCCAGCCATCTGGCCCTGGCAACTGAGCACCGCGCTCTTTGCATTCACCACGCTCATCGGTTTCGGCCTCTGGTCACGTGCACGGCGACAGCCAGCCGTGCAACGCGCGTTGCAACCCGGCCCGACCCCGCGCAGCCTGCTCGATGACCTGCGTCGCGCCTGCCAGGCCAACGATTCCCAGGCCACTCGCCAGGCACTGGACGCCTGGGCGCGGCAGCAGCCGGAGACGCTGGCGGACATGGCCGCGCGCTTCGTGCCGCTGTCCGATGCACTGGACGGTCTCAACGGTGCGCTGTATAGCGAAGCCGGACAACGTTGGCAGGGCGAGGCCCTATGGCAGGCAATCCAAGCATTACCTCCAGCGACCAGTCCCAGCGTCGAACAGGACCAGAGCGCCCTCCCACCACTCTATCCGCGCTGACCAAACGCTTCCTGACTGGCCACAATCACGCCACCAACCGACGCGGTGCATGCTCACCGCGCCGCGCACCATTTTCACGCTGGCATATCGCTTGCTTCAGGCTGGGCATAGTCCACCTCCTGAGAGGTGGCGCTGTTCATTGAACGGTGCCGCGTACCTCGCAATCGAAAGGCCCATACAGCATGACCGAACCCTCCACGCCGCACCGCCACGATGCACTGGCCTGGGTCGCCGGCAGTGATGCACCGGAAAAGAGCTCGGTCAATCTCGGCTTCCTTCCCCTCACCGACGCCGCATCGCTGATCGTCGCTGCTACCCAGGGCTTCGCCCAGCCATTCGGCCTGACACTCAACCTGCAGCGACAGAGCTCCTGGTCGGCCCTGCGCGACAAACTGATCGGCGGTGAACTGGACGCAGCCCACAGCTTGTATGGGCTGATCTATGCCGTGCACCTGGGCATTGGCGGTAGCCCGGCGACCGACATGGCAGTGCTCATGGGCCTCGCGCAGAACGGCCAAAGCATCAACCTGTCGGCGTCGCTGAAAGCCGCAGGCGTGACCGATCCGGAGGCGTTACGCAAAAGCGTGCGCCAAAGCGGTGCACGCCTGACCCTAGCGCACACCTTTCCCACCGGCACCCATGCGCTTTGGCTCTACTACTGGCTGGCCGCCAACGGCATTCATCCGTTGCGGGATGTGCGGACGCTGGTCCTGCCGCCGTCGCAGATGGTGGCGTACCTGCAGGCCGGACGCATCGACGGTTTCTGCGCCGGCGAGCCCTGGGGCGCGCAAGCGATTGCCGAAGGGGTCGGTTTCACCCTGGCGACCAGTCAGTCGATCTGGCCGGATCATCCGGAGAAGGTACTCGGCTGCACCCGGGCATTCGTCGAGCAGTACCCCAACACGGCCCGTGCGCTGGTGATGGCCGTACTCGAGGCAAGCCGCTTCATCGACCAGAGCCGGGAAAACCGCCGCAGCACGGCACAGCTGATCGCCGGGCGCGAGTACGTCGACGCGCCATTGGCGGCGATCGAATCACGCTTCCTCGGCGAGTATGAGGATGGATTGGGCAACGTCTGGAACGACGAACACCCACTGCGTTTCTTCGCCGGTGGCGCGGCAAACGTGCCCTACCTGTCCGACGGTCTCTGGTTCATCACGCAACTGCGGCGCTGGGGCCTTTTACGCCAGGACCCGGACTACCAGCAGGTTGCACAGCAGGTGCAGCAGATCGAGCTGTATCGACAGGCTGCCGAAACGCTGGGTATCACCGTGCCGGAGTCGCCCATGCGCAGCGCCACGTTGATGGATGGCAAGACCTGGGACGGCACCGAGCCAGCAGCCTATGCCCGCAGTTTCACCTTGCATGCCATGGCCGACCAGGCCGCGGAAACCGCACTTTGATCATGGGACCAAGCATGTTGCGCATCCTGCTGATCGACGACACCCCGCGAAAGATCGGGCGTCTGAAAAGCGCGCTGATCGAGGCTGGCTTCGAAGTCATCGACGAGTCCGGCCTGAGCATCGACCTGCCAGAACGGGTCGAGGCCATCCGCCCTGATGTGGTGCTGATCGATACCGACTCACCCGGCCGCGATGTGCTGGAACAAGTGGTGTTGGTGAGCCGCGACCAACCGAGACCCATCGTCATGTTCACCGACGATAGCGACCCGGGAGCCATGCGCCAGGCC
This sequence comes from Stutzerimonas decontaminans, assembly GCF_000661915.1. NCBI lineage: Bacteria > Pseudomonadati > Pseudomonadota > Gammaproteobacteria > Pseudomonadales > Pseudomonadaceae > Stutzerimonas > Stutzerimonas decontaminans. The sequence goes on along the minus strand of NZ_CP007509.1, from coordinate 1,926,165 downwards.
ATCCGCGCCGGAGTCAGCGCCTATATCGTCGAAGGCATACAGGCCCAGCGACTCAAGCCGATCCTCGATGTAGCGATGGCGCGCTTCGAGACCGACCAGGCGATTCGCGCGCAGTTACAGGCCCGCGAGCAGCAACTCGCCGAGCGCAAGCGCATCGAGCTGGCCAAGGGCATGCTGATGAAGATGCGCGACTGCAAGGAGGAAGAGGCCTATACATTGATGCGCCGCCAGGCGATGAGCCGGCAGCAGAAGCTGATCCAGGTCGCCGAACAGATCATCGCCATGAACGAGTTGCTTGGGCAGTGATCCGCCCGCCCGCCGTGCATCACTCAACCAAACATCGCTCCCGCAAGCGGTCACCTGACCTGGGCGTACGACACAGCGCTAGAATGCGCGCCTTCTATCGATAACCGAGCGACCCATGGCGCGCCTGAATCTACAGTTCCCGGAAGACCAGTACTGCTTTTCCACTCAGCTCACCGTGCGAATCACCGACATCAACGCGGGTAACCATCTGGCCAACGATTCGATGATCTCGATGATTTCCGAGGCGCGGGCGCGCTTCCTGTTCGCCTACGGCGTTGCCGAAACCCGTCAGGACGGGGCTGGCATCATCGTTACCGACCTGGCCACGACCTACAAAGCCGAAGCCCATGCCCGTGATGCGCTGCTGTTCGAAGTCGGCGTGATGGATTTCAACAAGTACGGCGGCGACATCATCTTCCGCATCACCCGTCCAGCCGACGGCACGCTCATCGCCATGGCCAAGTCCGGTTTCGTGTTCTACGACTACGCCCAAAGCCGCGTCGTCGCCATGCCCGAGTCGTTCGCCAGCAAGTTTCCGCGGGTCAACCGGCTCGACTAGGGGCGCTTTCCGAGGTCTGCAGCAACCGCTGGACATCCTCCCGATGGCATAGCTCGGTGCCCGGACGCATCACGGTCGCGGCACCAGCGGCGATGCCCCGGCGTACCGCATCCTGCAACGTGCGCCCCTCGGCCAATGCCAGCACGATGGCACCGAGCATGCTGTCGCCCGCTCCAACCGCGCTGATCACCGGGACATCCGGTGATGGCAGCCGCTCCAACGCATCGGCGCTGGCAAAGAGTGCCCCTTCGGCACCCAGCGACAGCACGATCATTTCCGCGCAGCCCTGAGCGATCAGGTTGCGCAGTGCTTGTTCCTGCTCGGTTTCGCTGGTGACTGCGCCGCCCATCAACGTGGACAGCTCGTCGAGACTCGGTTTCATCAGGTAGGTGCCGCCTTGCCGAGCCGCGTAGCGCAAAGGCTCACCGGACAGATCAACGACCAGACGGGAACCGATACGTCGGGTAAGCGCCAGCAACTCGTCGTAAAAATCCAGGCCAACTCCGGGTGGAAAGCTGCCACTCAATACCACGAACAACGGGGCGGGCCGCAGTGCCGCCAGGCCGTCGAGGCAGCGTTGAAGCTCCTGTGCGGACAGTGTCGGACCAGGCAACACAAAGCGATATTGCAGACCTGACTCCAGCTCATCGACGGTAAAGCTCTCGCGGGTATCGCCGGCAATCGACACCGGCCGATGCACTAGGCCCGTTTCGTCCAGCGAGCGTTGCAGCAAATCACCGAATGGCCCGCCCGCCGGGTAGATGGCAACCGCCTTGCCGCCCAAGGTCTTTACCACTCGCGCCACGTTGATCCCGCCGCCACCCGGATCGTGGCGCGGCAGCGAACAACGCAGCTTTTCGGTACTGGTCACCCGGGCAGTGCTGACGGAAAGATCCATCGCGGGGTTGAGGGTCAGGGTCGCAATCAGGGGCATCGCTCGCTCCTTGGGCAAAAGCAGGCCAAGCCTATCAGCAACCGCAGTGCCTGAGCTTTGCGTAAGCAAATGAAACGTGCCCCGATATGGCGCGCAGTTGCGCGCTATCTGTGCGCTTCGCCGCCATGGACTGCCCGCGAGGCGCGTCGAGCCCGCACAGGAAGAGGCCCTCGCCGGCTGGCACGCTAGATGCTAGATCCACTTCAGGCAGGCCAACGGCGGTCTGCGAAACACGACAAAGGCGTCGCATCATTCCTGCTCCGGCAGGCGTGCTGCGGCGCCTTTTTGTTTTCCGCCTCGACGACGGGGCGGTATGAGCAGCCCTGGCGGCAGACGCCGCGCCACGCACGCCCTGGAGCAGATTCAATGAGCACGAGTTTCTGGAAAGCCGGCCACACGCCGACCCTGTTTGCCTCCTTTCTCTACTTCGACCTGAGTTTCATGGTCTGGTACGTCCTTGGCCCGCTGGGCGTTCAGATCGCCGCGGACCTGGGCCTGACCACACAACAGCGCGCAATGATGGTAGCCACACCGATTCTCGCCGGCGCGGTATTGCGCCTGGTGCTGGGCATCCTGGCCGATCGCACCTCGCCGAAAACCGCCGGCCTGCTCGGTCAGAGCGTCGTCATCGTCGCGCTATTCGTTGCCTGGCTGCACGGCATCCACAGCTATGAACAGGCACTGCTGCTCGGCCTGTTTCTCGGCATGGCTGGCGCGTCCTTTGCCGTCGCGCTGCCGCTGGCCTCGCAGTGGTATCCGGCGGAGCACCAGGGCAAGGCCATGGGCATCGCCGGTGCCGGTAACTCCGGCACCGTGCTGGCGGCGCTGTTCGCGCCGGTGCTGGCGGCCATCTTCGGCTGGAACAATGTGTTCGGCCTGGCATTGATTCCCCTGGTGCTGACGCTGGTCATCTTCGCCAGCGTGGCGAAGAATGCCCCCAACCGCCCGGCACCAAAGTCGCTGGCCGACTACATGAAGGCGTTGGGCGACCGCGACAGCTGGTGGTTCATGTTCTTCTACAGCGTGACCTTTGGCGGCTTCCTCGGCCTGGCCAGCACCCTGCCCGGCTACTTCCACGACCAGTACGCCTTCGACCCGGTCAAGGCCGGCTACTACACCGCCGCCTGCGTCTTCGCCGGCAGCCTGCTGCGTCCGTTGGGCGGCGCCCTGGCCGACCGCATCGGCGGCATTCGCGCGCTGCTGGTGATGTACACGGTCGCAGCCATCTGTATCGCCGCGGTCGGCTTCAACCTGCCCAGTTCCACGGCTGCCCTGGCGCTGTTCGTGGTCGCCATGCTCAGCCTCGGTGCCGGCAATGGTGCGGTGTTCCAGCTGGTGCCGCAGCGTTTCAACAAGGAAATCGGCGTGATGACCGGACTGGTCGGTATGGCCGGCGGTATCGGCGGCTTCCTGCTCACCGCCGGGCTTGGCGCAGTCAAGCAATCGACCGGTGACTACCAGCTCGGCCTCTGGCTGTTCGCCAGCCTCGGTGTGCTCGCCTGGTTCGGCCTCTATGGCGTCAAGCGTCGCTGGCGCACCACCTGGGGTTCGGCGGCAGTGACCGCGGCTCGGGTGTGATGCACACGCAAATCCGGCAGGGCGCGAATATTGCTCTGCTGCAATGCGCAGCAATTCGAGAACGACCATGCCCCTGCGATTGAGCTATGGCGAGGCCAGCGCCGCCGGGCCGCGCCCGGAAAATCAGGATGCGATACGCATCGTCACCCCGGCGCCCGGGCTGGCAACCGGCAAGGGCTATCTGTTCGCCCTGGCCGATGGCGTCAGCCAGTGCGCCGATGGCGGGCTGGCTGCGCGGGCGACCTTGCAGGCGCTGGCCTTCGACTACTACACGACGCCGGAAACCTGGGCCGTCGCGCAGTCGCTCGATCGCGTACTGGTGGCGCACAACCGCTGGCTGCAGGCCAATGGCGGCAATCAGCCGCTGTTGACCACGCTCACCGCGCTGGTGCTGCGCGGTCGCCGCTTCACCCTGGCCCACGTCGGCGATTGCCGTGCCTATCGCTGGAACGGCACTCAGCTCGAGCGGCTCAGCGAGGACCATGTCTGGGAACAGTCGGGCATGCAGCATGTGCTCAAGCGTGCGCTGGGGCTGGATCAACACCTGGTGATGGACTACCTCGACGGCGAGCTGCAGGAAGGCGACAGCTACCTGCTGCTCAGCGACGGCGTCTGGTCGTGCGTCCCCGAGCGCGACATCGCGCATATCCTGCACGATCAGCCTGACCTCGGCGCCGCAGCACGGGCGCTGGTCAATCTGGCGCACCAGAGCGGCAGCCAGGACAACGCCAGCGCTCTGCTGCTACGAGTGGATGCGCTGCCCGAAGCGGTGCTGGCCGACGCCCTCGCCCAACTCGATCATTGGCCATTGCCGCCGAAGCTGCGCCCCGGCCAGGTGTTCGAGAGCTGGCAGGTGAATGCACTGCTGCACGAGTCGCGACAGTCACTGATCTACCGGGTACAGGATGCCCAGGGCCAGGCCTGGCTGCTGAAGACGCTGCCACCCAGCCGGCAGGACGAGGCAGACGCCGGGCCGGCGTTGCTGCAGGAAGAATGGTTCATGCGCCGGGTTGCCGGGCGCAACTTCGCCGAACTGCATCCGCTGCCAGAACGCCAACACCTCTATTACGTGCAGCGCGAGTACAGCGGGACGACCCTGGCGCAACGCTTCGAACGAGACGGCCCGCTGCCACTGGCCGATTTGCTGCAGGTCGCCTCCCGGCTGATCCGCGCGGTGGGCATGCTGCATCGGCGCAACATCCTGCATCGTGACATCAAGCCGGAAAACCTGCTGCTGGGTGAGGACGGCGAGCTGCGCATCCTGGATTTCGGCCTGGCGTTCTGCCCAGGGCTGTCTCGCGACCTGCCCAACCAACTGCCCGGCACCCCGAGTTTCATTGCCCCGGAGGCATTCACGGGAGCCGAACCCAGCGCAGCGCAGGACCTCTATGCGACCGGCGTGACGCTCTATTACCTGCTGACTGGGCACTACCCGTACGGCGAGATCGAAGCCTTCCAGCGTCCGCGCTTCGGCAACCCGACACCGGTCAGCCGTTATCGCCCGGACGTACCGAGCTGGCTGGAGGAAAGTCTCTGCCGCGCGGTCGCGGCCGACCCACGGCAGCGCTTTGAAACGGCCGAGCAATGGCTGCTTGAGCTGGAACAGGCTGAGCAGCGCAGCGCCAGCCTGCGGCCACGTCCGCTGCTCGAACGTGAACCGCTCAAGGTCTGGCGCGGCATGGCGCTGCTTTCGCTGCTGCTCAACCTGCTGCTGGTCGTGCTGCTGATAAGGGGCGCGTGATGTTCAGCGCCGGGTAATCAGCCCCTGGCGCGCCACTCGGGTCAGCTCGCGCACGCATTCCTCCAGGCGCTCAGCGCTCGGTGCCTGGATGACGGCCAGATCGAAACTGTCGGTGGCGAAACGTGCCAGCGACTCGTCGGCCGTAGCGAACTGGATAAGCAGGGCGCGGGATTTGCGATGGCGTCGCGGCCACCCTTCGAGGTAGCGCAACAGGGACGGCTGGTGAGTACCACCAAGAAGGATTTTCGGATTACTGGGGTGCAGACCACTGGTGATCGGGGCCAGGCGCAACTGGGCGTGCTTTGCGTTCATCGATTTCAACTTCCGCCTCGAGGATTCCGCTGGGCAGCGGTGGGAGGCGACACCGGAACCAGCGCTTTAGCGGTATTTCGAAGCGATCGGCTCCAGGCGCCCCGCAAGTAGCTGACTAAATCGGCGCATGGGCGAAACTTTAGAAAGCTGGTCGCAGCATGTCAACGGCGTTTTTGGAGTCGCTTCGATGGCGATTCGCACCATCAGGGCGCAAGCCGCTGCATATCAGTGCAACGAACGGCCTCGACTGCTCCGTAGCAAGCCCTCAAGCCCTTGAAAAACGAGGACATTGCAAGTTGGCACAGCCTCTGCAAAGCAGAACCTCGAAGAATCATTACGACCTGACCCTCAACGTGGAGCGGCAGGTCTCCCGATAGAGCGGGACACGGACAAAGGCGTCCTCACTGGGTAACCGGTGGGACGCCTTTTTTGTTGTTGAAAAATTTCGAGCAGGCCGGACGGCAGCTGTCGACTGGCACGGAGAACGGGCATGAAGAAACTCAAACTGGTGATGATCGGCAACGGCATGGCCGGCGTGCGAACCCTCGAAGAGCTGCTCAAGCTGACCAACGAGCTCTACGACATCACTGTGTTCGGCGCCGAGCCGCATCCCAACTACAACCGCATCCTGCTCTCCCCCGTTCTGGCTGGCGAGCAGCAGTTCGAAGAGATCGTGCTCAACGACCTGGACTGGTACGCCGAGAACAGCATCCGCCTCATGCTCAACCGCAAGGTGGTGAAGATTGACCGGGTCAAACGCCGGGTGATCGCCGATGACGGCAGCGAGGCCGAATACGACCGCCTGCTCATCGCCACCGGCTCCAACCCGTTCATTCTGCCCATTCCGGGCAAGGACCTGCAGGGTGTGATCGGCTACCGCGACATCGCCGACACCCAGGTGATGATGGAAACCGCCAAGACCCACAAACACGCGGTGGTCATCGGTGGCGGCCTGCTCGGCCTGGAAGCGGCCAACGGCCTCAAGCTGCGCGGCATGGACGTCACCGTGGTGCATATCGGCGACTGGCTGATGGAGCGCCAGCTGGACAAGACCGCCGGCACCCTGCTGCAGAGCGCGCTGGAAAGCCGCGGCCTGAAGTTTCTTTTGCCCAAGCACACCGCCGAACTGCTCGACAACGGCGAAGGCCGGGTCTGCGCGGTCAAGTTCAAGGACGGTGAGGTGATCCCCGCCGACCTGGTGGTAATGGCCGCCGGCATCCGCCCCAACAGCGAACTGGCCGAACAGGCCGGCATTCCGTGCAACCGCGGCATTCTGGTCAACGACACCCTGCAGACCTACGACCCGCGCATCTATGCCGTCGGCGAATGCGCCAACCACCGCGGCACGGCCTATGGCCTGGTCGCACCGCTGTTCGAACAAGCCAAGGTCTGCGCCAATCACCTGGCCATGCTCGGCTTCTCCCGCTATCTGGGCTCGGTGACCTCGACCAAGCTCAAGGTCACCGGCATCGACCTGTTCTCGGCCGGCGATTTCATCGGCGGCGAAGGCACCGAGACCATCACCCTCTCCGACCCCATCGGCGGCGTCTACAAGAAGCTGGTGATCAAGGACGACGTACTGGTCGGCGCCTGCCTGTACGGCGACACCGCCGATGGCGGCTGGTACTTCCGCCAGGTCCGCGAGGGGCAGAACGTCGCGCAGATCCGCGACCATCTGATGTTCGGCGAGGGCGCCATCGGCGATGCCGGCCACCAGGGCCAGAGCAAGGCCATGTCGATGCCGGACGACATGGAAGTCTGCGGCTGCAACGGTGTGTGCAAGGGCACCATCGTCAAGGCGATCCAGGAGCACGGGCTGTTCTCGGTGGACGAGGTGAAAAAGCACACCAAGGCCGCGAGTTCCTGCGGCTCCTGTGCCGGGCTGGTCGAACAGATTCTGATCAATACCGTGGGCGGCGCCGCCGACGTCAAGCCGAAGAGCGAGAAGGCCATCTGCGGCTGCAGCGACCTCAACCACGGTCAGGTGCGCAAGGCCATTCGCGAGCACCACCTGACCAGCATTCCCGCGGCCATGGCCTTCATGGAATGGCGCACGCCGAACGGCTGCGCCACCTGCCGCCCGGCGCTGAACTACTACCTGATCTCCACCTGGCCGGGCGAAGCCAAGGACGACCCGCAATCGCGCTTCATCAACGAGCGCGCCCACGCCAACATCCAGAAGGATGGTACCTATTCGGTCATCCCGCGGATGTGGGGCGGCGTCACCAATGCCGCCGAGCTGCGGCGCATCGCCGATGTGGCGGACAAGTATCAGGTGCCAATGGTCAAGGTCACCGGAGGCCAGCGCATCGACCTGCTGGGTATCAGGAAGGAAGACCTGCCGGGCGTCTGGAAAGATCTGGATATGCCTTCCGGCCACGCCTACGGCAAATCCATCCGTACCGTGAAGACCTGTGTCGGCAGCGAATTCTGCCGTTTCGGCACGCAGAACTCGACGCAGATGGGCATCGATCTGGAACACGCGCTGTTCAACATGTGGTCGCCTCACAAGGTCAAGCTGGCCGTCTCCGGCTGCCCGCGCAACTGCGCCGAATCCGGCATCAAGGACGTCGGCATCATCGGCGTGGACTCCGGCTGGGAGCTGTACATCGGCGGCAACGGCGGCATCAAGACCGAGGCCGGCGAGTTCTTCGTCAAGGTGAAGACAGCCGAGGAGGTCATGGAATACAGCCTGGCGTTCCTCCAGCTCTACCGCGAAGAAGCCTTCTACCTCGAGCGCACCGTGCACTACATGCAGCGCGTCGGCATGGACCACATAAAGAAGGCCGTGTTAAACGACGCCGAGCGACGCAAGGCGCTGCATCAGCGACTGCTGTTCTCGCTTTCCTTCGAGCAGGACCCGTGGCAGGAGCAGCTCTCCAAGCCGCAGCTGAAGAAGGAATTCGACCGCATCGCCGTCTAGCAGCTGGAAAACGCCTGAGAACCCGATCTGGAGAGACACCGCATGAACTGGCTCGATATCTGCGCACTGGATGAAATCAACCCGCTCGGCTCGCGCATCATCGCCGGCCCCAAGGGCGACATCGCGATCTTCCGCACTTCGGACGATCAGGTCTTTGCCCTCGACGACCGCTGCCCACACAAGGGCGGCCCGCTGTCGCAGGGGATCGTCTACGGCAAGCAGGTCGCCTGTCCGCTGCATAACTGGCAGATCGATCTGGCCAGCGGCGAGGCCTTGGCCCCGGACGTCGGCTGCACCCATCGTCACGCGGCGCGCGTCGAGAACGGGCGTGTGCAGCTTTCGCTGAACCCACGCAAGGAATGCGCGGCCTGAACACGCGCAATTGACCAGCACCTTTTTCCAGGAGACGACGCCATGCGTATGACAACCGCCTCGACCTGCTGCTACTGCGGTGTCGGCTGTGGCGTGCTGATCGAGCACGACGGCGAGCGCATCCTCGATGTGGCCGGCGACCCCAACCATCCGGCCAACCTCGGCAAGCTGTGCAGCAAGGGCTCGACCCTGCACCTGACCGGCGATCTGGACGCTCGCGCGCTCTACCCCGAGCTGCGCCTGGGCAAGAGCCTCGCCCGCAGCCGTACCGACTGGGACAGTGCCCTGGAGCACGCGGCCAGCGTATTCGCCGAGACCATCCGCGAGCACGGGCCGGACAGCGTCGCCTTCTATGTCTCTGGCCAGCTGCTGACCGAGGACTACTACGCCTTCAACAAACTGGCCCGCGCCCTGATCGGCACCAACAACCTGGATTCCAACTCGCGGCTGTGCATGTCCTCGGCGGTGGTCGGCTACAAGCGCAGCCTGGGCGCCGACGCCCCGCCCTGCTCCTACGAAGACATCGAGCAGGCTGATTGCCTGCTGATCGCCGGCAGCAACATGGCCTACGCGCATCCGGTGTTGTTTCGCCGCCTGGAAGAAGCCAAGGCGAAGCGACCGGAGATGACCATCATCGTCGTCGACCCGCGGCGCACCGACACCAGCGAGCTGGCCGATCTGCACCTGCCGATCCTGCCCGGCACCGATGTCGCGCTGTTCCACGGCCTGCTGCATATCCTCATGTGGGAAGGCTGGATCGACCGCCGCTTCATCGATGCCCATACCGAAGGCTTCGATGCCCTGAAAAGCCTGGTGCGCGATTACAGCCCAGCGATGGTCGCCGAACTCTGTGGCATTTCTGTAGATGATCTGCAGACCTGTGCACGGCTGATTGGAAGCGCTCCAGCTTTTCTCTCCCTATGGTGCATGGGGCTGAATCAGTCCACTGCCGGCAGTGCGAAGAACAGTGCGCTGATCAACCTGCACCTGGCCACCGGGCAGATCGGCCGCCCGGGCGCCGGTCCCTTCTCGCTCACCGGTCAACCGAACGCCATGGGCGGCCGCGAAACCGGCAGCCTGTCCAATCTGCTGCCCGGCCACCGCGACGCAACCAATGCCGAACACCGCGCAGAAGTGGCGAACTATTGGGGTGTCGAGCAGCTGCCCAAACAGCCTGGATTGTCCGCCATCGAGCTGTTCGAGGCCGTGCGCGCCGGCAAGATCAAGACGCTATGGATCGCCTGCACCAATCCGGCTCAGTCGCTGCCGGACCAACAGAAAGTCCATGAGGCCCTGGCCGCCTGCCCCTTCGTCGTGGTGCAGGAAGCCTTCTTCACCACCGAAACCTGCCGCCACGCCGACCTTCTGCTGCCGGCCGCGAGCTGGGGCGAGAAGGAAGGCACGGTGACCAACTCCGAGCGCCGTATCAGCCATGTACGCCGCGCCGTACCGGCGCCCGGCGAAGCCCGTGCGGACTGGGCGATCGCCTGCGATTTCGCCCGGCGCCTAGAACGCTACCTGCGCCCCGGTGCGCCGAGCCTGTTTGCCTTCGAGAATGCCGAAGCGCTGTTCGAGGAGTACAAGCCGCTCACTGCCGCCCGCGATCTGGACTACAGCGGCCTGAGCTATGCACTGATCGACACCTTCGGTCCGCAGCAGTGGCCATTCCCGCCGGGCAGCGAACAGGGCACCGCGCGGCTGTATGGCGACGGTGTGTTTCCCACTGCCAACGGCCGCGCGCGCTTTATCGCTGAGCATTATCAGGCGCCGAAGGAAAAGCGCGAGGCGCGCTATCCGCTGACGCTCAATACCGGCCGGCTGCGCGATCAGTGGCACGGCATGAGCCGCACCGGCACTGCGGCGCGGCTGTTCGGTCATGTCGAGGAAGCACTGCTTGGCATGAACGCCGAGGACATGCGTCGCCGGCGTCTGCTGGACGGTCAGCTGGTGACGGTGAAAAGCCGTCGCGGCAGCCTGATCCTCCCGGTGCAGAAGGACGACAGCCTGCGTGCCGGCCAGGCATTCCTGCCGATGCACTGGGGCGATCGCTTTCTCAAGGGGCTGGGCAGCAACGTATTGACCCTGGCCAGCGTCGATCCGCTGTCGAAGCAGCCGGAACTCAAGCACGCCGGCATCGAAGTCGAACAGGTCGAATTGCCCTGGCAGTTCTTTGCGCTGGTTGAAGGCGATGTGCAGCGACGCTTCGAGGCGCTGCGGCCATTGTTCGAAACGTTCGACTACGCCAGCTTCAGCCTCGGCGGTCGCGAGCGTTCGGCGCTGCTGATCCGCGGCGCCAGGGATGCGGCGCCAACGGCCGTCGAGCTGGACGCCATCGACCGCCTGCTCGGCCTCGACGAAGGCCCGGTGCTGGCCTATGACGACCCGCGTCGCGCAGTCGGCAAGCGCGTACGCATCGAGGACGGCCGCATCGTTGCCCTGCGCCTGGCCGGCGAAACCGCCGCCCGGCAGTGGCTGCGCGGGCTCTGGGCAAGCGGCAGTGCCGACGCCGAACTGCGTCGCTGGCTGCTGGCGCCGCTCAGTGCACCGCCTGGTGGCGCGACCATCAACACCGACCGCACCCTGTGCAACTGCATGAACGTCAGCCAGAGCAAGGTCCGTGCAGGCATCGAGCGCGGGCTCGACCTCGAAGGACTGAAGCAGGAGCTGGGTTGCGGCACCAACTGCGGCTCCTGCGTTCCCGAAATCAAGCGCCTGCTGGCCAGCCAGCCGGAACGCGCACTTTCCTGATACCAACCAAGACGAGGATTACCCCATGAGCGCAAAAGTCTGGCTGGTAGGCGCCGGCCCTGGCGACCCGGAACTGCTGACCCTCAAGGCCGTGCGCGCGCTGGGCGAGGCACAGGTGGTGATGATCGATGACCTGGTCAACTCCGTTGTGCTCGAACACTGCCCCAACGCACGCATCATCCCCGTGGGCAAGCGCGGCGGCTGCCGCTCCACGCCGCAGGCCTTCATCCACCGTCTGATGCTGCGCTACGCCCGCCAGGGCAAGTGCGTGGTGCGCCTCAAGGGTGGCGATCCGTGCATCTTCGGCCGCGGTGGCGAAGAAGCCGAATGGCTGTCGGCGCACGGCATCGAGGTCGAACTGGTCAACGGCATCACCGCCGGCCTGGCCGGTGCCACGCAATGCGGCATCTCGCTGACCCAGCGCGGCGTCGCCCGCGGCGTCACCCTGGTCACGGCGCACACCCAGGATGACAGCAGCCTCGAATGGCAGGCGCTGGCGAAAAGCGGCACCACGCTGGTGGTGTACATGGGCGTGAGCAAGCTGGAACAGGTCCAGGCCGGGTTGCTGGAAGGCGGGATGAACGCCAGCACGCCGGTGGCGATGATCGAGAACGCCTCGCTGCCCCAGCAACGTGAATGCCGTTCGAGCCTGGCCACCATGTGCCGCGATGCCTTGACCTTCAAGCTGAAGAGCCCGGCCATTTTGGTGATCGGCGAGGTTGCCGCGCAGGCGGCGATGGAAGCCATAAGCCAAAGCGCCTGATCACTCAGCCGACCCGTCACGATCCGCCATAAAAAAACGCGGCCCTAGGGCCGCGTTTTTTGTTGCCACTTGAACATCACGCCTTCTGACGAAGCTTCTCTGGGTTGATCAGGAAACGAGCCAGGGCTGGCAGCAGCCAGATCGCGCCGACCATGTTCCAGAGGAACATGAAGGTCAGCATCATGCCCATGTCGGCCTGGAACTTGATTGCCGAGAACACCCAGGTCACCACACCGATCGCCAGACAGACGCCGGTGAAGATCACCGCCTTGCCGGTGGATTTCAGTGTCTGGTAGTAGGCTTCCTGCAGGGTCATGCCTTGGCGCAGGAAGGATTCCAGACGGCTGTAGATGTAAATGCCGTAGTCCACACCGATACCCACGCCCAGCGCGATCACCGGCAGCGTAGCTACCTTCACCCCGATGCCCATGAAGGCCATCAGCGCATTCCCGAGGATCGAGGTCAGCACCAGCGGCATGATCACGCAGAGCGTGGCCGCCAGCGAACGGAAGGTCAGCAGGCACATGATGCTCACGGCCAGGTAGACGGCGATCAGCATGGTGGTTTCCGACGCGGCGATGACCTCGTTGGTGGCCGCCTCGATACCGGCGTTACCCGCGGCCAGGACGAACTCCAGACCTTCGCGGTTGTTTTCCTCGGCGAAGTCCTTCGCCGCAGCGACCACATGTTCCAGCGTCTCCGCCTTGTGGTCGTTGAGGAACACCAGTACCGGTGCCAGCGAGCAGTCACTGTTGTACATGCCTTCAGCGCGGGCGATGGAGTTGTTCAGCACATGCTGGTTACGCGACAACGTTTCCCATTTCAGGCTGCCCTCGTTCATGCCCTTGATGCCCTGGCGCGCGACCGAGACCATCGACACCGCCGACTGCACGCCCTCGGTGTTCTGCATCTTCCACATCAGCTCGTCCATGGCGGCGAGCGTGTCGTAGTGCGAACAGCCTTCCGGCGCCGTCTTGACCATCACCACCAGTACGTCGGAGCTGGTCGAGTAATTGCGGATGACGAAGTCGTTGTCCAGGTTGTAGCGCGAATCCGGATGCAGTTCCGGTGCGCCCTGATCGAGGTCACCGATCTTCAGGTTCTGGCCGTACCAGAGGCCACCGGCCAGCGCGACCACCGCAATGGTGATGGAGATCGGCGCCACCTTCGGGCTGGCGAAGTTCGACAGCGCGCGCCAGAACGGATGATCACGCGAGGCTTCTTCGCGGGCCTGCTTGATCGCCCGCTGGCTGATGCCCATATAGGAAATCGCCACCGGCAGCAGGATCAGGTTGGTCAGGATGATCACCGCCACGCCCAGCGACGCGCCGATGGCCAGCTCGCGGATCACGCCGATGTCGATCAGCAGCAGGGTGACGAAACCCACCGCATCCGACAGCAACGCCACCATGCCGGGAATGAACAGCTGACGGAATGCCATGCGCGCCGCCGTCACCGGGTCTTCGGTGTAGCCGGAGGCCATGGCGATGCCGTTGATCTTCTGCACGCCGTGGGAAATACCGATGGCGAAGACCAGGAACGGTACCAGCATCGAGTACGGATCGAGCCCGAAGCCCAGCGTGTGCAACAGGCCGAGCTGCCAGGTCACGGCGATCAGCGTGGTGATCAACACCGCGATGGTGCTCTTCAGGCAACGGGTGAACCACAGCAGCAGGACGAAGGTGATGCCGATGGCGACGATGAAGAACAGCGCCACACCGACCAGCCCGTCGATCAGATCACCGACCTTCTTGGCGAAGCCGATGATATGCACCTTAACGTTCGGGTTCTGCGCCTGGTACTTCTCGCGGATCTTTTCTTCCAGCTCGTGGGAGAACTTCTGGTAGTCCAGCTTGATCTGCCGGCTCTGGTCTTCCGGGTCCGGATAGGACTCGAGCAGCGGCACGTCGATGATGCTCGACTTGAAGTTGTTCGCCACCAGACGGCCGATCTGGCCGGACTTGAGGATGTTGTCGCGCAGATCATCCAAGCTCTCGGGCGAGCCGTCGTAGGTCTGCGGGATCACTTCGCCACCGGCGAAGCCTTCCTCGGTAACCTCGGTCCAGCGCACGCTCGGGCTCCACAGCGACTTCATGTTGGAGCGGTCGACGCCGTGGATGTAGAACACCTCGTCATGGATCTGCCGCAGCGTCTCCATGTACTCCTTGGAGAAGATGTCGCCCTCCACCGCTTCCACGGAAATCCGTACGGTGTTGCCGAGGTTGGCCAGGTCGTTCTGGTGCTCGAGCATCTTCTGGATGTAAGGATGCCCCAGCGGAATCATCTTCTCGAAGCTGGTCTGCGGCCGAACCTGGGCCGCCTGATAGAAGAGAAACGCGCTGATCAGCAGGCAGAGTACGACGACTGCCGGCCGGTTGTTGAAGATCAGGCGTTCGAGGAACGACGCCGGCTTCTGTTGGTGCTTGGTCATGCAGACTCTCCCGGCTTTATTGTTTTGGGGCCAGATCCGCGCCCGATGGCGAGGCGATGCGAACACCGCCCTGCCCTACCAGGATCAGGTTGCCTTGGGAATCGGAGGTAACGCCCGACAGCGAACGGCGGTCGGGACGGTTGACGAGTTTGAAGCTGCGGCCCTGATCATCGCTGGTGAGCACGGCACCGCCGTGGCCGACCACCGCGATGCGACCATCGCGCAGCAGGCTGCCATCGGCCAGACCTGACTCCAGCGCCTGGCCGTTGCCGTTCCTGAGCTCGATGGCCTGCCAGCTGTCGCCGAAATCAGTGGAACGGAACAGGTGGCCGCGCAGGCCGAAGGCGATCACCACGCCCGGCTCCGAGCCGCCCACTACGCCGAAAAACGAGCCGTTGTAGGGCGATTCGACCCTTTCCCAGGTTTCGCCCATGTCGGCGGAGCGGAACATGCCGCCCATTTCGCCAACCACGAACAGGCCGGAGCCTTCGATATGGGTGATGGCGTTGAGATGGAAGCCGTCTTCGTTGTCGAGACGCTCGCTGATGTCATCCCAGCTCTGGCCGCCGTCGATGGTCTCGATCAGCGCACCATAGGCGCCGACGGCGATGCCGTGTTGAGTATCTTCGAACCAGACATCGAGCAACGGTGCCTCGCGCTCACGCTCCTCGTACTGCACGGCCCAGCTTTCACCGCCATCGGCGGTAGCCAGCACCAGCGCATCATGGCCGACTGCCCAGCCATGTTTCTCGTCGACGAAATCGATGGCCGTCAACAGCTGACGGGTCGGCACCTTGGCCTGGGTCCAGCTGGTGCCTTCGTCGTCGGAATAGAGGATGTGGCCTCGATCACCCGCCGCAACGATGCGGTCACCGGCCTGGGTGATGTCGAGCAGAAGATTGGATGCGGCCTTGGCCGACTCGATCGAATAGCGAGTCTGGCCATCGGTAGCGGCCTGAGCGGGCGCCGATGCCGCGAGCAGCAGGAGCGAGAACGTGCCGCATAGCGAAAGCATGCCGGCAACCGATGAGTGAAAACGCGACGCCCTCGCCTGGTTTGAAACCTTGGCGCGGCCGGATAGTGTGCGCCGCAGAACGGGCTCACTCATACATACCCCCTTTATTCTTATTAGGTAAGGCCTGTAGTGCAGGCTCGGCCATCCTAGCCAGCTTACACAGACAGGCACAATTGGCCGGACGTTATGAATTGTTAACTCTCACGCAATGATTGACGCGTGATCACCCAAGCTGATTGGGCCAGTGGCCAGTATGGCGGCTGGCTGAGTCGGCGTCGAAGTGACGATCGGACGCGGAGTGCCGGCGCATAGTCACGATATGCAGAAGGTAGTTTTCGGGGACAGCAGCCCGGCAACAGGCTCTAGTCAGAGAAAGGCCGATCGCATTGCACGATCGGCCCAGGTGAATCAGGCGAGGCTCTTGCTCACCACTTCGTAGACGTCGCTGGAAAGCTCGCCGGAAGCAAGGATGCGCTCCAGCTCACCCTTCATCAGCGCCTGGCGCGCGCTGTCGTACTTGCGCCAGCGGGTCAGCGGCGCCAGCAGGCGAGAGGCGATCTGCGGGTTCAGGGCATTAAGGGTGATCACCTGATCGGCAAGGAAGCGGTAGCCCGCACCATCAGCGCGGTGGAAGTTGACCAGGTTCTGGTTGGCAAAGGCACCGATCAGCGCGCGCACCTTGTTCGGATTCTTCAGCGTGAACGCCGGGTGCTGCATCAGCGTCTGCACGCGCTCCAGGCCGCCGGGCAACGGGTTACCGGCCTGTACGCTGAACCACTGATCCATCACCAGCGGGTTGTCCTTGAAGTGCTCGGCGAACGTCTGCAGGGTCTTGTCGCGCTCTGCTTCGAATGGCGAGTTGACCAGCACGGCGAGCGCGGTCAGGCGCTCGGTCATGTTGTCGGCCTGCTCGAACTGCTCCAGACAGGCTGCGACGACCTCCGCTTTCTCGCTCAGCATCAGGTACGACAGGGCGATGTTCTGCAGCGCGCGACGGGCGAAATGTTCGGCCGAAGCGACATACGCGGTGTTGCGTGAGGTTTCGCGATTGGCCTGGTAGCGCTGCCACAGCGGCTCGAACAGCGCATCGGCGATGCGCTTGCGGGCGAACTCGCGTGCAGCGTGGATGGCGTCGATGTCCGCCACTTCGCTGATTTCGGTCAGGTAGGCTTCACCCGGCAGCGACAGCATCTCCGCGACCATCGCAGCATCCAGCTCGTCGTTCTGCAGCAAGGTGCGCAGCGCCGAGATCAGGCGCTCGTCCATCGCCAGCGCTTCACCACGCTGATGCTGACCGATCAGTTCCTGCAGCACCTGCACCGACAACTGCTGCCCGGCCTCCCAGCGGTTGAAGCCATCGGAATCATGCTGCATGAGGAACATCAGCTGGTCGCGGCTGTACGGGTAATCCAGCTTCACCGGCGCAGAGAAGCCACGCAGCAGCGATGGCTGCGGGCGCTCGGCGACGTCGACGAAAGTGAAAGTCTGCTCGGCCTCGGTCACCGCCAGCACCCGGCTGGTGCCTGCTGCCTGCGGCTCGCCTTGCAGGCGCAGCGGCATGTCCGAACCATCGGCAGCCAGCAGCCCCAGCTTCACCGGAATCACGAAGGGCTCTTTGGTCGGCTGGCCCGGCGTTGGCGGGCAGCTCTGGCGGAAGGTCAGACTGTAGGTCTTCGCCGCCTCGTCGTATTGCTCGCTGACCGTCAGGCGCGGCGTGCCGGACTGGCTGTACCAGCGCTTGAACTGGGTCAGATCGGCGCCGTTGGCGTCCTCCATGGCCTTGACGAAATCGTCGACGGTCACCGCCTGACCGTCATGCCGTTCGAAATAGAGGTCGCTGCCTTTGCGGAAGCCCTCTTCGCCCAACAGCGTCTGGATCATGCGCACCACTTCGGCGCCCTTCTCGTAGACGGTCAGGGTGTAGAAGTTGGAAATCTCGATAAAGGATTCCGGGCGCACCGAGTGCGCCATCGGGCCGGCATCCTCGGCGAACTGATGGGTACGCAGGTAGGCGACGTCCTCGACGCGCTTGACCGTCGCCGAGTTCATGTCGGCGCTGAACTGCGAATCGCGGAAGACGGTGAAGCCTTCCTTGAGCGACAGCTGAAACCAGTCGCGGCAGGTCACGCGGTTGCCCGACCAGTTGTGAAAATACTCGTGGCCGACGATCGCCTCGACACGCTGGTGCGCGGCATCGGTGGCGGTTTCGGCGCGGGCAAGCACGGCGCTGGAGTTGAAGATATTGAGGCCCTTGTTCTCCATGGCGCCCATGTTGAAGTCGTTCACCGCGACGATCATGAAGATGTCCAGGTCGTACTCGCGGCCGTAGGCTTCCTCGTCCCACTTCATCGACTTCTTCAGGCTGTCCATGGCGTGCTGGCACTTGTCGACGTTCTCCGGCTCGACATAGATGCGCAGCGCCACGTCGCGACCGCTCATGGTGGTGAAGCTGTCTTCGATGGCCCAGAGGTCACCTGCAACCAGGGCAAACAGGTAGGCCGGCTTCTTGAACGGATCTTCCCAGGTTGCCCAGTGACGACCGTTGTCCTCGCTGCCGCTGGCGATCGGGTTGCCGTTGGACAGCAGCACCGGATAGGCCTTCTGCTCGGCGCTCACGGTGGTGGTGAACTTACTCATCACGTCCGGGCGGTCGAGGTAATAGGTGATCTTGCGGAAGCCCTCGGCCTCGCACTGGGTGCAGAACATGCTGCCGGACTTGTACAGCCCTTCCAGCGCGGTGTTGGTTTCCGGGTGGATCACCACCGAGCTGTCGATGACGAAGCTGTCACTGTCCGGCTGCAGGGTCAGGCAGTCTTCGCTGAGCTGGTAGTCGCCTGCCGCCAGTTCGCGGTCGTTCAGCGCGATGGACAGCAATTCGAGTTCCTGCCCGTGCAGGTCCAGCGGTGGCAGTTTGCCGGCCGGACGCTCGGGGTTGCGGCGCATCACCAGCTGGGCGTGCACCAGGGTGCGATCCTCGTACAGCTCGAAGGTCAGGTGGGTTTCATCGATCAGGTACTCGGGAGCCTGGTAATCCTTCAGATGAATGACTTTCGGTTGTTCGGTGCGCATGGAAACCTCGTCGGCTGAGCTTCAAGCAACTAGCTTCAAGCGAAATGTGCGATGGATTACAGCCCTGACGCAGGGCTGCGGATGAGTTCGAGCTTAGCGTCTGTCGCAGCGGACTTGTAGGGTGGAGAACGGCGCAGCCTTTTCACGCGATCGCCAGACAGCTCATCCTTGAGCCGGCAGCCCTTGGCGCCGTAGGGTGGATGTCGCTTCTTACATCCACCGTATGCACTCACTGTGTCCTGCCCAGCGGTGGACAAGGCTGCGCCGTTGTCCACCCTACGCAGCAGTGCTTGCGGCGACCTGATAAGCGGTGAACTTGCGGATATTGATCACCCCGGTGTCGAGAATCAGATACTGACCCTTGATGCCCTTGAGCGTCCCCTCGACCACCGGTGTCTTCTCCAGATCGAGGCTGACCACCTTGGTTGGATAGGCCTCCACTGGATAGCGAATCTCCAGCACCTCGGCATCGGCCACTGGCTGGATCGCCTGCAACCCGTAGCGCTGCTGCAAGTCGCGCAGACCATCGGCGCAGGCATCGAAGATCTGCTCGCGCATTTCGATCAGGTCGATCGGCTCGGCGTCACTTTTGAGGAGTGCCCGCCAGTTGGTGCGATCGGCCACCTGGCTGCGCAGCAGGTCTTCGACCATGCCCGACTGCTGACGCGTGGCGACGCGCATGATCGGCAGCGCCTGGCTGGCACCCTGATCGAGCCAGCGCGTCGGCAGCTGCGTGGCGCGGGTGATCCCGACCTTGATGCCCGACGAGTTGGCCAGATAGACCACGTGGTCGGTCATGCAGAAGTCCATGCCCCACTGCGGATCGCGGCAGGTGCCGAAATCGTGATGGCACTTTTCCGGGCTCATGATGCAGACATCGCACTGCGGCAACTTCTTGAAGCACGGGTAGCAATACCCCTGGCTGAAGCTCTTGTTGGTCTTGCGACCGCAATGGGTGCAGTTGATGGCGCCGAGGTATTCCAGCCGCAAGGTCTTGCCGATCAGCGGATTGACCGGCACCAGTTCGTCATTCAGGCGGAAGGAATACTGCGCCGGTGCGCCCAGCTGGATCGACATCTTGCTCAGCGCACCGCGTCCCAATTCAAGCATCAGTGGCGGGTTCCCGAAGCGGGAGCGAACAGGCTGGTATCGATGGCCGGATCGGCCTTCTTGCTCTTCGAGCCGCATTCCTGACCGCCCATGAAGCCGGTGCGCTGATCTTCAGGGAGGTTCTTCAGCTCCCAGGCGATCACCGCCTGCATGCAGGTTTCCTTTTGCTCGGGGGTCAGCTTGCGGCCGTCAGCCCATTTGCCGAGTTCGAGGGCCTGCTTGAGGCTTTGGTAGATTTCCGGGGTGATGTTTTCGGCGGTTTGGATAAAGGTCGACATGGCCAGCTCCGAGGGAAACGAGCGGCCATTCTACCGGGCTGTGGCGCTTTAGGGAAAAGCGCAGCCTGCTAGCGGCGCCGCACCAGGGTGCCGCCTATCACACCGGTCACGCAGCCTGCGACGAGGCCACCGACATGCGCCGCGTTGGCGATGGCCAGCGCACCGAAACTGAGCACTTCGATGACGCCAGTGAGGCAGATCACCAGCCAAACCAGCATCAGCACCACCACGCCTGGCGGCAGCCGGTAGGCCTCGTTGGGGGCGAGTTTCTGGTACAGCCAGCAATGCCCGAGCAGGCCGTAGAGCACACCCGACAGGCCCCCGAAGATGCCCGGCCCACCGAACAGGTACTGGGCGAAGTTGGATACCAGGCCGAACAGCAGCGTCAGCGCCAGCAGCATCCAGGCGCGCTGAAGGGCCTCGATGCGTCGCCCCAGCTCCCAGAACCACATGCTGTTCATCGCCAGATGCAGAATGCCGAAGTGCACGAAGATCGGCGTGATCAGCCGCCACCATTGTCCGGCAGCGAGTGTCTGCTCCAGCGAGGCGAAGTAGGCGTATTCACCGTCGATACGGAAGTCGACGAAGTTCAGCCAGCGGATCGTCGCGAAGTTCTCGCCAAGCATGGTGATAGCCGCGACAATCAGGGTGATGACCAATACCGCCGCAGTCAGCGGGCTGGCGCGCAGGGCGGCGACGAAACCGCCGCGGCGACGCGGCTGTTCGATGACGACGCTGTCGTCGCCATGGGGATGCCGCGCGTACAGGTCACGAACCTGCTCGACGACCTCGACCGGCACACGCAGCACCTGTTGATCGCCCTCTTCCGAAACCCGGCACGGCACCCGCAGACGGCGCAGCAGGGCGATGAAGCCACTGAGGTCTTCCGACAGCGGCAGGCGCAGCGCTTCACTCACCTCGACACTCATGTTCGGAACACCGCGCAGACATCGACCCAGACGAACTTCGCCGGGTCCAGACGGACTTCCTGATCCAGCCGATAGGCCACCAGTTTGCCGTTCTTCACCGCGCTGTAATCCAGGCAGGCCAGATTGTCGCGCAGCGGCCCCGGCTGGCCACGCCGCCAATAGTGACCGACGAACAGCAGCGGCTCGTCCGGACCGTAGAGGAACAGACGATTCTTCTGTTGCGCAGACAGAGGCATGCGCGCCGCATGGTCCGGCAGGCCGTCGGGCTGGAACACCACGTCACCGTAGGTCTGTGGGTTCTCTTCCCAGAATTTGGTGCGGAAGAAGGTCCGCACGAAGCCTTCCTCACTGGTCAGGGTCATGCCTTCGGGCAGCGGCATATCGGTGCCGCGCAGCAGACGATCCAGCGCCTGGCAGATGAAGGTGCCCGGCAGGCCGGCTTCGCGCAGGATCGCCGGATTGATGCAGGCGTCGTTGAGAAACGGACGCAGCCGTGCGATCACGCTGCTGTCCCAGCAGGCATGCACGGCACGGAAGCGTTCGGATTCCAAGAACAGTGGCAACTCGTAGAACCATTCGCGGAAGGCTTTCCACTCCTCGGGATAGGGTTCGAACTGCTGGAAGGTTTCCTGCAACAGCCGGGCAAAACGAGGCGAATGCTCGCGCACGAATTCCCGGCCGCTGCCCGGCGGTGCCGGCATGTACCAGCCCAGCGCATTGAACTCGTGGTTGCCCATGATGCAATAGGCGTAGCCATGGTCGACCATGTCGTAGACCAGATGCAGCGCTTCACGGATATGTGGCCCGCGATCGATGATGTCGCCGAGGAAGATCGCCTGCCGCCGGGAATGGCGCCAGACACCGCTTTCCAGACGATAGCCGAGGGTGTCCAGCAGACGCGCCAGCGCACGGCCGCAGCCATGCACATCACCGATCAGGTCGTAGCCGCGTTCGGGATCGAGCTGCATCAATCGCCCCCGCCGAGGCGACTGCCCCAGCCCAGCTTGGTCCGGCACACTTCGTAGTAATTGTGATCCAGCGGGTGAATCAGGTGCAGCTTCTGCGGCTTCTTGCGCACCGTCACGGTGTCGCCTGGGGCACAGGTGAAGTGGTTCTGGCCGTCGCAGGAGACCTGCGGATAGATCTGCATGTTCGGCGACACCACGATTTTCAGCTCGCTGTTGCCGTCGACCACGATCGGGCGGCTCGACAGGGTGTGCGGGTACATGGGCACGACGACTATGGCATCCAGCCGCGGATGCATGATCGGCCCGCCTGCGGACAGCGAGTAGGCGGTGGAGCCGGTCGGCGTTGCCACGATCAGGCCGTCGGCCTTCTGGCTGCAGACGAACTGGCCGTCGATATACAGCTCGAATTCGATCATCCGCGTGGATTTGCCGGGGTGCAGCACCACGTCATTAAGCGCGTCGCCCTCGCCGATCGGCTCATCGAAGCGTCGCGCCTGGGCTTCCAGCAAAAAGCGGTTTTCCAGGGTGTACTGCCCGTTGAGCACCTCGGCCACCTTCTCTTCCAGCTCATCCGGGCGGATATCGGTGAGAAAGCCGAGGCTGCCACGGTTGATACCGAGCACCGGCACCCGGTGCTTGGCCATCGCCCGCGCCGCGCCCAGCAGGCTGCCGTCGCCGCCGACGACGATCACCAGGTCGCAGGATTCGCCAAGACGCTGCCGCGACGAGGTTTGCATACCGTGGCCCGGCAGCACCTCGGCGATGTTCTCTTCGAGAATCACATGCAGATGGCGTTCGACGAGGAATCGCTTCAGCCGGCGGATGGTATCCAGCACCTGGGAGCTACCCAGGCGGCCGATGATGCCGATATTGCGGAATTGCTCCATTGAGGTTCCCTGGTGTGGCTGGGCGGATGGTTGCGGGCAGTCGCAACGCTCGAAAAGTACCATGCAGCGCGCCGGCAACGTGACCGATCAGCGATCTGCGCCAGTCTGCATTCCACCAACAGGCGTTAGAGCGCCTGAGTGGCGGCGGTGTTCAGCGGCAGCGGATTATCGGCGAAACGCCAGACCATCAGCAAACCGACGGCTATGCTGCACCCATGAGCCTTTGCAGTCTTGCCGACCTCCCCAGCCGACTTCAGCACCCACAGGTGCGTGATCTCGCCTGGACGATTATCTCTCCACCCTTGCTGAGCGAAGCGCCGCAATGCCAGCGGCATCCGCTGAGCGCAAGCTGCTGGAGCAGCGAAACGGGATTGCTGGCCGACTGGTTGCTTCGCCAGGATGCCGACCCATCCATCCTCGAGGCTTGGCTATCGCTGCACAGCATTCGGCGGTTGGGTCTGTATTACGAGCGTCTCTGGCAGTACGCACTGGCCCAGGCGCCAGACATCCAGCTGCTCGCGGCGAATCTGCCGATCCGCCAGAACGGCAGCACCCTCGGCGAGCTGGATCTGCTGTTCTGCGACGATCAGGGCGTGCATCACCTGGAACTGGCGGTGAAGTTCTATCTAGGCCCCGACCGCGGCGATGGCGGAGCACATACGGATTGGCTCGGACCTGGCAGCCACGACCGTCTCGACCTGAAGCTCGCTCATCTGTGCCAGCATCAACTGCCGCTGAGCAGCCAGCCGGCAACGCTCGCGGTCCTCGCTGAACTCACCGGCCGAGCCGTCCAAAGCAGCTTCTGGCTCGGCGGCTATCTGTTCCAGCCCTGGCCGCGTGGGTGCAGACCGCCGTTTGGTGCCAATCCATACCATCTCCATGGGCAATGGCTGCGCCAGTCCGATTGGCCAAGGTTCAAGGCGGCAAAACCCGACTCGGTATGGCAACCCGTTGCCCGCGCCGCCTGGCTTGCGCCGGCGCGCATCCCGGCACTGGAGTTGTGGGACGCACCGCGCTATGACGACTGGCTGGCAGGCAATCCGGCACAGTCCCGGGCGCAGCTCCTGGCACGGCTGGAAGCGGATGCATCCGGCTTCTGGCTGGAACAGGAGAGAGTCTTTCTGGTTGCCGACGATTGGCCTCGAAACGGCGTAGCAACGCTGGGTACGTCACCAACCTGACACCTTCGCCGGCTAGAATGCCGGGCCGACTCTACCCTGCAGATCGATATCCGACGGCCCCGCATGCCCACCGACCCACAGCATCACTCAGCCCCCTCCCGCCTCGACGCCTGGACGATCTTTCTGGTGTTTCTGCGCCTCGGCCTGACTTCCTTCGGTGGGCCCATCGCCCATCTGGGCTACTTTCGCGAAGAGTTCGTCCAGCGTCGCCGCTGGCTGGACGAGCGCAGCTACGCCGATCTGGTCGCGCTCTGTCAGTTCCTTCCCGGCCCGGCCAGCAGTCAGGTCGGCCTGGCGATCGGCCTGCTGCGCGGCGGTTATCGTGGCTCGCTGGCGGCCTGGGCGGGCTTCACCCTGCCTTCAGCTATCGCTCTGACACTGTTTGCTCTGGGCATCGCCCGTTGGGGCGATGCCCTGCCAGACGGCTTTCTCCAGGGTCTTAAGATCGTCGCCGTGGCGGTGGTCGCGCAGGCAGTCTGGGGCATGGCGCGATCACTGTGCACCGACGGGCCACGGGTGCTCATCGCACTGGCTGCGGCGAGCGCCGTACTGCTGCTGCCTTTTGTCTGGAGTCAGGTTGGCGTAATCGTTGTGGCCGGCCTAGTAGGGCTGCTGATTTTCCGCCCAGCCGCCACGCTGGCGCATCCAACATTGCCAATCACCGTGACGGCGCGCATGGCGATGCTGGCGCTGACATCCTTCTTTGGGCTGCTCGTCCTGCTGCCGCTATTGGCCAGCGGCACGGGCAGCCAGGTCCTGGCCCAGATCGATGCATTCTTCAGAACCGGCGCGCTGGTGTTCGGCGGAGGCCATGTCGTGCTGCCACTGCTGCAAGCGGAGGTGGTGCCGTCAGGCTGGGTAGACAACGATTCCTTCCTCGCGGGTTACGGCGCAGCACAGGCGGTACCAGGGCCGCTGTTCACCTTCGCCGCCTTTCTCGGCGCCTCGATGAATGTCGGCGCGAGCGGCTGGCTGGGCGCAGCGCTGTGTCTGCTGGCAGTGTTCGCGCCCTCCTTCCTGCTGGTGATCGGCGTACTGCCGTTCTGGGAAAAACTGCGCGGCAATCGACGCACTCAAGCGGCGCTGGCGGGCGTGAACGCGGCCGTGGTCGGTCTGCTGCTGGCCGCGCTGTACGACCCGGTCTGGACCAGCGGCATAAAGGCGCCAGAGCATTTCATCCTGGCGTTGCTCGCACTTGCCGGGCTGATGTATTGGAGACTGCCACCGTGGCTGGTGGTGGTCGCTGGAGCCTTTGGCGGCTGGGCGCTCACGCTGGTGGTTTGACCGTTCAGCTTTCCAGCGCGAGCAGCACGGCGCTGGCGACCAGAAAAATGCTGAACAGCAACCGCAGCAAGCGTTCAGGCAGGGCATGCGCGAGGCGGACGCCCAAGCTGATGCTGAGCAATCCGCCGACGGCCAGCGGCAGGCCCAGTAGCCAGTTGACCTGACCATGCAGCGCGTAGGTGACCAGCGTGACCCCGGTGCTCGGCGCTGCCAATGCCAGCGAGAGACCCTGGGCGACCACCTGCGAGGCGCCGAATACGCTGGTCAGAATCGGCGTGGCGATGACCGCACCGCCGACGCCGAACAGGCCACCCGCGGCGCCGGCACCTGCACCGAGCAGGCTCAGCCAGGGCCAGGGATGGCGTAGCTGCCCGTCACCGGGTGCCGGGCGAAGGAACACCCGCAGCAACGTGTATGCAGCCAGCGCCAGAAGAAAGCCGACGAATGCCAAGCGCATGCGCCCGGCATCCAGCGACACGGCCACGGCCGCTCCGAGGATCGCAAAAATAAAGCTGGTAGTGCCGAGCGCAGCTGCGTTGCGCCAGTCGATGCGATTGCGCTGGTGGTAACGCCAGATGGCGAGCAGCACATTGGGCACGACCATTACCAGAGCGGTACCCTGCGCCAATTGCTGGTCCAAGCCGAACAGCACGCCCAGCACCGGAATCGCGATCAACCCGCCGCCAATACCGAACAAGCCGCCCAGCGTGCCCAGCGCCAGTCCGAGCAGTACGTTCAATCCGACATCCAGCAGCATTCCGGCGCTCCATTTTCATAGGGGCGCTCATCGTACGCCGCCACCGCTGGCGCCGGTACGCATAGCCACGCACAATGGCTTTGCGCACCTCGCACAAGCCAGGAATTCAAATGCTGCCCGACGCCCTTTCCGCCCAGCTCAGCCTGTTCATCGACGTGCTTGATGCGGGCAGTTTCTCGGCCGCGGCGCGCCGCCATGGCCTGACACCTTCAGCCGTCGCTCGCCGCATCGACACACTGGAACAGTCCCTCGGCTGTCAGCTGTTCAGCCGCAGCACCCATGCGGTTCGGCCCATGCCTGCCGCGCTGGCATTTGCCGAGCGCGCGCGACGCATCGTTCGGGAATTGCATCTGGCACGCGCAGAAGCGACGTCGCTGGACAACGCGCCGGAGGGCCGTATCCGGATCGACGCGCCCGCGCCGTTCGGTCGTCGCCATCTGGCCCCGGCGCTGGCTGAATTTCTCCAGGCCTATCCAGGAGTCGATATCCAGCTGCGCCTGATCGACAGCTTCGTCGATCTGCACGGCGAACATCTGGGCGAAGTCGACCTGGTGCTACGCATCGGCCCATTGGCCGACACCCGCCTGGTTGCCACGCCGTTGGCGCCGATGGTGCGCATCGTCTGTGCCAGCCCTGCCTACCTGGAGCGCCGCGGGGTGCCGCTACGACCGGAAGAGCTACCCGAACATGACGGACTGGACTGGGATGCGTTGGCGCCGCCGTACGCCTGGCGCTTCGAGCGCGACGGGCGACCGCAGCTGCTGCGTCCGGGTCGACTTCGCATGGTGGCAAATAACGCCGAGGCGCTGCTGGCCGGGGCGCTAGCCGGGCTCGGTATCGCCCACCTACCAACCTGGCTGATCAGCGATCAGCTGCTGCGTGGCGAGTTACTGCCACTGTTCTGCGAAGGTGGTTTACCGCAACCGGAAGCCAGCGGCATCTATGCATTGCGCCTGACCCGAGAGGCCGATTCGCGCAGTCGCCTGCTGCTGGAGTTTCTGAAGAATCGCTTCGGCCCGGTCCCTCCCTGGGACCAGGCACTTCATAGCGGTTTCAAGAAAGAGTGAAGGAAATCAGACGCTCAGGCCTTCGAGCTCCTGGGTGACGCCCCAGCCATCGAGCACACCGCCGAGGGGCTCGACGAGATGCTCGAGATCCTGCTCGAAGTCACCGATGCCGTCGAACGTTGCGTACATCACCTTGCTTACCTGCAGATTCCAGCTTCCGTCCTCACGCGGAAAGACCTGGGTATTGATGGTTTCGCCGCGAAATTTCTGCGCGGCCGTCTGGGCGCGGTCCTGTTCTGGAAATACCGCATAGAACTCGATGGGATGGACTCGGGCGAAATCGAAACCGCCCTCCTTCATCCGGCGCAGAACGGTGCTGCTGACATCCTCGTGGAAGGTGGTGCTCATAAATCAACCTCCTCTCATACCTGGATGAAGTTGCCACGAGCTCAGCGGGAGGTCGGCTCCGTCGTCAAGACATCGGGCAAACGGGAGTCGCAACAGCTAATCGAAGTGAAGCGGTGGACACTGTCCACGGTGACAAGCTAGCAGGCCGTGAAGCTGACTGCGAGAGCTATATGGCGTCACGCCACATCAGCGGCCAATCACGGCCTCCTACTCAAGATAGAGGGCCGGAGCTGATGGCAGTTCAACCAGCATCCGTCGCAGGTTGCTACACCACTGCTCGCGAATCCCCTCGTAATAGGCGTCGCCCTCCGCCACGCGATAGCCGGCGGGCAGTTCGAGACTGTCCTTGCGATAAACCAGCACATCCAGAGGCATACCTACCGAGAGATTGCTGCGGATGGTCGAATCGAAGGAGATCAGCGCACAGCGCAACGCCTGTTCGAGGCCCGTGGCGTGCTTCAGTGCACGATCGAGAATGGGTTTGCCGTATTTGCTTTCACCGATCTGGAAGTAAGGCGTGTCTACCGTCGCGCTGATGAAATTGCCCTGCGGGTACAGGTTATACAGTTCGGGGACGTCACCCTTGATCTGCCCACCCACCAGGAAAGAGCTGCTCATGTCGATTCCCGAATTCATGCTCGGTGACGCATCGTGCTCCACGACTTCGCGCAGCGTATCGCCAACCAGGCGTGCGGCGGCAAACATGCTGGGAACGTTGTTGAGATTGACGCCGTCGGCCGCTAACCGATGGCGCAACAAGCTCACTACCGCTTGCGAGGTAGCCAGATTACCGGCGGTCTGCAGCACGATCAGGCGCTCGCCCGGTATGCCAAAACGGTAAAGCTTGCGGAACGTGGCGATATGATCGACACCGGCGTTGGTCCGCGAGTCGGACACGAACACCAGTCCGTCGGCGAGATTCATGGCGACACAGTAAGTCATTACTCGGACTCTTTTGATTGAGGAACCGACCTCAGGCAGGCGCGGATGGTAACCCAGCCACGCCGTGCCGCAAGGCAACGCCCGGAGAACTACTGCTGCGCCATTTGCATCGGCATCACCTGCACCCGCGCATGCATCGACTCGCAGCCACCGCCCCGGCGCATCCCGCGCACGGGGCAGGCGTCGAGATAATCCAGCCCCACAGCCAGCTTGAGATGGCGATCCGGACGGATCAGTCGGTTCGATACATCGAAGCTGTACCAGAGCCCCTCCACCCATGCCTCGACCCAGGCGTGACTGGCCAGGTGGTCACTGTCATCGGTGAGCAGATAGCCCGATACATAACGCGCCGGTATACCCAGGCTGCGAGCACAGGCGATGAAGGCATGACTGTGGTCCTGGCAGACGCCTGCACGACCCGCAAATGCCTGCGCGGCCGTGCTTTCTACGTGCGTCGCACCCGGCGTGTAAACCATATGATCGGCAAGCGCGTGCATCAGCTGCTCCAGCGAGTCCCGCTCGGGACGGCTGCCGCACTGCTGCCGAGCGAAATCAGCCAAGGCGTCGTCAGCCTGGGTCAGCGGGCTGACCCGCAAAAACGGTAGCGGCGATGCGTCCTCGGTTTCGCATTCACAGGCTTCATCGATTTCCACCTGACCGCGGGCGCGAATGACGATTTCGTCATGGGGTTCGTCGAGGGTCAGTACATGCAGAACGTTGCCGTAGGGATCAAGCTGCGCACGCACCGGGCGCGGCAGCTCGAGCGCCCAGCTGAATACACGCTGGCGCTGGCTCTGCTGCGGTGTCAGGCGCAGGTACTGGATGCTCGCGCGAACCTGATCTTCGTAGCGGTAGCTGGTGTCGTGGCTTATCGATAGCTTCATGCTGCCTCCAGATAGGACGAGTGAATGGCGCTGCCGAGCCGGCCGATATGCTCGATGTAGACGCTGATCCAATCGTGCAGACCGAACTCGACCACCTCGTCGATTGCCGTATAGCGCAACCCCGCTTCGAGTTCGGAAGCCAGACGTTGCGCGGGGCGCCCGTTCTCCCCCGGCAGACTGGCCAGGATCAGTTGCAGCTCCACCAGACAGGCGCGTAATGAGCGCGGCACGTCCGCACGCAACAGCAGCAGCTCGGCGACCTTGGCCGTACGTGGGGACCCACGGTAGATCTCGGCAAACGCCTCGAACGAGGACAGCGCGCGCAGCAGCGCGCTCCACTGGTAATAGGCACGAGCAGAACGGTCATCGAGCAGTTCGCTTTCCTCGCCAAGCAGCTCGTGGCGCGCATCGAGCAGACGCAAGGTGTTGTCCGCGCGCTCGATAAAGGTGCCCAGCCGGATGAAGCGATAGGCATCGCTGCGCATGATGGTGCCCACGGTAGCCCCGCGAAACAGGTGCGAGCGCTCCTTGACCCACTCACAGAACCGGCTGATGCCGTAGCGCCCCAGGCCCTGCTCGGCGATGCCACGCATTTCCAGCCAGGCCGCATTGATGTTCTCCCACATATCCGAGGTGATGCGGCCGCGCACGGCATGGGCGTTGCTGCGAGCCAGGCGCAGGCAGTTGAACAAGCTGACGGGGTTGGCTTCCTCAAGTGCGAAGAAGTGCAGCATCCGCTCGGCATTCAGCTGGCCGTGGCAGCGCAGGTATTCATCCAGGGTGCCGGTGATCAGCAGCGGCATCGCCAGCTCGTCGAGGCCATCGCCGCGTCCGCTTTGCGGCATCAGCGACAGCGAATAGCTCACATCCATCATGCGCGCCATGTTCTCGGCACGCTCCAGATAGCGGGACATCCAGTACAGGTCGGCAGCGGTTCTACTCAGCATTCAGCAATCCTCCACAACCCAGGTGTCCTTGGTTCCGCCGCCTTGCGACGAGTTGACCACCAGCGAGCCCTCACGCAGCGCAACTCGGGTCAGCCCTCCAGGGACCAGACGTGTCTCGCGGCCACTGAGCACGAAGGGTCGAAGGTCGATGTGTCGTGGTGCGATGCCGTTTTCGACGAAGGTTGGACAGGTCGACAGGCTCAGTGTGGGTTGAGCGATGTAGGCTGCCGGATTGGCCTTCAACCGGGCACGAAAGGCTTCGATCTCGCTCACGCTGGCCGCAGGGCCAACCAACATGCCGTACCCGCCGGAGCCTTGGGTTTCCTTGACCACCAACTCCGGCAAGTGGGCCAGAACGTGGGACAGCTCGTCTGGCTTGCGGCACTGCCAGGTCGGCACATTGGCGAGAATCGGCTCCTCGTCCAGATAGAAGCGGATCATGTCCGGGACGAATGGGTAGATCGATTTGTCATCCGCCACGCCGGTACCGATGGCATTGGCCAGCACCAGGTTGCCTGCCCGATAAGCCGAGAGCAGGCCTGGCACACCCAGGGTCGAATCGGGATTGAAGGCCAGCGGATCAAGAAAACCATCGTCGAGTCGGCGGTAGATCACATCCACCTGGCGCGCGCCGGAGGTGGTACGCATGTACAGGTGCTCGTCGCGAACGAACAGATCCGCCCCCTCGACCAGTTCGACACCCATTTCCCGCGCCAGAAAGGCGTGCTCGAAAAAGGCGCTGTTGAACCGACCTGGCGTCATCACCACCACGCAGGGATTATCCATCGGGCTCGAATGCTTGAGCGTTTCCAGCAGCAGATTCGGGTAGTGGTTGATCGGCGCAATGCGCTGTGCGGCGAACAGCTCGGGGAACAACCGCATCATCATCTTGCGGTCTTCGAGCATGTAGCTCACGCCGCTGGGTGTGCGCAGATTGTCTTCGAGTACGTAATAGGTGCCGTCGCCGTCGCGCACCAGATCCACGCCAGCGATGTGCGCGTAGATGTCCCCGTGCAGGTCGAGCCCCTGCATGGCTGGTTGATAGCCCTCGTTGGTGAGCACCTGCTCCGGTGCGATGACGCCTGCCTTGAGGATGCGCTGATCGTGGTAAATATCGGCAAGGAACAGGTTGAGCGCCTGGACCCGCTGGACACACCCGCGCTCGACCATGCGCCATTCGCTCATCGGGATGGAGCGCGGAATGGTATCGAAAGGAATCAGACGCTCTGTGCCCTGCTCATCGCCGTACAGCGTGAAGGTGATGCCAGCCCGGTGGAACAGTAGATCGGCCTCGCGTCGGCGCTGGTCCAACATATCGGCCGGCGTGCTCGACAGCCAGCTGGAAAATGGCTGGTAGTGAGGTCGGCAGCCGCCCTGGGGGTCGAACATTTCGTCGTAGAAAACGCGGTCCATGCAAAGCCCTCGAGCGCATACGTGCCCAGTCACAGTGCAAACCCCGCGCCACGAGAACAATCCCTTTCAAAACAGGAAGTTACGACCTAGTACAAAAAAGCCCGCACCGTTTTCGGGCGGGCCACGTCATCTACTGAGGCATAGCGCCCCGTTTCGAGACGCTCGTCACACTTGACCTCAGTCGTTGCTGGGCTTGGCGATCGCGTGCAACACGTACTGAGGCAGTGCGAAAGCACCGAGATGCACGTGCGGGTTGTAATACCGCGTAACGATGCCGCTGCCGGCGTATCGCTGTAGTAGGGTTTCCAGAGGCAGCTTGCGGCTCTCTGCGCAGCAGGCTCCCCAAGCGAAGGTCATGGCGCCGCCGATGTAGGTCGGCACTGCGGCCTGAAAGAAATGCCAGTCCGCAAACAAGCCATGCAGGCGCTTGGCAGTGGTCTGTACCTCGCCCAGCCGCATGAACGGCGTGCCGTTCTGCGCGACGAAGATGCCGCCTTCGTTCAGGCAGCGGCGACAGGCCTGATAGAAGTCCTCCGAGAACAGCACCTCGCCGGGACCGACGGGATCGCTGGAGTCGGAAATGATGACGTCGAACTTCTCTTCGGTGCTTGCCACGAAGCGCATGCCGTCTTCGATCACCAGCCTCAGGCGCGGGTCATCGAAGGTGCCGGCGGAATGGTTCGGCAGCAATTCCTTGCACACGTCCACCAAGGCGCCGTCGATCTCGACCATGGTGATGCTTTCGATATCGCGGTGGCGTGCCACCTCGCGCAGGATGCCACCGTCACCGCCGCCGATGATCAGCACGCGACGTGCCAGCCCGTGCGCCAGTACCGGCACGTGGGCAAGCATCTCGTGGTAGATGAATTCGTCGGCTTCGGTGGTCTGGATCACTCCGTCGAGGGCCATGACGCGTCCCATGCGGGCGTTCTCGAAGATGACCAGATGCTGGTGCCCGGTACGCACCTCGTGCAGCAGCTTGTCCACCTGGAACCGCTGCCCGTATCCCTCATAGAGGGTTTCCTGGAAGTCGCTCATAGGGGTATCTCCCTTGGCAGGCACCGAGCAGAGCGCTGCGACCCCTGCAAGCTGGCTGGGACAGGCGATCGGATCGCCCACCGGAAAGAGGCGCATTCTACGTTGGCCAAGATGACAGGGGGAATCACAGGGGCTCGAAAGCACACTTCGGGGCGACAAAGCGGCGCACAGACGCTAGGGTCTGGAAATGAGCGAAACCATACTCCTGCCCTACCTCGAACCCTGGGATTGGCAACAGTTCCAGCGTCACTTCGCGCTGCGTCTGCTACCCGGCGTGGAGCGCCTGGACCCAGGTGGCTATGCCCGCACGCTGCGCCTGGGCGATGCCAGCGGCTGGCTTAGCGTGAACGCGGCGGACGACCGGCCCGTTCTCGAGCTCATGCTCAGCGACTCGCTGCGGCGCGCCACCCAGCCGCTGGTCGCCAAGGTGCGCAAGATGTTCGACCTGGACGCCGACCCGCAGGCGATCGCCGCGCATTTCGTCAGCGACCCGGCACTCGGCCCGCTGGTTGCGGCGCAACCCGGCCTGCGTCTGCTGGCGGCCTACGACCCGTTCGAGCAGGCTGTACGCGCGGTGGTCGGCCAGCAAGTTACGGTCAAGGCGGCTGTGACGATTACCCGCCGAATCGTGGAGCGTCTCGGCGAACCATTGCCGCAGGCGCCAGCCGGGCTGGAGATGCTATTTCCCACGGCGCAGGCAATCGCCGATGACCAGTTGGAAAACATCGGCATGCCGGCCAAGCGCGCCCAGGCGTTACGCCGACTGGCCGCTGCAGTGGCCGAGGGTGCGTTGCACCTGCACGTGGAAGATGGCGCCGATACGCTGGTCCGGCGGCTGTGCGAGCTGCCAGGAATCGGGCCATGGACTGCCGAGTACATTGCGCTGCGTGGCTTTGGTGTCGCCGACGCCTTTCCCGCCGCCGATCTGGGCCTGCTCAAGGCGCCGCTGTGGGGGCCGGATGGCATCAGTGCCAAGGCACTGGCAGACCGGGCCGAAGCCTGGCGTCCATGGCGCGCTTATGCAGCGATCCATATCTGGGACGACTACTCCCAAGGGGCCAAAGAGACCAAGGGCGGCTAAGGCGGCGCGAGACGCAACAGCACCCTGGGCGGGCTAGCCAACGGCAGCTCGAGGATCAGTCCCTCGCCGGATTGCGGAAATATCCCGGTCAGCGCGGTGATATTGACCTGATGGGTGACCAGAATCGCCACCTCGGACGGTTGCAACTGACCGACGGCCTCGCGCAGTGCCGCGGTATGCGATTGCTCGCTTACAGGAGAAGCAAAGAACGAATCCAGGGCCGGCAAAGGCTCCACCGGCGCGAGCGCCATGTGCTCGGCGGTTTCGAGCGCGCGACACCAACGGCTGCTGAACAGACGCACTCCGGTCAGGCCCGCTTCGCGCAGTCGGACGCCCCAACGCTGGGCTTCCGCGCGGCCCTGCTCATTCAGATTTCGTTGAGTTTTACAGTCTTCGAGGACAAAGCCCGGCGGATCGCCTAGCCCAGGCGCGAATGCATGGCGCATAACCAGGATGGCCCGCCCTTCACGCAGCGCCTGCCATGCCACCGCGTCGTCAGCCAGTGCGGCTTCCATAAAAAGGATCAGCAGGCCGATCACCAACCCGCTGCACCACATGCGTCAGAGCCGCGCCTTGCCGAACGGCCCCGCCGCTGCCGCCCACATGATCAACCCGACCACAGGCAGCAGCAGGATCACAAATGACCAAACGACTTTGCGACCGATTTCGATACGACTGCGCCAGACATAGGCGATTGCCAGGACGTCCAACACCAGCACCACAATCGCTAGCGGTCCACTCAGGCTTTCCATCAATCGTTACCGATAAGGTCCACGGGCATCGGGCCGATTGCCGCGCGGCCCCATGATCCCCCAGATGATCAGGCCGAGCACTGGCAGCAGAACAATCAGAAGAACCCAGAGCACCTTCTTGCCGCCGGTGCTGTCGCTACGAACAATGCTGATGATCGCCCAGATATCCAGTATCAGAATGAGCAGGCCGAAAATACCGCCGAAGGCGTCTCCCATGGGTACGCTCCTGTTTGGGTGAGTACCTAACTTAGGATGCCAGCACGGCGGCAGGGTTCAGTTCCCTTGGCCAGGGCAGCTCAATAGCGAGCGGGCCGATCTGCGCAGCGCTGACGACGATTTCTGCTCGCCTAGCGCGCCGCCATCACGCCCAGCCCCCAGACCTGCGTACCGCCTGTTGTGTGGCATTGAACCCATCGACTACATCGGAAAGAACAAACACCTCGCACTGTCTCGATCTGCGCAGCTACCGCGGGCTACGGCACGGCAGGCGGTGTACACCGGCAGATGCGCGCGAGCTCAGGGGTCAGCACGTCGAAAACGAAGCTGACCAAGCTGATGGTGCCTTCGATGTCGGTGAGGATCACCTTGACCGGCAGTTCAGTCGTCCAGTCGCGGGAACTGATCGGCGATGCTTTCGCCGGTGTACTCGGCGACCCAGCCTTCGGGGTTTTTGAACAGGCGGATGGCGACGAAGTGCGGCTCCTCGCCTATGTCGAACCAGTGGCGTGTGCCGGCGGGCACTGAGATCAGGTCGTGCTTTTCGCAGAGTACGGCGTAGACCATGTCCTCGATGTGCAGACTGAACAGCGCGCGCCCGGCGACGAAGAAGCGCACCTCGTCTTCAGCGTGTCGATGCTCGTCGAGGAACTTCGCGCGCAGCTCGTCCTTCTGTGGATGGTCGCGGGTCACGCTGATCACATCGACCGTGACGAAGCCGCGCTCGGTCATGAGCTTGTCGATCTGCGGCCGGTAGGCGGCAATCACCTCTTCCTGGCTGGCACCGGCGGCGATCGGCGCGCTGGCCTCCCAGCGCTCCAGCTGCACGCCGACCTCGGAGAGGGTCGCGGCGATGTCTTCGGCGTGGGTCAGCACCTTGAGCGGCTGGTCGGGTCGGGTCTCGTGATAGACGCTGAGGACACTCATGTTCGGCTCTCCGAAAAGTCGTCTGGTCGGTCGCTACCGGCCAGGCAGGAATTTGCTGGGCTGCGGGGCGCGCATTTTTCAGTTCGCCCCGAAACGAAATTGGCGACGCGTGGCAGTCAGGCTCGGTGCTCCTGCAAGCGGAAGGCAATGATAACGGCTGCAGCCAATGCCGCCAGGCTGGCGATGGCGAACGACCAGCCCGGCCCGAGGCCGGACCAGGCATAGCCGGCGTAAAGCGCCCCCAGGGCCCCGCCGATGCCGGACAGACTGGCGTATAGCGCCTGACCCTGGCCCTGCTGGCGGTGGCCGAAACTGCGCTGGACAAAGTGAATCGCGGCGGCGTGGAAGCTACCGAAGGTCGCCGCGTGCATCAGCTGCGCGATCAGCAGCACGGCAAGATGATCGGCAAACTGCCCCAGCAGGACCCAGCGCAGCGCGGCGATCAGGAAGCTGGCCAGCAGCACCAGGCGAAGCGAGAAGCGCGCCAACAGGCGCGCCATCACCAGAAACAGCAGAATTTCGGCCACTACGCCCAGCGCCCACATCAGTCCAATAAAGCTGCGGCTGTAACCGAGCGCCTCCAGGTGGATGCTGAAGAAGGTGTAGTACGGCCCGTGCGCCAACTGCATCAGCGCCACGCAGGCATAGAACGCCAGCACCCCCGGTCGGCGCAGCTGGGCGAGAAAACCACCCTCCCCGGCCACTTCGGCGCGCTGACGCGGATGGGCATTGGGCACCCAGAGGCTGCTCAGCACGATACCCACCATGACCACGGCCACGGCTGTTGGGTAGAGATCAAGACTCAGCCGCTGGAACAGCAGCCCGAGCCCGACCACCGCGAGGATGAAACCAATGCTGCCCCACAACCGGACCTGGCTGTAGCGCTCGGCCTGCTCATGCAGATGGGCCAGGGTGATGACTTCGAACTGCGGCAGGACGGCGTGCCAGAAAAAGGCATGCAACGCCATCACCATCGCCAGCCAGGCAAAGCTCTTGTCGAAGAAGATCAGACCGAAGGACAGCAAGGTGCACAGGGCACCGAGACGGACGATTTCCAGACGTCGCCCGGTGGCATCGCCCAGCCAGCCCCAGAGATTCGGCGCCAGACAGCGCATCAGCATGGGAATGGCGATCAGCTCGCCGATCCGCTCCGGCGAGAAACCCAGATGATCGAAGTACAGCCCGAGAAACGGCGCCGTGGAGCCGAGCAAGGCGAAGTAGAAAAAATAGAAGCCGGACAGGCGCCAGTACGGCAACGGAGCATTCATGCGCGGCAGGCTTCAGGCCGCAAGCGGAGGCATCGAAGCCAACCGCGTGCGGCTCGCAGGGTGCCGATTGCTGGTCAAAGCTGGCCCAGCACCGGCGTCGTTACCTGCACATCGGCGTTCTGTCCGCGATGACGCAGCAGGTGATCGAGCAGCACGATGGCCATCATCGCTTCGGCGATCGGCGTGGCACGAATGCCGACGCAGGGGTCGTGGCGACCCTTGGTGATGACATCCACTGGCGCGCCGCTGACATCGATCGAGTGCCCTGGTGTGGTGATGCTGGACGTCGGCTTGAGCGCCAGATGAGCGACGATCGGCTGACCACTGGAAATGCCGCCAAGAATGCCGCCGGCATTGTTGGAAAGGAAACCCTGCGGCGTCAGCTCATCGCGATGCTCGGTGCCACGCTGGGCGACCGAGGCGAAACCGGCGCCGATCTCAACGCCCTTGACCGCGTTGATGCTCATCAGCGCATGGGCCAGCTCGGCATCCAGGCGGTCGAAGATCGGCTCGCCAAGTCCCGGCGGCACGCCTTCGGCAACCACGGTGATCTTCGCGCCCACCGAATCCTGGTCGCGACGCAGCTGGTCCATGTAGGCCTCAAGCTCCGCCACCTTGTCCGGATCGGGGCTGAAGAAAGCGTTCTGCTCGACGCTATCCCAGGTCTTGAACGGGATCTCGATCGGGCCGAGCTGGCTCATATAGCCGCGAACGACGATACCCAGGGTCGCCAGATACTTCTTGGCAATGGCACCGGCCGCCACGCGCATGGCAGTCTCGCGCGCCGAGCTGCGGCCACCGCCGCGGTAGTCGCGCACACCGTACTTGTGGTGATAGGTGTAGTCGGCATGGGCCGGGCGGAACTGGTCCTTGATCGCCGAGTAGTCCTTGGACTTCTGATCGGTGTTGCGGATCAGCAGGCCGATCGGGCAACCCGTGGTCTTGCCTTCGAACACACCGGAAAGGATTTCCACCTCGTCGGCTTCCTGACGCTGGGTGGTATGCCGGCTGGTACCCGGCTTGCGACGGTCGAGGTCGCGCTGCAGATCTTCCAGCGACAGCTCCAGCCCGGGCGGGCAACCGTCGACGATAGCCACCAGCGCAGGACCATGGCTTTCGCCGGCAGTGGTGACGGTGAACAGCTTGCCGTAGGTATTGCCGGACATGCAGGACGCTCCGCGATCGACCGAAAAACAGGGGCCGGAAGTATACCTGAGGGCGCTGCGGTGTC
Source organism: Stutzerimonas decontaminans (assembly GCF_000661915.1). Lineage (NCBI taxonomy): Bacteria > Pseudomonadati > Pseudomonadota > Gammaproteobacteria > Pseudomonadales > Pseudomonadaceae > Stutzerimonas > Stutzerimonas decontaminans. The sequence goes on along the minus strand of NZ_CP007509.1, from coordinate 1,887,906 downwards.
ATCGCCCCTGTTGCCGGCGCATACTGACCTTTGCGCCGATTGCTGCGTCCAACCTGCTCCGTGACCAACGAAGTCCATCCATGCGTGCCCTGCTGATACTGCTGCTACTAACCATGCCCTCTCTCTCGCAGGCGCAGACCCTGCTCAATCAGACCCTGAATCTGGACACCGGCAACGGCGTACTGCAGGGCAGCCTGCTGTTGCCCAAGAGTGAACAACCGGTGCCAGTGGCACTGCTGATCGCAGGCTCCGGGCCGACCGACCGCAACGGCAACAACCCGGCCGGGCACAACGACAGCCTCAAACGCCTCGCCCAGGGCCTGGCGCGACAAGGCGTGGCCAGCCTGCGCTATGACAAGCGCGGCGTCGGCGCCAGCCTGGCAGCCGCACCGAACGAGCGCGACCTCAGCGTCGACGCCTACGTCAGCGACGCGTTGGCCTGGAGCACGAGGCTCAAGGGCGACCCCCGCTTCAGCGAGCTGATCCTCGTCGGCCACAGCGAGGGCGCACTGATCGCCAGTCTCGCCGCGCCGAAGTCGGGAGCCGCCGCGCTGATCAGCATCGCCGGCAGCGGCAGGCCGATCGACGAAGTGCTGCGTGCGCAGTTGCAGGGTCGCCTGCCGCCCGCGCTGCTCGCCACCAGCCAATTCCTGATTGACGAACTCAAGGCCGGACGCGCCCACGCCGAAGTGCCCGAACCACTGCAGGTGCTGTTCCGACCCAGCGTGCAGCCTTATCTGATCTCGTTGTTCGCCTACGACCCGGCCGCGGCCTTCGCGGCGGTGGATGTTCCGGCGTTGATTCTTCAGGGGCGCCATGACATCCAGGTTGGCGTCGAAGACGCTGAAGCGCTGCAGCGAGCGAAGCCTGACGCCAGACTGGCACTGATCGACGGCATGAACCATGTGCTGCGCATCGTGCCGGCGAGTGCCGCGCAGCTGGCTTCTTACGACGACCCGAATCTGCCGCTCGCACGCGGCGTGCTCGAGCACATCCAGCACTTTTTGCGAGCTAATGGCATCCTGCCAGCCTCCAGTTAGGCGCTGCGCAGCCGATAGCCCCGTGACGATGGCACGATATCACTCCGGAACGAGCCGCCGCGCAGGCCAGGAACGCGCAGATGACTGACACCGAAACCGCCCAGAGCACCGACAACACACAGCCGGCACCGCCAAAGCATCCGTGGGCGGAGCTTAAGCCTGACCGTTTCCGCTTGCTGCGCCTGGCCCCGCTGCCAACCGAGCGCGACGGCGGCGCGCGCCCGCTGTGCTTCGTCGAGCTTGCCCAGCTGGAACGGCATACACCTGAGCAGAGCCTGCTACGAATGTTCATCAACATTCCCGGCCAGGTGCGCTCGCGCAAGAACAACGTGCTGGAGGTCTGGGCCGATCACCGCAGCAAGGAGCTGCGCTTCGGGCCGGACTCGGGTTTGCGGCTGGAACCGGCCAATCGCGGACTCGGCCGTTTTTTGCTGGCGCAAGGCGCCGCGTGGGCACAGCGACGCTGGGGCCATTATCTGGTCGAGGGCGGATCGCTGCCCAAGGACGTAGCGAGTGACGATCAGCGCCTGCGCCGTGACCACTGCCTGCGCACCCAGGGTTTCGATATCGACTTCCCCAAGGATCAGGCGGCCAAGGCGACCTACGGCGCGCCGCGGGTCAGCGCGCTGCGCCCCGACTGGAACGGCGAGAAGGTACAGGTCGTTGAACTGCAGGATGCCGCGGCGATGCTGGAGCAGGCCGACCGCAACCTGCAGGCGCAGGAAAACCAGATTCGTGAACTGCAGGAGCGAATCGCCCGCTTCCGCCGTGAAGACGGTGCGCTGCGATTCACCATCGTTTGCCTGATCGCGCTGGCGCTGTTCCAGGCCGGACTGCTGATCTGGATGGCGACGCGCTAAGGCGCGACTCTTACCACCAGTGTTCTACCTGTACGCCGAAGTTCGAACCGTGCTGCGCATTGCCGAACGCACCGGTGTCGGACAACGCAGAGCCCTCAGCCATCAGGTTGGCGGCACGCTGCGCGGCATCGTTCCAGCTGGCGTAGGTGTAATACAGACGGAACTCGGGCCGCGCCCAGAAGCCAGGACCGGCGGGTGACCAGGTCGGCGCGACGGTGAACTTGCTCAGCTTGCGCGTGCCGTCGGTGGCATCGATCTGGTCATGCCCTACTTCGGCGACGAGTTTGAACTGCTCGCTGAACGCATAGACCGGGCGCGCACCCACCGACCACCAGTCCTGATCGCCGCCGTCAGCACGCTTGTCCTTCTGGTAGACCACCTGGAACTGGCCGCCGAAGCGCGGCGTCAACTGCCAGTCGAAATACTCCACCACGCGCCAGCTCTTGGCGCTTTCGTCCAGGGTCACGTCGCCGGTATAGCCGAGGCCGGTGCCGGGCCCTTCGCCATATTGCAACGCCAGGGTGTTCTTGCCACCGAGAAAGTCGGACTGCACGTGCTGCACCGTCAGCGCCCAACCACTATTGGCGTCGTCTCGACTGGGTTTGTCGATGTAGCTGAGGCCAAATTCCAGCTCCCCGCCCGGGTTGCTGTCGAAGCCGCCAACGTTGAAGTCGTGGCGATTGACGTAGTCCTTCTGGAATACGCTGTCCTTGCGCGAGAAGGCGTAGCTGTACTTCAGCCCGCCAATCTCCATGTCCTCGACACCGGCGCCGGTGGCGCTCTGGTTCCAGTAGTAGAAATCGGAGATATGGATGTCGTTACGCTTGTAGAAGCGGCGACCAGCCCAGAAAGAACCGTTGTTCAGCGCCGGCACCTTGCTCCACTCGGCATAGGCCTGCACCATCCGCGCCCAGCCATGATCACCGGTGAACTTCGGGGTATGGTTGTACTGGTTGTACAGCGCCGCCATGCCCTCCACGCTCAGCACCGAACCATCGGCAAAGGTGTAGAGGTCGTGACGAAGGTCCAGCTCGCCGTACTGCTCACATTCGTTACCGAGGCGGTACTTGGTCGGTGCGCCGGGCAGTTGGAAGCACGATTGCGAGTCGCTGTTGACCGATTCACCGACGCCGCTACGCATGTAGCCGGTGAATTCCAGGGCATGGCCGCTCAATGGCAGGGCCATCGCGGCAACGGCAGTCGCTACGCCCAGGGCTGTCAGGTTTTTTTTCATATCCACTCCGCTTTTGTTGTTATTGATCGCTGGATCGAGCCGAGACGACTCTGTTCATTCCTGTAACCATCCACCTTTCGCACCGCCTGCTGGCAAGGCAGGCGGCATTTCACTGCGCGGTACCCGCTCCGTTGGAAACCAGTCGGGTGACCTTGCTCTCACGCACGGGCGCAGGCTGCACCACGCCCAGCCGCTCGCCGGTCTGGGCATCGAACAGCAGCGCCCGGCGCGGATCGAATTGCAGATTGAGCGTTTCCCCCACCCGCGGCGCCTGATCCGGCGCCAAGCGGCAGCAGGCCTTGACCTGATTCAGCGTGAACACCACCAAGGTGTCTGGCCCGGTGGGTTCCACCACTTCGATGTCGACCGCCAGAGAAAAATCCGCTGATCCTGCTGGAGCCAGGCCGATCTGTTCCGGTCGGATGCCGAGAATGAGTTCGCGATCACGCAACCCGTCGTCGCTGATAATCGGCAACGGCAATTCACAGCTGCCCTGCTCGCTGTTGAGCACACCCACCCAGCGCCCGTCACGCTGACGGATGCGCAGCGGTACGAAGTTCATCGGCGGCGAGCCGATGAAGCTGGCGACGAACAGATTGGCCGGGTTGTTGTAGATCTCGTGGGGCGTGCCGAACTGCTGGATCACGCCATCTTTCATCACCGCGACCTTGTCGCCGAGGGTCATCGCCTCGATCTGGTCATGGGTGACGTACACAGTGGTGGTCTTCAGCCGCTGGTGCATCAGCTTGATCTCGGTGCGCATCTCCACCCGCAGCTTGGCATCGAGGTTCGACAGCGGCTCGTCGAACAGGTAGATCTTCGGCCGCCGCGCCAGCGCCCGGCCCATGGCCACGCGTTGCTGCTGGCCACCGGAGAGCTGCGACGGCTTGCGCTCGAGCAACGGTTCGATCTGCAGCAGCTTGGCGACCCGCGCCACCTCCTCCTCGATCTTCGCCGCCGGCACCTTGCGCATCTTCAGGCCGAAGGCAATGTTGTCGCGCACGCTCATGGTCGGATACAGCGCATAGGACTGGAACACCATGGCGATGTCGCGATCCTTCGGACTGGCCTGGCTGATGTCCTCGCCGTCGACGAGAATCTCGCCGCCGGTGATGTTCTCCAGCCCGGCGATGCAGTTCATCAGGGTGGATTTACCGCAGCCCGAAGGGCCGACGAGGATGAGGAATTCACCGGCGTCGATCTTCAGCGCGATGTCTTTCAGCGTCGCTATCTGGCTGTTGCCATAACTCTTTTGAACGTTGCGCAGTTCCAGGGAAGCCATTGTTGTTCTCCTCAACCCTTGACGGCGCCGGCAGTCAGCCCGCGCAGGAAATATTTGCCGGCGACCACGTAGACCACCAGTGTGGGTAGGCCAGCGATCATCGCGGCGGCCATATCGACGTTGTATTGCTTGGCACCGGTGCTGGTGTTCACCAGGTTGTTCAGCGCCACGGTGACCGGCTGGGTGTCGCCACTGGCGAACACCACGCCGAAGAGGAAGTCGTTCCAGATCTGGGTGAACTGCCAGATCAAGCAGACCATGATGATCGGCACCGACATCGGCAGCAGGATGCGGCCGAAGATGGTGAAGAAGCCGGCACCATCCAACCGCGCCGCGCGCACCAGCGCATCCGGCACGCTGACGTAGAAGTTGCGGAAGAACAGTGTGGTGAAGGCCAGACCGTAGACCACATGGACCAACACCAGACCGGTGGTGGTATTGGCCAGGCCGAGCTTGCCGAGGGTGAAGGACGCCGGCAGCAGGATCACCTGGAACGGCAGGAAGCAGCCGAACAGCAGCAGACCGAAGAACAGCTGCGAACCACGGAAGCGCCACATCGACAGCACATACCCGTTAAGTGCGCCCAGCGCGGTGGAAATCAGCACGGCTGGAATGACGATCTTCACCGAGTTCCAGAAGTAGCCGCCGATGCTGTCCCAGGCGGTCAGCCAACCCATCGCACTGAAAGCTTGCGGCCAGCTCAGGAGGTTGCCCGTGCGGATGTCTTCCGGGGTCTTGAAGCTGGTCAGCAGCATCACGATCAGCGGCACCAGGTAGACGGCGCACGCCAGCAGCAGGGTGGCATGGATGGCCAGGCGCCCGAGGGTCAGGCGCGGTTGCGCGAAGTCAGACATGGCGCTTGTTCCTCAGCTCGGAGTACAGATAAGGCACGATGATCGCCATCACCGCGCCGAGCATCAGCATGGCGCTCGCCGCACCCAGGCCCATCTGGCCGCGGGTGAAGGTATGGGCGTACATGAACATCGCTGGCAGATCGCTGGAATACCCCGGACCACCGGCAGTCATCGCCGCCACCAGGTCGAAGCTCTTGATCGCGATATGGGCCAGAATCATCAAGGCACTGAAGAACACCGGGCGCAGGCTCGGCAGCACGATGCGCAGGTAGATGGTCGGCAGGCTCGCACCATCCACCTGGGCTGCGCGGATGATCGATTGATCGACGCTGCGCAGACCGGCGAGGAACAGCGCCATGACGAAGCCCGAGGCCTGCCAAACCGCGGCGATCACCAGGCAATAGATGACCCGATCCGGATCGACCAGCCAGTCGAAGCGAAAGCCTTCCCAGCCCCAGTCGCGCAGCAACTTGTCCAGGCCCAGGCCGGGATTGAGCAGCCACTGCCAGGCGGTGCCGGTGACGATCATCGACAGTGCCATGGGATACAGGTAGATGGTGCGGATCAGCCCTTCGCGACGAATACGCTGATCCAGCAGTACGGCAAGCACGACACCGATGGTCAGGCTGATGGCGATGAACAGGCCGCCAAAGACCAGCAGGTTCTGGCTGGCGACCCACCAGCGGTCGTTATCCCACAGTCGCTCGTATTGCTGCAGGCCGACCCACTTGTAGCTGGGCATGAAGCGTGAATTGGTGAACGAGAGCAGGAAGGTCCAGCCGATGTAGGCGTAGAAGCCGACCAGCACGATCAGCATGCTCGGCGCCAGCACCAGCTTGGGCAGCCAGCGCTGCAGGGCGTCGAGCGGCGAGGCCTTGGCGGGCCTGGCTTGAAGCGCGATGGAGCTCATGGATTTGATCCCTCATGGAAATCCGGGATGTCGTCGCCCGCGGCACAGGCCAAAGCCTGTACCGGGACGCACGTTTCGGGAACCGGGCGGAGGCGGTCCGCCCTTGGCGTTACTGCACGGCCTTGATCGCCGCCGCCAGCTGCTTGGCCGCCTTTTGCGGGTCGGCCTTGGGGTCGTTGAAGAAGTTGGTGACGACGTCGAACACCGCGCCCTGCACGTAGCTAGAAGCAGCCATGCCATGAGTCAGACTGGGCTGCAGACCGCTGCCCTTGGCGGCTTCCTTGAAGTCGGTCATCGACTGCTGGGCACAGGCATCGAACTCGCTCATGTCCTGGTCCTGGCGAACCGGAATCGAGCCCTTGTTCTGGTTGAAGAAGGTCTGGAATTCCGGCTCCAGCACGGTGCGCGCCAGGTCTTCCTGAGCCTTGCGGTTGTCGTCGTTGCTGAGCTTGAACATCGCCAGGGAGTCGATATTGAAGGCGAAGCTGCCCTGGGTGCCGGGGAATGGCAGGCACTGGTAATCCTTGCCGGCGACCTTGTTGGCGGCGGTGAACTCGCTCTTGGCCCAGTCGCCCATGATCTGCATGCCAGCCTTGCCGTCGATGACCATGCCGGTAGCACGGTTCCACTCGCGCCCGGCGGCATCGGCATCGATGTAGTCGCGCAGCTTTTTCAGGGCGGTGAAGGCCTGGACCATCTTGTCGCCGGTCAGGGTGTCGTTATCCAGCTCGACGAAGGCCTTGTGATAGTCGTCCGGGCCGAGAATGCTCAGTACGAAACCCTCGAACACGGTGCCGTCCTGCCAAGGCTGGCCGCCATGGGCGACCGGAATGAAGCCGGCGGCCTTGAGCTTGTCCGCCGCGGCGAAGAATTCATCGAGGGTCTTCGGCGGCTTGGCGCCGGCCTTCTCGAACACCTCCGGGTTGATCCACAGCCAGTTGACCCGATGCACGTTGACCGGCACGGCCACGTAGGAGCCGTCGTACTGCATGATCTTGCGCACCTGCTCGGGCAGCAGTTCGTCCCAGCGCTCGGCCTTGGCGGTGTCATCGAGGTTGGCGAGCAGGCCGAGTTCGCCCCACTCCTGAATGTCCGGGCCCTTGATCTGTGCGGCGGATGGCGGGTTGCCGGAAACGGCGCGGGTTTTCAGTACGGTCATGGCAGCCTCGCCACCACCGCCGGCGACGGCGAAGTCCTTCCAGCTGTGGCCTTTCTGCTCGACCAGCTTCTGCAGGGTATCGGCCGCGCGCTTTTCACCGCCGGAGGTCCACCAGTGCAGAACTTCGACTTCACCAGCGTGGGCGAGTACAGGCAGGGCAAGGGAAACGGATAGAGCGAGACGATGGAACGCATTCATGGAGGGGCACCTTCTTGTTTTTATCCTGCAAGTCATGGTCGCTTGCGATGGATCGAGTCTATGCGCAGAAAAATGGACACTGGGTAACGAAGGGATGGCCGATGGTCACGAGGCCGTTACAAAGGGACGCTTCAGGTAACGCGGGGCGGACGCAGGACTCAGCGCGGCAGAGTCAGGGTTACCCTCAGCCCTCCCTGCTGCAGATTGCGCATGCTCAGCTCGCCGCCGTGGGCATGGGCGATGTTGCGCGCGATACCCAGGCCTAGCCCGTAGCCCTGCTGCTGCCCCGAGAGCCGCACGTGGGGCTCGAAGACCTGTTCGAGACGCTGTTCCGGCACACCGGGGCCCTCATCATCGACGTGCAGCACCAGCGCGTCCTTGCCATCCTCGACATGCAGGTGGGCGCGCTCACCGTACTTCAAGGCGTTATCCAGCAAATTGCCAATGCAGCGCTTGAGCGCCAGTGGCTTGCCGGGATAAGGCGCCGAAGCGTGGCCGTCGAGGGTCACGCGGGTGCGGTCACAGGCCTGATACGGCTCGACGATGTGCTCGAGGAGCAGATTGAGATCCACCGCCTCGACGTTCTCGTGAATATCGGTGTCCTTCACGCATTGCAACGCGCCCTTGACCAGCAACTCCAGCTCGTCGAGGTCACGGGTGAACTTGATCTGCTGGGCTTCATCCTCCAGCAGCTCGACGCGCAGACGCAGCCGCGTGATCGGCGTGCGCAGGTCGTGGGAAATCGCGCTGAACAACTGGCCGCGCTCGGTCAGGTAGCGGCTGATGCGCTCGCGCATGTTGTTGAAGGCGCGACTCACCTCGACGATCTCACTGGCCCCGGCCTCGGTCAGAGGCCGCACTTCGCCGCCTACCGACATCTCCCGCGCCGCCTTGGCCAAGCGCTTCAGCGGCCGGCTCTGCCAGCGCACCAGCAAGCCAATGAACAGCAGCAGAAAGGCGCTGGTGAGCACAATGAACCACAGCTGCTGAATCGGCAGACCCTCGTCTTCCAGGCTGACGTAGGGTGCCGGCATCAGCGAGGCCAGATAGAGCCACTCCTGCGGGGCGATCTGGATCTGCGTCACCAGTACCGGTGGCGACAGCGGCTCCAGCCCCAGCGCGTAGTGCGCCCAGGAGCGCGGCAGTTCATCGAGCTTGATGCCGCTGTTGAAGATGCGCAGGTCGTCCGGGCTGACGAACTCGATGGTCAGGTCCACCTCGCCACCGAGCCGTTGGCGCAACACCTGCTCCACCTCATGCAGGACGGCCCGCTTGCGCGGCGTTTCGGGGAGGATTTTCATGTCCAGCGGATTGTCGTTGAGCGAGACGAAGAAGCGCGTGCCGCCCATGCTGCGCAACTGATCGAGTACCAGCGGACGATAACCCAGCGGCAGGGAACGGAAATAGCTGACGCTGGCGGCCATCGACTGCGCCAGGCTGCGGGCGCTGGTCAGCAGGCCCTCCATCTGGCTGGCGCGCAGCTGTGACAGCCAGATCAGGCTCGACAGGCCCTGAGCCAGCAACACCGCCAGCAGGGTCAGGAGCAGCATCCGTCCGAGCAGCGAGCGCGGCACCAGCCGCAGGCGCCGCCGCTCAGTGCGCAGATTCATGGTGCGGCGTTACCTGGGTGGCCAAGAGATAGCCGCTGCCACGCACGGTGCGGATCAGCCGCGGCGATTTGCCGGTGTCGCGCAGGCGCTGGCGCAGACGGCTGACCGCCATGTCGACGATGCGCTCCAGCGGCATCACCTCGCGGCCGCGCGTGGCGTTGGCGATGGTGTCGCGGTCGAGGATCTGCTGCGGATGGTCGAGAAACAGCTTGAGCAAGGCGAAATCGGCGCCAGAGAGAAAGACTTCTTCGCCGTCGGCGTGAAAGAGACGGTGGCTGATCATGTCCAGCCGCCACTCGTCGAAGGCCAGCACATCGCTGCCACGCTCCTGGGCGAAGCTGACCCGCCGCAGCAATGCCTTGATCCGCGCCAGCAACTCGCGCGGGCTGAAGGGTTTGCCCAGGTAATCGTCGGCACCCAGCTCCAGGCCGACGACCCGATCGGCCTCGTCGGAGCTGGCGGTGAGCATGATGATCGGCATGGAAGCCAACCGTTCATGCTGGCGAATCCAGCGACAGAGGCTGAAACCGTCTTCGTCGGGCAGCATCACGTCGAGAATCACCAGATCGGCCGGCTCGGCGCACAGGGCAGCGCGAAACTGCCCGCCGTCCGGCACGCCGCGCACCTGAAAGCCCGAGCGGCTGAGATAGGTCTGCAACAGTTCGCGGATTTCCTGATCGTCATCGACCAGAAGGATGTTTTTACCTGCTTGGCTCACGTCACGTCCCTTTTCTTGTTGTTATGGGGTCACCCGTCGACCCGCGATGCCGCAGCCTAGGCTCCCTCCAACAACGGTTGCAATGCCACGCCCGCACCTTCGAGGCCCGGATACGGCGCGGTCACCAGCCATACTGGCAGGTGATCGAAATAGCGGCTCATCTGCCCCTTCTCGCGCAGCGCCTCGCTGAAACCGCTGCGCAGGAACATCTCGGCGAAACGCGGCACCACGCCACCGACGATGTAAACGCCGCCACGGGCGCCGAGGGTCAGCACGTTGTCGCCAACGATGCGTCCCAGCCAGCAACAGAACTGTTCCAGCACCGCGGTCGCGTAGGCGTCGCCGGCTAGCGCGGCCTTGGTGATACCCGCGGGCGAATCGAACTCCACCTGCCGCCCGTCCAGCGCACAGCAGGCGCGGTAGAGCGTCAGCAGCCCCGGGCCGCTTAGCACCGCTTCGGCATTTACATGGCCGAGCGAACGATGCAGATGCGCCCAGATTGCCGCTTCGCGCTCGCTGCCGATCGGCAGGCAGATATGCCCGCCCTCTCCGGGCAACGCGCGCCATCCGCCGCCCGACAACGGCAACAATCCCGCAACGCCAAGCCCGGTACCGGGCCCTATGACCAGCCTCGGGCGTCCTGGTTCAGGCTCGCCCTGGCAAACCGTGATGCGCTCACCATCATGCAGGCGCGTCATGCCGAGGGCCATGGCGGTGAAGTCGTTGATCAGCAACAGCTCCTTCACGCCCAGCTCGCGGCAGAAGGCTTCGCGGCTCAGCTGCCAATGGTTGTTGGTGAAGCGAAACAGATCGCCGCCCACCGGCCCGGCACAGGCCAGGCACACCGCTTCGAGCGCCTCCAGCGGCTGGTCGACTTCACGCAGATAGGCGCGAATCGCCAGCTCCGGGCTCGCGTAGTCCGCGGTGGGGAGCACGCGAATCTGCTCGATGCGCTGATCACGCCAGAGGGCGAAACGTGCATTGGTACCGCCGATATCTCCAACCAGCGCCGTCTTCACTTCAGCGCCTCCAGGCTCTCGGTAAATGCACTGGCGCCCTGCTCCGCCGTGCTGAACGAGGCGCGCATGAAGGCAAAGAGCTCCCGGCCGCAGCCGATGCCCATGTCTTCAGGTCGAATCGCCGGTTCCCGCGCATCCCATTCGGCGGGATCGACCAGCGCTCGCAATTCGCCAGTCTCGCCGTCGACGCGGAGAATGTCGCCATCGCGCACCCGCGCCAGCGGCCCGCCGTCCAGCGCCTCAGGGCAGACGTGAATGGCTGCTGGCACCTTGCCGGAGGCGCCGGACATGCGCCCGTCGGTGACCAGCGCCACCTTGTAGCCACGGTCCTGCAGCACACCGAGGAACGGCGTGAGCTTGTGCAGTTCGGGCATGCCATTGGCTTTCGGCCCCTGGAAACGCACCACGGCGATGAAATCGCGCTCCAGCTCGCCGGCCTTGAACGCCGCTGCCAGCTCGCTCTGATCGATGAATACCCGCGCCGGCGCCTCGACCACACGGTGCTCGGGTGCCACGGCGGAAATCTTCGTCACGCCGCGGCCGAGGTTGCCCTCCAGCACGCGGAGTCCGCCTTCCGGCGAGAATGGCCGCTCTGCAGGGCGCAGGATGTTTTCATCGAGGCTCTGCGTCGGGCCGTCGCGCCAGACCAGCTTGTCACCGTCGAGAAACGGCTCCTGGATGTAGCGGCGCAGGCCCTTGCCGACCACGGTGTGCACGTCCTCGTGCAACAGCCCGGCGTCGAGCAGCGTGCGCACCATGAACGGCACCCCGCCACAGGCGTGGAAATGGTTCACGTCGGCCTGGCCGTTGGGGTAGACCTTGGCCAGCGTCGGCACCACCTCGGAAAGATCGGCCATGTCCTGCCAGGTCAGCTGGATACCAGCCGCGCGGGCGAACGCAGGGATATGCAGGGTGTGGTTGGTCGAACCACCGGTGGCGTTGAGCGCGACCACCGAGTTGACGATGGATTTCTCGTCGACCACCTGACACAGCGGCGTGTAGTTGCCGGCCTGATGGGTCAGGCGCGTGACTTGATGCGCCGCTTCGCGAGTCAGCGCATCGCGCAGCGGCGTGTACGGGTTGACGAACGATGAGCCCGGCAGGTGCAGGCCCATGATTTCCATCACTACCTGATTGGTGTTGGCGGTGCCGTAGAAGGTGCAGGTGCCGGGGCTGTGATAGGACTTCATCTCCGAATCCAGCAGCTCCTCGCGGCTGGCCTTGCCCTCGGCGTATCGCTGGCGCACCTCGGCCTTCGCCTTGTTGGGAATCCCCGAGGGCATCGGCCCACCCGGCACGAAGATGGTCGGCAGATGGCCGAAGCGCAGCGCGCCGATCATCAGGCCCGGTACGATCTTGTCGCAGATGCCGAGCATCAGCGCGGCATCGAACATGTTGTGCGACAGCGCAACGGCGGTGCTCATGGCGATCACTTCGCGACTGGCCAGGCTCATCTCCATGCCCGCCTCGCCCTGGGTCACGCCATCGCACATGGCCGGCACGCCGCCAGCGAACTGGCCGACCGAACCGATCTCGCGCAGCGCCTGGCGAATCATTTCCGGAAAATGCTCGTAGGGCTGATGCGCCGACAGCATGTCGTTGTATGCGGAAACGATTGCGACATTCGCCGCGTTCATCAGGCGCAGACTCTGCTTGTCCTGGGGCGAATTGCAGCCGGCGACGCCATGGGCGAAGTTGGCGCATTGCAACCCACCTCGCTGCGGGCCTTCACTGGCGGCGGCGGCCATCATCGCCAGATAGCGCTCGCGGGTCTTGCGGCTGCGCTCGACCAGGCGCTCGGTGACTTCCAGAACTCGCGGGTGCATGCGTCTCTCCTGCTGCGGAATTTTGTTCTTCGACAACCATAAACCATCCGAAGTCGGTTGGCGTTCGGACAGGACGCAAGGCCAATGGTTGCGCGCGACATGCAGCCAGACAGTGCGGGCGCCTCGGGCGAGCGTTCGCAGCGAGACGCTCTCGGCATCCGGCGATAGCCGCACTCAGGGGCTCGACTGTTCCTCGTCGGGGTCGCTGTCCGCGGCTTGCGCTTCGAGCAGATCGTCGAAGTCGGTTTTCAGGCCCTGCTCCATGCCGTCGAGTTCGGCCAGCAGGCTGCGGAAGCTGGTCTGCTCACGCAGCGGCGCCGCCTCCTCGTCGGCCACCTCGTCGGCCCGCGCCTGCAAGGCGACGGGCACCGGAGCGTCCTCATCGTCGAGTATCGGCCGCAACTCGGGCTCCATTTCGCGCAGCACGGCGAGCGGCGGCAGCTCATCGAGGTTCTTCAGGTTGAAATGGTCGAGGAACTGCCGGGTCGTGGCGAACATCGCCGGCCGACCCGGCACGTCACGATGGCCCACCACACGAACCCACTCGCGTTCCAGCAGTGTCTTGACGATCTGACTGTTGACCGCGACGCCGCGGATGTCCTCGATCTCACCACGGGTGATCGGCTGGCGATAGGCGATCAGCGCCAGGGTTTCCAGCATCGCCCGGGAGTAACGCTGCGGACGCTCTTCCCAGAGCCGACCGACCCACGGCGAAAAGCGCTGACGCACCTGCAGGCGGTAACCACTGGCGACCTCCTTGAGCTCGAAGGCGCGGCCCTTGCAGGACTTTTCCAGCACCTCGAGCGCTTTTTTCAGCTGCGCCGATGACGGCCGTTCGTTTTCTTCGAACAGCTCGCCGAGGCGCTCCAGGGATAGCGGTTTGCCGGATGCGAGCAGAAAGGCTTCGAGCAGCGAAGCGAGATCCTTGGGATCGGACAGGTCCACGATTGACTCCTGCAAATGCCTATTCGGTACGGCTGCGCACATGGATCGGCGCAAAGGGCTCGTTCTGCACCAGCTCGACCAGCGACTCCTTGATCAGTTCGAGCACGGCCATGAAGGTCACCACCACGCCGAGGCGCCCTTCCTCGATGCGGAACAGCGCTACGAAGGGAACGAAGCCACCATTCTTCAAGCGTTCGAGCACCTCGCTCATGCGTTCGCGGGTCGACAGCGCTTCGCGGGTAACCTGGTGACTCTCGAACATATCGGCGCGGCGCAGCACTTCGGCCATCGACACCAGCAGCTCTTCCAGACTGACTTCCGGAAGCAGCTTGCGCGCCCGTGCCTCGGGCGCATCGAGACGCGGCACCTGCAGGTCGCGGCCGACCCGCGGCAGCTCGTCGATGTCTTCGGCGGCGGCCTTGAAACGCTCGTACTCCTGCAGCCGGCGGATGAGCTCCGCGCGCGGATCGTCTTCCTCTTCGGCGACCTCCGCCGAGCGCGGCAGCAGCATGCGCGACTTGATCTCGGCGAGCATCGCGGCCATCACCAGATACTCGGCGGCCAGCTCCAGGCGCACTGATTTCATCAGCTCGACGTAGCCCATGTACTGACGGGTGATCTCGGCGACCGGAATATCGAGGATGTCGATGTTCTGCTTGCGGATCAGGTAGAGCAGCAGATCCAGCGGGCCTTCGAACGCTTCGAGAAAGACTTCCAGCGCATCCGGCGGGATGTAGAGGTCCAGCGGCAGCTCGGTCACCGCCTCGCCATAGACCAGCGCCAGGCGCAATTGCTCGCCGGGTTGGAGCGCGTCGGTGCTGGGGGACTCGGTTTGCTGCATGGACATCCTCAGAGGCTGCGGGCGCGCGTCAGCGGTAATTCAGGCCCATCGCCTGACGGACTTCGATCAGCGTCTCACGGGCTTCGTCACGGGCCCGCTCGGCACCTTCGGCGAGGATGCTGCGAACCAGATCGGGGTTCTGCTCGTAGTCCAGCGCGCGCTCCTGCAACGGCGCCAGGTCCGACTTGATCGCGTCGATCAGCGGCGCCTTGCACTCCAGGCAGCCGATGCCGGCAGTACGACAGCCTTGTTCGGCCCACTGGCAAACGCCCTGGTCAGAGTGCACCAGGTGCATCTGCCACACCGGGCAGCGCGTCGGCTCACCAGGGTCGTTGCGATGTACGCGCGCCGGGTCGGTAGGCATGCGGCGAATCTTTTCGTCGATCTCGTTAGGCGTGTCGCGCAGATAGATCGCATTGCTGTTCGACTTGGCCATCTTGCCGCCGTCGAGGCCGGATATCTTCGGTGACTCGCCGAGCAACGCCTGCGGTTCGGGCAACAGCAGCTTGCCACAGCCTTCCAGGTAGCCGTAAAGCCGCTCCTGATCGCCGATGGTGATGGTCTGCTGTTCTTTGATGATGGCGCGCGCGGTGTTCAGCGCTTCGACGTCACCCTGCTCCTGATAGCTTTTGCGCAGACTCACATAGAGCCGCGAAGTCTTCTTGCCGAGCTTGCGGATTGCCGCCTCGGCCTTTTCCTCGAAATCCGCTTCGCGCCCATAAAGATGGTTGAAGCGCCGCGCGACATCGCGGGCAAATTCGATATGCGGCAGCTGGTCGGCACCGACCGGCACCAGCCCGGCGCGATAAAGAAGGATGTCCGCCGCCTGCAGCAGCGGGTAGCCGAGAAAGCCGTAGGTATCCAGATCCTTGTGCTGCAGGCTCTGCTGCAGCTCCTTGTAGGACGGCACCCGCTCCAGCCAGCCCAGCGGGCAGATCATCGACAGCAACAGGTGCAGCTCGGCGTGCTCCGGCACCTGTGACTGGATGAACAGCGTCGCAGAGCTCGGACTAACGCCTGCGGCCAGCCAGTCCACCGCCATATCCATGATGTTCTGCGAGATTTCGCTGGAAGTTTCGTAGTCGGTGGTCAGTGCGTGCCAATCGACAATGCAGAAGAAGCATTCGTACTCGTGCTGCAGTCTGACCCAGTTCTTCAGCACACCGTTGTAGTGACCGAGGTGAAGCCGACCACTCGGGCGCATACCGGATACCACGCGCCGCTGCGAATCCATGGAGCTCAAAAGGGTGTCCTTAGTTGATAGTGTACGGGCACGCTGCCTTTCAGCCTCAGGCCATGAACGGTGCCGGATCGCCACAACCGACCCGGACCACCTCGGGCTGGTCGTCGACCAGGCTGACCACCGTCGATGCCTCGACGCCACCGTAACCGCCATCGATGATCAGGTCTACCTGGTGCTCCAGCACATCGCGCATCTCGTACGGATCGCTCATCGGCAGCTCCTGTCCGGGCAGGATCAGACTGACACTCATCAACGGCTCGCCGAGTTCTTCCAGCAGTGCCTGGGCGATCGGCTGCGCAGGTACTCGCAGACCGATGGTGCGGCGCTTGGGATGCAGCAGCATGCGCGGCACCTCACGGGTCGCCGACAGGATGATCGTGTACGGCCCCGGCAGGTGAGCCTTGAGCAGGCGAAAGGCGGCGGTATCGACCTTGGCGAACAGGCCCAGCTGCGACAGATCGCGACAGGCCAGGGTGAAGTTGTGCTTGTCATCGAGCTGGCGCAACCGACGGATGCGCTCGATGCCCGCCTTGTTACCCATCGAGCAGCCGACGGCGTAGCTGGAATCGGTCGGATAGACCACCACCCCGCCCTTGCGGATGATTTCCACGGCCTGCTTGATCAGGCGCGGTTGCGGGTTATCCGGGTGAATCTGGAAGAACTGGCTCATTGAAACTCCCTGTTCAGCTGGCAGCAGGTGTGCGGCGCTCATGATCGAAATGTCTCCAAAGCGGCGACAGGTCTTCCGGCAAGCTGCGGTACAGCCCAAGCTCCGACCAGTCGCCGGGTGCATGGAAATCACTGCCAACTGTGGCCATCAGACCCAGCTCACGTACCAACGTCGACAACCCGCCGACCTGTTCCAGCGGTTGCATGCCGTTGACCACTTCCAATGCGTGTCCGCCGGCCTGGGCGAAGTCGATGACCAGTCGGCGTCGCTTGCTGCGGGTGAAATCGTACTGCCACGGATGCGCCAGGCTGATCCAGGCGCCGGAA
The DNA here is from genome assembly GCF_000661915.1 of Stutzerimonas decontaminans. Taxonomy (NCBI): domain Bacteria; kingdom Pseudomonadati; phylum Pseudomonadota; class Gammaproteobacteria; order Pseudomonadales; family Pseudomonadaceae; genus Stutzerimonas; species Stutzerimonas decontaminans. Next base: position 1,871,171 of record NZ_CP007509.1, on the reverse strand, counting down.
TCACGCAGGGTCTGTACCGTCTGCTCCAGGCTCGGCCAATGCTGCTTGACATCGCCGAGCTTGCCCGAACCCAGCCATTTGCGAAACGCCTCGGCTCGATCACGCACATGACCGGCGCGTACCAGAAAGTCGGCGAAGTGCGGTCGTGCCGGTGCATTGCCACTGTCGCCGAGTTCCTGCTGGATCGCTCGGGCTCCTTCAAGCGCACCGGGCATCCCCTTCGCTTCCAGTCGCTGAGCGATCAGCTCAGCGCGGTGCCAGCGCCCATCGTGCAACTGCGCGATCGCCTGCTGCAATGCCGGTGCTTCGGCGTCGAACGCATAGCCCAATATATGGATGGTAGCCCCGTTCCACAGGCACGAAAGCTCGATGCCGTTGACCAGCTGCATACCGAGCCCTTGCGCGGTGAGCCGCGCTTCGGCAAGACCGTCCACCGTGTCGTGGTCGGTAAGCGCCAGCAGCTGAATACCACGTGCATGAGCGCGCTCCACCAGCCTGGCAGGCGCCAACGCACCATCTGAGGCGGTGCTGTGGCAATGCAGATCGACAATCATCTGGTAACGCACTCCAGTGAGGTGCTGGCACCTCGAGAAAAAACCGTAAGCCGTGGCGATTGGCGTTTTACCAGCCCGAACAACAGGCACTCACATGCAAACGGCGGGCTAGTCTAACGCCGCGCCGAGGCTTTGGCTTGCATACGCGCCCTCGGCGCAGCGCCGGAGCCTGGAAACTCGTTCCTGCTTCGACCGCCGATCCCGTTCACCGTGCGATCTAGCTGCGCCCCGAACAAGCGCGGCACTTCCGCCACAAGCGCCGTTTGCTATGATGCCGCGCTGCACGGCAGGCAATGCAACGCGTGCGGACTAGCGCACCGGCAACGCTGCTGCCACCAACATGTATGCGCTTAGCTTTTCTACCGCTACACCGCAATCCACGCGAACGAGGACCGACCATGCTGTACGCCGTTATCGCCACTGACGCACCGAATTCCCTGCAGGACCGCCTCGCCACGCGCCCGGCCCACCTGGCACGCCTGGAGCAGCTGAAGAACGAGGGACGCCTGGTGCTCGCCGGCCCGCACCCGGCCATCGACAGCAACGATCCGGGCGAAGCCGGCTTCAGCGGCAGCCTGGTTGTTGCCGAGTTCGATTCCCTGGAAGCCGCCCAGCAGTGGGCAGACGCCGATCCGTACAAGGCCGCTGGCGTATACGTGAACGTGGTGGTCAAGCCGTTCAAGAAAGTACTGCCCTGAGCCGACACAGCAGGGAATAGCGATTCTGCCCGGCCGCTGGGAGTCCACGGCCTCGTAAGGAAATAGGAGTTCCGATGCGTCAACGACCGCTTGCCCTGCTGTTTGCCTTGACCCTGCTCGCCCCGGCGCTGTACGCCGAGGAAACGATAACGGACGCTCCTGCTCCATCGACCGAGCCCATCGAATTCGAGCCATCGGAAGCCGCGCCAGAACCGCAGGCCGCGGCCCTGGGTACCGACACCGCCGAGGCGCTGCTGCTGCGCCTGCGAGAGGAAAATCGACGCCTGCGCCTGCAATTGCAAACCGAGCAAGCGAAAGAGTTGCCGGTAGTGCTGAACGAGCAGCAACAATGGTTCGTAGTGGGCGGCGCGGTCGGGGTCATCAGTTTTACCCTGGGCATGCTGGTCTCGCGCGGACGTCGCCGGCGCCAGTGGCTCAACTGATCAACAGAGCCGACATGAGTGAATTACTGCTTATCGACGATGACGAAGAGCTCTGCGAGCTGCTGATCAGCTGGCTGGCTCAGGAAGGCTTCGTCGCTCACGCCTGCCATGATGGCAAGAGCGCGCGCCAGGCCCTGGCGCAACACCAACCAGCGGCGGTGGTGCTGGACGTGATGCTGCCCGATGGCAGCGGCCTGGAGCTGCTCAAGCAACTGCGCAGTGAGCATCCGGATCTGCCCGTGCTGATGCTTTCGGGGCGCGGAGAGCCGCTGGATCGCATCCTAGGCCTGGAACTTGGGGCCGACGATTACCTGGCGAAGCCTTGCGATCCCCGCGAACTCACCGCACGCCTGCGCGCCGTGCTGCGCCGCAGCCAACCGACGACGACACCGAGCCAGATCGAACTCGGCGACCTCTGCTACAGCCCTGCGCGCGGCATTGCCAGCGTCGGCGGTGTCGAAGTCAGTCTGACCTTATCCGAAGGGCGAATTCTCGAAGCGCTGCTGGCCCAGCCTGGAGAGCCGATGGACAAGCAGGCGCTGGCTCAGCATGCGCTGGGTCGCAAGCTGACGCTCTACGACCGCAGCCTGGACATGCACGTCAGCAATCTGCGGCGCAAACTCGGACCGCATGCCGACGGCAGCCCCCGGATCGTCGCGTTGCGTAGCCGTGGCTATCTTTACGCCGTCTGAGCGTCTTTACCGAGGCTTTACCCTGGGCTGACCGCCCTTGACCTTGCCCTGCGTAGACTGAACTCATCCGGTCACAGCCCGCCGCCAGCAATCAGGCAAATCACGCTGCGGCAAGGCCGGTGTCCACTACTTAGGAGAGTATTCAGATGCGCAAATCACTCGTAGCCCTGCTGTTCGCCGCTGCCCTCCCCGCGCTCGCCGTTGCCATGCCTGGCGGCATGCAAGACGGTCATCACGGTGGCAAGCGCGCTCCCCATATGTTTCATGGCCTAGACCTGACCAAAGAGCAGCAACGCGACATGCGTAAGCTGATGGGCGAACAGATGAAACAGCGCCAGGAAATCACCCAGCGCTACCTCGACAAGCTGCCCGAAGCCGAGCGCAAGGCCATGCAGAACGATCTGGACGCCAGCCGGGAAAAGACCCACGAAAGCATGCGCGCCCTGCTCAAGCCCGAGCAGCAGAAAGCCTTCGATGAAGGTCTGAAGAAAATGGAAGAAAAGCGCGCCGAACGCGCCGAGTTCCTCAAGTGGAAGGCCGAGCGCGATCAGAAGAACTGATCCGGCGTCCATCTAAGACCCCGCCCGGCAACTTCCGCCCGTCATCCCGCGATGGGCGAAGCGTGCCGGGCTTTTGCCGTGGAGAGACCCGGTGCGATCACTGTTCTGGCGCATACTCGCAACCTTCTGGCTGGCCATCGCGCTGGTCGCCGGCCTGGCGATGCTGCTTGGCCACGCGTTGAATCAGGATGCCTGGATTCTCGGCCGCCACCCGGCGCTCCAAGGCCTTGCTGAGACCTGGACGGAGGTCTACGAGCGCCAAGGCCCACTGGCTGCACAGCGCCTGCTGGAACAGCACCGGCATCGCTCCCGCGTTGATGTGCAGGTACTGGCGGAGAACGGCCAACCAATCATTCGCGGTACCTTCCCCGCCCGTGCCGCCGCCTTCGAGGCGCGTCATCAGGATCGCGAGCGCCAGCTACCCTGGCGGCGGCTGACCGCCGATTACACCAGCCCCACCAGCGGTGAAACCTATCTGTTCATCTACCGCATCCCCTATCCCGAGTTGCAGGCCTGGCACCGCGGCAGCCTGGCCTGGCCGCTCAGCGCACTGGGTATCGCTCTGGTGGTGCTCACCGGTTTCAGCCTGCTCTTGACGCTGTCGATCACCCGGCCGCTGGATCGGCTGCGCCGCGCAGTGCATGACCTTGGACAGACCAGCTATCAGCAGCAGTCCCTCGCCCGTCTGGCGACACGTCGCGACGAGCTAGGCGTGCTGGCAAGCGATTTCAACCGAATGGGCGCTCGGCTGCAGGCACTGATCGGCAGCCAGCGTCAGCTACTGCGCGATGTGTCCCATGAACTGCGCTCGCCGCTTGCACGCCTGCGCATTGCCCAGGCACTGGCCGAGCGCGCCAGCCCGAGCGAGCGGGAGGTGATCTGGCCACGTCTGGCCAAGGAATGCGATCGGCTCGAAGCGTTGATCAGCGAGATTCTCGAACTCTCGCGCCTGGATGCCGAACCCGGCACGGCGGCGACCGTCGATCTACCCGCTATGTTCGACCAATTGAAAGACAACGCCCGTATCGTCTGTCCTACTCAGTGCATCGATAGCCACGTACAACCCGGTCTTCACCTGACCGGCTGGACGGATATGCTGGAACGGGCACTGGATAATCTGTTGCGCAATGCCCTGCGATTCAATCCGGAGGGCGTGCCGGTGGAGCTGCATGCGCAGCGCGAAGCAGACGAAGTGGTAATCAGTGTGCGCGACCACGGCCCCGGCGTCGCCGATGAGTATCTACCGCAGCTCAGCGAACCCTTTTTCCGCGCACCTGGGCAAACGGCTGCCGGGCATGGCCTCGGACTGGCCATCGCCCGCCGCGCAGCCGAGCGTCACGGCGGGCGATTGCAACTGGCCAATCATCCTGATGGCGGCTTTGTCGCCAGCCTGCGCCTGCCACTGGCAGATGAATCACCCCGAGAGTCCGATTTTCAGGCGTCTGTTTGACCGTCCCAGCCGGAGACGAACGCCTGCGGCTCGAGCACCGGCGCGGTACGTACTCGGCCTTCCGGTGTCCCGAGGTAGAAGAAGCCCAACAAGCGCTCCTGCTCGGATAAACCCAGCCCCTCGAGTACATGAGAGTCATAGGCGAACTCACCGGTTCGCCACACCGCACCGATCCCCTGGGCATGTGCAGCCAACAACATGCCGTGAGCCGCACAGCCCGCAGCGAGCAACTGTTCCCCTTCCGGCACTTTCGGATGCACCTTGAGGCTGGCGACCACCACGACCAGCATCGGCGCACGCAGCGGCATGTTCCGCGCCTTCTGCAAGGCTTCGTCAGAGACTGCAGGATTGCGCGACTGCAAGGCAGCGGCGAACAGCTCACCGAGCTTGTGCCGCGCATTACCTTCGATGGTCAGGAACCGCCAAGGGTGCAGCTGGCCATGGTCCGGCGCACGTAACGCCGCACGGAACAGCAGATCGAGTTGAGTGGCATCGGGGGCCGGCTCGCACAGGCGAGTGACCGATACACGATTGAGCAGCAGGTCCAGAGCGTCCATCCATTACCTCCTAAAGCGGTCGGACATTCTAGAGTGTGTTGCCGCGGTATCGCGAGTGATGGCCGGCTGGCAACGCACTATTCGCTGCTCTGCTCAGGCCACACGATCCGGCGAAAGCTGTGGCTGCAATGGCGGCATCAGTGGCGGCAATCCGTGCGCCGCCCGTGCCGCGTCACAGTTCGGATTGTGCTCGCCGCTCTCCCAGGATGCTTCGAACTCGCGACAGGTGCTCGCCCGCTGCTCATACATGCTGCAGCGAACCCCGCATCCCACATCGCCAAGCAACCCGGCGCAACGGGCCGGCTTGCTGTCAGTACCGAGCATGGCGACGTGAAATGGCGATACCTGTACCGTCAGATGATCCGGAACCACGCCTCCGGCTGATACGCATTCACCAAAATAGAAGGACACACGGAAGTACGCGCAGCAGGCGCCGCACGTCAGGCAGGGATTGTCGATGGACATGGCAGGTGAACACCCAGAGACCGGAAAGGGCCGGCGCCCGGGCGGCTATTCTATTCATGCCGTTTGCCTTGGGAAGAGGCGGCGAGCGTGCAGTGAAAACATTTTTCCGCGAGCAGCCGAGCGGTTTACTGCGCCGACGACGCGAGTAGAATGACCGCCCTCTTTCACCGTGCCGAGCACCTCTACATGGCCCTGCCGACTCTGCGCATCATCGGTTTCATTCTCGGCATATTTCTGATCACCCTCGCGGTCAGCATGATCATCCCGATGCTGACGCTGTTGGCTTACGAACGCACCGACGACCTACAGGCATTCATCTGGGGAAGCCTGATCACCTTCTCATGCGGCTTTGCCCTAGTCGCGCCCGGACGGCCGGCCAATACCAATCTGCGCCCGAGAGACATGTACTTCCTGACAACCATCAGCTGGGTAGTGGTCTGCTGTTTCGCCGCGCTGCCACTGATGCTGATTCAGCACATCAGTTATTCAGATGCCTTCTTCGAAACCATGTCGGGGATTACCACAACCGGCGCGACGGTGCTGTCGGGTCTGGACAGCGCTTCGCCGGGCCTGCTCATATGGCGCTCGCTATTGCACTGGCTGGGCGGCATCGGCTTCATCGGCATGGCGATTGCGATTCTTCCGCTGCTGCGAGTCGGTGGCATGCGGCTGTTCCAGACCGAGTCGTCAGACTGGTCGGAGAAGGTCATGCCGCGTTCGCATGTTGCCGGCCAGTATTTGCTGGTCATCTATCTGACCTTCACTGTCGCGGCGTTCGTGGCGTTCCTGTTGACCGGCATGAGCATGTTCGACGCCATCAACCATGCGATGTCGACGGTTGCGACGGGGGGCTTCTCCACCTCCGACGCGTCAATGGGCAAGTTCGGGCCCTCAGCCCATTGGGTCGCGATCTTCTTCATGCTGCTCGGCAGCCTGCCGTTCACCCTGTATGTAATGACGCTGCGCGGCCATCGCACCGCACTGCTCAGGGACCAGCAGGTAAGAGGTTTCGTCGTGATGCTCGCCATCACCAGCCTACTGTTCAGCGGTTGGTACTGGCTGAACAACGATATTCCGGCGCTGGATGCCCTGCGCATCGTCACGTTCAGCGTGGTGTCGGTGGTGACCACCACCGGCTTTGCGGTGGACGACTACACCCAGTGGGGCGGCTTCGCCGTCATGGCGTTCTTCTATCTCACCTTCGTCGGCGGCTGCTCGGGCTCGACGTCCGGCGGGCTGAAGATGTTCCGCTTTCAGGTTGCCTATTCGCTGCTGCGGGCCAACTTCAAGCAGCTGATTCATCCCCGCGCGGTGATTCGCCAGCAATACAACGGCCACAACCTCGACGAAGAAATCGTCCGCTCGATCCTCACCTTCTCCTTCTTCATCACCATGACCATCGGTGTGCTGGCGCTATGTCTGGCATTGCTCGGGCTCGACCCGATTACCGCGCTGACCGGCGCGGCGACCGCCGTCTGCAACGTAGGCCCAGGGCTGGGCGAAATCATCGGCCCGGCGGGCAACTTCTCCACGCTGCCCGACACTGCAAAATGGCTGCTGTCGATCGGCATGCTGCTGGGCCGACTGGAGATCATCACCGTGCTGGTGTTGCTGACTCCTGCATTCTGGCGTCACTGATCAGGCTGCGGCACCTGAGCCGCGCTTGAACAGCCGACCGCCAAGGCTCACCAAAGCCAATACCACGCCGCCTGCAACGATGCCGAACGCGGCGTCGAGTAGCGTCGGCAGCAGCCCACCCAGCACCGCCCCGACGTATGGCAGCCCAAGGGCGTCGTGGGCGCTGGTCTCGATGAAATGGTGCACGGCACGGATACCGTGGGTGAGGATGCCGCCGCCCACCATGAACATTGCCGCGGTGCCGATGACCGACAGCGATTTCATCAGCCAGGGCGCGACCCTCAGAATGCCGCGACCGATGGCGCGGGCGAGGCTACTCGCCCGTTTGCTCAGAGCCAGGCCAAGATCGTCGAGCTTGACGATCGCAGCCACCAGCCCGTAGACACCCACCGTCATGAGGATGGCGATACCCACCAGCACCATGACCTGCTGACTGAACGACGCCGCCGCGACCGTACCGAGGGTGATGGCGATGATTTCAGCGGAGAGGATGAAGTCGGTACGCACTGCGCCGCTGATCTTTTTCTTCTCGAACGCCACCATGTCCACGGACGGGTCGGCGAGCGCCTTCACCGTCTCCGCGTGATCGCTGCCGTCGTTATGGAGAAAACGGTGGGCCAGCTTCTCGAAGCCCTCATAACAGAGAAAGGCGCCGCCGAGCATCAACAGTGGCGTGATCGCCCAGGGCAGAAAGGCACTGATCAGTAACGCCGCAGGGACCAAAATCGCCTTGTTGCGAAACGAGCCCTTGGCCACTGCCCAGACCACTGGAAGCTCCCGGTCGGCATTCACTCCGGTCACTTGTTGGGCGTTGAGCGCAAGGTCATCGCCCAGCACGCCAGCGGTCTTCTTCGCTGCCACCTTGGTCATGACCGACACGTCGTCGAGTACGGTTGCAATATCGTCGATTAGAGCAAGCAGGCTGCTGGCCAATTGGGTGACTCCATCTCATGAGAATGGCGCATACAAGTAACCGATATGCTGTAAGTAAGGCTACGTGCGCAATCACAGGTTCCTAGAGGCGCGAACGTGCGGCTAGGCGGTATTCGCCGGGCGTAACGCCAAACCAGCGCTTGAACGCCCGGTAGAAATTGCTCGGGTCAGCAAAGCCCAGCAGATAGGCGATTTCCAGCGGCGCCAGATCCGGCTGAGCCAAATACTGGACTGCCAGATCGCGACGGGTATCGTCGAGCAGCTGCTGGAAGCTGCTGCCCTCCTCCTGCAGACGCCGTTGAAGGGTTCGCTCCGACAGGCACAGGGCCTGCGCTACCATTTCGCGCCGCGGCTCGCCCTGCGGCAACAGCCGGCAGAGTATCTGCCGCGCGCGATGCATTACACGGGAGTCGGCGAATCGTGAAAGGTACTCGCCAGCGAAACGGTCGTGCAGCTGCGCCAGTGCTTCGTTGGCTGTTGGCAGCGGGGTCTCGACGTCGACCTGGCGGAACAGCAGCCCATAGCGAGGCGCATCGAAGCGCAGCGGCGCCTGGAACAGCTGCCGATAGGGCTCCAGATCGTCCGGTGCTCGCCCCTGGAAGCTCACCTCTAGTGGCTGCAGCATCGTTCCGGACAACCAGCGGCAGAACGTCAGACACCCGGCCAATGAGCCTTCGGCACTCTGCCGAGCCGGTGGCAGCCGATCGCCGAGGATCGTAAGGCTCAGCCGATAACCCTGTGCGCAGGGCTGGAAATCCAGATCAGCGCCCTCGGCGATGATCCGTTGATAACGCACCAGCCGGGCGAAACCTTCCTTCAGATTGCGACTGGACATCAGCGCATAGCCAACCACGTTGAGCGCCGCGGGGCGAACCTGGCGCGCCATGTCCAGGCCAATCGCCGGGTTGCCGGAGACGGCCACGGCGCGATGCCAGAGGCGGGTCATGTCGTCTTGCGCGAAGCGCGCATCGGGGTCGTTCAGCGCTGCGTAATCAAGGGCCAGTTCGTCGAACAGCTGGCGGCAGTCGATCCCTGCAGACTCCAGCGTCTGGACGATCCCCTGCGCCCAGCTTGAGGAAGTGGTGCGTTCGATCATGTGCTTCTTGTTCTTCGGATGGCGGTCAGCAGCGCTCAAGGCTACTAAACTGGCCGTGATTGTCACTGACTCGGAAGGCCTGAGAAGCCTAATCTGTCCACGACAATAACAGGAGGTACGCCATGAGTACGCAAACCGCCGAACGCTTTACCCGCTTTGCTGACTTCTACCCGTTCTATCTCGCCGAGCACAGCAACCCAACCTGCCGACGATTGCACTTTATCGGCAGCCTGCTGGTGCTGGCCATTCTCGGCTACGCATTGGCCACTCAGCAGTGGCTATGGCTGCTCGCCATGCCATTGGCCGGCTACGGCTTCGCCTGGATCGGGCATTTCATTTTCGAAAAGAATCGCCCGGCGACGTTTCAATATCCGCTGTACAGCTTTCTTGGCGACTGGGTCATGTTCAAAGACATGCTGACCGGTCGTATCCGCTTCTGAGAAGGCGGCGACAAATCCGACGGGTGTGACCGCTGTTTACTCCCTCTGGTTTGGCGATGCGACCTGGCTTGGTTATGATCTGTCGGCTGTTGTGCGGGCCGACTGTCGCCGAGTCGGCTCCGTGACCGCGAGACTGCATGCCGAAGTGCCCTATTTCCGCCGCCATCGTTGCGGACGGAAAGGGCTCGACGTCAGTCTGCAAGGCGCATAGAGAAGGCGTCGAAAAAACTACCAGGGATCGCACGCACATGACTTCCACCACGGTTGAGCGCCGCAACGGCCTCGCCACTCGCCCATTGCGCGAGTACTACTCCCGCGTGCTCGCCTACCTGATCTGCGCCGCGACGCTTGCTGCTGGAACCTACACCCAGTATTTCTCGATGGACCTGCTGTGGATGGTGCCGTATGCGCTGCTCTATCCGCACCTGGCCTATCACCTGAGCTACCGTTTCAAACGCGACCATCCCGAACGTACGGCACAGGTGCTGCTCTGCCTGGATGCCATGAACGCCGGCGCCGGCATCCTGCTGCTCGGCTTCTCCATCGTGCCCAGCCTGATGTTTCTGCTGACCCTGAGCTTCAGCGCTCTGGTGAGCGGCAGCCTGCGCAACCTGGCCATGGCGCTGGTTTGCGTGGGGTTCGGTGTAGCCCTGGCCTATCCGGTGGTGAACCTGCATTACCAAGGCGTGACGCCGCCGCTGGTTTCGCTAGTCAGCATCCTGTTCACAACCCTCTACGTCTGTGCCACGGCCTATTTCGTGCACCAGCAGGGTCAACGCCTGGCCCTGGCGCGCAAGGAGATCGAAACGGAACAGGCCAAGGCCGCACGCCTGGCACGCAACCTCGCCAAATACCTTTCGCCTCAGGTCTGGGAGTCGATCTTCACCGGCAAGCGCAGTGTTCGCCTGGAAACGCAGCGCAAACGACTGACCGTGTTCTTTTCCGACATCAAGGGTTTCACCGAGCTCGCAGAAGAGCTGGAAGCCGAAGCGCTGACCGACCTGCTCAACAACTACCTGAACGAAATGTCGAAGATCGCCCTCAAATATGGCGGCACCATCGACAAGTTTGTTGGCGATTGCGTGATGGTGTTCTTCGGTGACCCCAGCAGCCAAGGCTCGAAGAAGGACGCGGTGGCGGCAGTGTCCATGGCTATCGCCATGCGCAAGCACATGAAGGTATTGCGCCAGCAGTGGCGCGCCCAGGGCATCACCAAGCCCATGGAAATCCGCATGGGCATCAACACCGGTTATTGCACGGTGGGCAACTTCGGCGCCGATACGCGAATGGACTACACCATCATCGGCCGCGAAGTGAATCTGGCCAGCCGCCTGGAAAGTGCAGCCGAAGCCAGCGAGATCCTGGTCTCCCATGAAACCTACTCGCTGATCAAAGACGTCATCATGTGCCGCGACAAGGGTCAGATCCCGGTAAAGGGATTCTCCCGCCCGGTGCAGATCTATCAGGTTGTCGACTTCCGCCGCGACCTTGGCGCGACCTGCAGTTTCGTCGAGCACGAGCTGCCCGGTTTCTCCATGTATCTGGACACCAACGGCGTGCAGAACTTCGATAAGGAACGGGTCATCCAGGCTTTGCAGCAGGCTGCGGATAAACTTCGCGACAAGGTCATCCTCTGATTTTCTGATCCACTGGCCGCCTTCCTTCGATTGCCGATACCGGCCAACCACGCGCCCGCTTTCGAGACTGCTGCCCGATGTTATCGCTGCGCAACTACCATGATGACCTCATCGCCCACAGCCACGACCACCCTCAACTGGTGTTCGGGCTGAAAGGACTATTGGAGTTCGAAATTGCCGGGCGCGCCAGTTGCATCGGCGAGCAGGGCCTGGCGGTAATTCCCTCTACGACTCATCACGCCTGTGCCAGCACTACCGGCAGCCAATGCCTGGTGCTGGACCTTCCCTCCGAAAGCTGGGTCCGTGAGAACCTGGGCCACCATGCCGAACGCAGCCTGCGTCTGCTCGACCAGCCGGATACGCTACGCCTTGCACCTGCACAGCAGAGCCTGGTTGCCTGGCTGGCGCGAAGTCCGATCAATGATTCGGTGATCGCCGCGCAAGGTACCGTGCTGTTGCTGGCCAGCCTGGCCGACGGGCATGAAGCATTACGAGAGCAGTGCGGGCTGCCTTTGGCGGCAATTGATGCATTTATCGACCGGCACCTGCCCTACCCGCTGCAGGTCGCCGACCTGGCCCGCATCGCAGGCCTGTCTGTGGCGCGGCTACATGCACGCTTTCTCCATGAAACCGGTAAAACGCCGATGGAGTACGTGCGCCAGCGCCGCCTGCACCACGCAGAAGCCTTGCTACATGAAACCCCGCTGCCGGTGGGAGAGATTGCTGCAAGAGTCGGCTACACCTCGCAAAGCGCCTTCACCGCAGCGCTGGTGCGCGTGCGAGGTTGCACGCCGCGCATGCTGCGCCGCGAGTTGCGCGACAAAATGAATGACTGACGCGAAAGACACAGCCTTCGCTGTCGACCTAGCATGACTGCACACCACCATACCTGGGCAGCCATGAACCCCCTGCAGCACTCCCGCCTTGCCTGCTCCGATCCTGCATATCAGTCAGGTCGACGACCAAATGACCCCGCGTAACGCTCTGCTGGCGATCCATCTCGGCGCGTTGATGTTTGGCCTTTCCGGCGTGCTCGGCAAGCTGGCCGAAAGCTCGGCGCTGATCATCACCTTCGGGCGCGCGCTGTTCGCCGTGCTGGCCCTGCTGCTGGTCGCACAGCTGTTGCGGCCCAGCGGCGTCTCGCCAAACTGGCGGCAACGTGGCGGCTTGGCGTTGGGCGGTCTGCTGCTCGGTGCCCATTGGCTGACCTTCTTCATCGCCGTGAAGATCGCCGGCGTCGGCATAGCCACCCTGGGCTTCGCCAGCTTCCCGGCCTTCACCGTGCTGCTCGAAGGGCTGTTGTTCCGCGAACGCACGCGCGCGGTCGAGTTCGCCATGGTCGGACTGGTTTGCGCCGGCCTGCTTCTGGTCGCGCCGGTATTTGATCTCAGCAGCGGGCCGACTGCCGGCTTGCTCTATGGCGTGCTGTCAGGGCTGCTGTTCGCCCTTCTGTCGCTGCTCAATCGCGCCGTAACCCGGGGCCTTGATCCGGTTCGCGCGGCGCTGTGGCAGAACCTGGCGATTCTCACCGGCCTGCTGCCATTCAGCTGGCAGGCGATTCCTGCCATTCCGGCGCAGGACTGGCTCTGGCTGGCACTATTGGGCGTGCTCTGCACCGGGCTCGCACACAGCCTGTTTGTAGCCAGCCTGCGGGTGCTGAAGGCGCGTACGACTTCGGTGATCTTTGCCCTCGAACCGGTCTACGGCATCGCCTTCGCCTGGTGGCTGTTCAACGAAGAGCCAACGCTGCGCATGCTGCTGGGCGGCGCCTTGATAATCGTCGCCAGCGTCGTCACCAGCCGGTTGAAAACCCAGCCGATCACTATTCCGAAGTCCGCCAGTTGATTCTCAGCGATCGTTGTGACCCAGCGAGCGCTGCGGGTCGATGCGGTCACGCACGCGCTGCTTGAGCTCTTTTGCCTCGGGGAAGCCGCCGTCCTGTTTGCGCTCCCAGATCTGTTCGCCATCGCAGCTGATATGGAAGGTGCCACCCGTTGCAGGCACCAGGCAGACGCGCCCCAAGTCGTCGGCAAAGGTCGACAGCAACTCCTGGGCGAGCCAGGCGGCGCGCAGCAGCCACTGACACTGGGTGCAATAGGTGATGACAATTTCCGGCTTGCTTGGGGTCATTCGGGGCGTCTCCCACTGGTTCACGGCGGCCTATAATAGCCGGCTTCCTCATGCATCCCCCTGGTTCCGCCATGCTCCGCCTGTTCGTTGCCCTGCTGTTGCTGCTTGTCCTTCCTGCGTCATTCGCCGAACCAGCCCAGCCGAGAACTGGCCTGGTGCTCTCGGGCGGCGCTGCACGCGGGCTCGCCCATGTCGGCGTGCTCAAGGCATTGGAAGAGCAAGGCGTGCGCATCGACGCCATCGCCGGAACCAGCATGGGCGCAGTGGTCGGCGGGCTATACGCCGCGGGCTATAGCGTCGCGGAGCTCGAACGTCTGGCACTCACACTCGATTGGCAGCAGGTGCTCTCAGATGATCCACCCCGCCAGGAGATCCCTTACCGGCGCAAACAGGACGATCGCGATTTTCTCATCAAGCAGAAGCTCAGCTTTCGTGACGATGGCAGCCTCGGGCTGCCGTTGGGCGTGATTCAGGGCCAGAACCTCGCGCTGCTGCTTGAGCGCCTGCTGGTACATGCCAGCGACACCCGCGATTTCGATCAGTTGCCTATCCCCTTCCGCGCGGTTGCTACCGACATCGCTAACGATGAGAAGGTAATTTTCCGCCGCGGCCACCTGCCCCAGGTCATCCGCGCCAGCATGTCGATTCCCGCCGTATTCGCTCCCGTGGAAATCGACGAGCGTCTGCTGGTGGATGGCGGCATGGTCGACAACATTCCCATGGACGTCGCGCGCGACATGGGCGTCGACCGACTGATCGTGGTGGACATCGGCACACCGCTCAAGCCGCGCAAGGAGCTGCTCACGGTGGTCGATGTGCTCAACCAGACCACCACGATGATGACCCGCCGCAACTCCGAGGCGCAGCTAGCCACCCTGCAGCCGCAGGACGTTCTGATCCAGCCTCCCTTGGCCGCATACGGCTCTACCGACTTCGCCCGCGCCGAGCAGCTCGTCGATGCCGGTTACCGCGCGACTCAGGCGCTAGAAGGCCGTCTGGCCGAGATGCGTGCAACATCGGGCGGCAACCCAGCCCTGAGCCTTGCGCGCTCCAGCGACCCGCGGACGCCAGTCATCACGGCGATCCGTGTGGAAAACGACTCCAAGGTCAGCGACGCGGTGATCCGCCGGTATATTCGTCAGCCGCCCGGCGAACCACTGGATCTTGAGGATCTGCAGAAGGACATGGGTACGCTCTACGGCCTCGATTACTTCGAGCGTGTCGAGTACCGCGTCCAGCGCAGCAAACGTGGCAACACGCTGGTGATCAACGCACGCGAGAAGCGTACCGGCACCGATTACCTGCGTCTCGGCCTGAGCCTGTCCGACGACTTTCAGGGCGACAGCGTGTTCAACCTGGGCGCGAGCTATCGCAAGAATGGCATCAACGAGCTCGGTGCCGAATGGCTGACGCGCCTGCAGTTGGGTGATCGGCAGGAACTCTACAGCGAGTTCTACCAGCCGCTGGATGCCGGCTCACGCTGGTTCGTCGCGCCAAACCTGTTCGTCGAGGCACAAAACGTTGAGTCCATTCTCGATAATGACCCGATCGCCGAATACCGGCTGCAGCGGTATGGCTATGGCCTCAACGTCGGTCGGCAGATTGCCAATAATGGCGAGATCCGCTTTGGCATCGGCCAGGCCTGGGGCGAGGCCGACGTGCGCATAGGCGAGCGTGATCTGCCCGATTTCAGTTTCACCGAGGGCTACTACGAGCTGCAGTATTCGTTCGACACCCTGGACAACATTGATTTTCCCCGTGAAGGCGAAGACATCCGCCTGACCATGCGCCAGTACGATCCAAGCCTCAGCTCAGACCAGCGCTATCGGCAGTGGAATATCAAGCTGGACAAGGCGCTCAGCCACGATGCCAATACCTGGGTACTCGGTGGCCGTTATGGCCGCACCCTGGACGATGCCGAAGTGGTGACCTCGAGCTTCCTGCTCGGTGGTGCCCGTCAGCTGTCGGGCTTTCGCCAGGACGCACTGGCCGGACAGAACATCAGCCTGGCACGCATGGTGTACTACCGCCGCGTTACCCCACGGGCGTTCCAACCATTGGACTTTCCGCTTTACCTCGGCGGATCACTGGAACGTGGCCGCGTGTGGAACAACGAAAACGCCTTTGACAGCGGCTACATAAACGCCGCCAGTATCTTTCTCGGCTATGACACGCCGCTAGGCCCGCTGAACTTCGGCTTCGGCTTCAACGACGAGGATGAACGCGCGCTGTATATGAACCTGGGCCGCAGCTTCTAAGCGGCAGCGCACTTGCTCGGCCATACCACGGGTAGCAGCGCTACAGATAAGGCAAAGACGCGCAATAGTGAGGGAAAGCTAAAAACGGCTGCCGATCAGCCCGACCAATGATGACACCGACCGGCAGCCATCAGCGCTTGTCTAGATTGGCGAGGATGCGCGCATGCACCTGCTGGCATTTGCGCAGATCTTCCTCATCAATCCCGGCGAATGCATCATGGCGAACCTGAGTGGATATGGCCTCGATCTTCTCGATCAGCGGCAACGCCGGTGCACCGAGGGATATCCGCTTGGCGCGACGATCCTCGGCCGAAGCCTTGCGGTGTACCAGGCCCTGCGCTTCCAGGCTATCGAGCAAACGAGCAAGAGTCGGGCCCTCTACCGCAACGCTCTGCGCCAACTCTCGCTGGGTAGGCTCGTGATCGAAACGAGCAAGATGCAAAAGAACCAGCCAGCGCGCCTGGGAAAGGCCAAGATCAGCGAGACGTCGATCCAATTCTGCGCGCCAGCCACGCGACAGTTGAGCCAATTGCATGGCGAAGCGATGTTGCTCGGCGTACATGTACGGCCATTCCTGCAAAAACTAATTATTAGTTAGCTAACCACAGCTCCAAAAAGCAGGCAAGACGACCTTCGAGCGGTGATGGGTCGACAAAAGTCGCAATGATGGCAGTGGGACAGTCGAGCTAACCGAGAAGGCTCTAGCACCGGCCCGTTGCGGGCCAGCGCAGCGGATGCACCTCGTTACAATTCGAACTCGACCTGCAGCGCGGCGCGCACGCAATAAAGCACCTGCTCCGACACCCTCCCGGCGAACTGCTCGGCTACCGCACTGACCGCCGGCAGCTCACCCTCACCGTCGAGGAAAGCCTCCTGTATCTCTCCTAGCAGGTCTTCGGGCAGGTCCAGCGCCTGTTCGAGGCTCAACTGCTGTAGCCCGATAGCCTCGGCGAGCATTGCGTAGACGTTTTTCTCACTGCAAGCGAGCTGACGAGCGATCTGCGCTGGCGTCATGCCTGCCCGCGCCAGGGTAATCAGCTCGTGGCGTAGATCGCTAGGCGACTTGGCTACCGTCGCGACACCTTGCAGCACTTCCAGGAATGCCTGGCCGTAACGCTCCAGCTTGCGCGCGCCGACGCCGCTGATCATCGCCATGTCGGAAAGCGATGCGGGCTGGCTACGCAACATTTCTAGCAGGGTGGCGTCCGGAAAGATCACATAGGGCGGTACGCCGTGTTCCTCGGCCAGCTTGCGACGCAACGTGCGCAGGGCTTCCCAGGTCTCGCGTTCTTCGCCACGCACCAGTTGGCTGGCCGCACTGGCGGCAGGTTTTGGCGCTTTGCTGGACAGGTCCCGGCGCAGCTCCAGACTGACCTCACCGCGCAAAAGCGGACGGCAACTGTCGCTCAGACGCAATCCGCCAAAACCGTCTAAATCCACGTCGACCAGTCCGCGCGCGACCAGCTGACGGAACAACGAACGCCATTCCGCTTCGGCAAGCGTTTTGCCCATGCCGAACACAGAGAGGTGCTGATGACCGAGCCCGCGCACCTTCTCGTTGTCGCGACCCAGCAGGATGTCCACCAGATGGCCGACGCCGTAACGCTGACCGCTGCGATAGATGGCCGAAAGCGCCTGCCGCGCGGGCTCGGTGGCGTCCCAGGTCTGCACGCCGTCGACGCAGTTATCGCAATGGCCGCACGGGTTGGGCAACTCCTCGTCGAAGTACGCCAAAAGCGCCTGGCGCCGGCAGCGAGTTTCCTCGCACAGAGCCAGCATGGCGTCGAGCTTGTGCTGCTCGACCCGCTTGTGCCGCTCATCGCCCTCGGAGTTGTTGAGCATCTGCTTAAGGAAGATCACGTCCTGCAGGCCGTAGGCCATCCAGGCATCCGCAGGCAGGCCGTCACGCCCTGCCCGCCCGGTTTCCTGGTAATACGCTTCCAGGGACTTGGGCAGATCGAGGTGGGCAACGAAGCGCACGTTGGGCTTGTCGATCCCCATGCCGAAGGCGATGGTCGCTACCATGATCAGCCCCTCCTCATTGAGGAAACGCTTCTGGTGATAGGCGCGCAGCTCGTTGGGTAGACCTGCGTGATAGGGCAGCGCCGGGAAGCCCTGCTCGCTCAGGAAGGCGGCAAAATCGTCGACCTTCTTGCGCGACATGCAGTAGACGATGCCAGCGTCCCCGCGGCGCTCGGCAAGAAAACCGAGCAACTGCTTGCGTGGCTGCTCCTTGGGAACGATGCGATAGAAGATGTTCGGCCGGTCGAAACTGGAGAGAAACCGCTCGGCGTTCTCCAGATGCAGGCGCTGGACGATCTCCTCGCGGGTGCGCATGTCCGCCGTGGCAGTCAACGCGATACGTGGGACGCCCGGAAACAGCTCAGCGAGCTGACCCAACTGCATGTACTCGGGGCGGAAGTCATGTCCCCACTGGGATACGCAATGCGCCTCGTCGATGGCAAACAAGGCGACGTCCAGCCGCTGCAGAAAAGCCAGCATGCGCGGCTGGACCAGCCGCTCCGGTGCGAGATAGAGCATCTTGATCTCATTACGCCGGATGCGCTCGGCGATATCGCGATGCTCATCGGCGCTCAGCGTCGAGTTCAGCGCGACGGCCGACACCCCGAGCTCATCGAGGGTGGCCACCTGATCATCCATCAACGCGATCAAAGGTGACACCACCACCGCCAAGCCTTCGCGTAGCAGCGCCGGCACCTGATAGCACAACGACTTGCCGCCGCCGGTTGGCATCAGGACCAATGCGTCACCGCCGCTGCCGACACGCTCGATGATCGCGCCCTGGTTGCCACGAAACGCGTCGTAGCCGAAAACGTCTTTGAGGATGCGCTGTGCCTGGTCGAGCATGCCGGTCTCCGAAACAAGGCGCGCAGTATACGCGAGCGAACCCATGGAGTTCAGGATCGCGCTGCCATTACGGACGAGGTGTCGCCTGCAACGGCTCATCCGAAGGCGCGAGTAGCCTGCGCCCCGCGCCTCGTCTAGAATCCCGGTTGTCTTCCAGCCCCCAAGGTAGTTCCCGATGTCATTCGCCGAGCAACTCGCCCGCCTGCAAGTCTTTCTTGATGCAGATGACCTGCACGAGGAAGCACTGGATTACATCGCCGCCCATGGCTACCTGACAGCGCTGTGCATCTGCTCCGAGCAGGTACCCGAGCGTGAGTGGATCGACGCACTGTTTTCCGAGCCGCCCAAGTACAAGGACGACACCGAGCGCGAGGCTATCGAGGCCACGCTTATCCAGCTGAAGGCACACATTGCCCGCCAGCTGGCCAGCGACGAGGACATGGAGCTGCCCTGCGAACTGGACCTGGGCGACGAGCCTGACGACTCGGACCTGCGCGGCTGGTGCATCGGCTTCATGGAAGGCGTATTCATGCGTGAGGCAGTCTGGTTCGAGGACTCCGAGGAGGAGGTCAGCGAGCTGCTGCTGCCGATCATGGTCGGCTCGGGCCTGTTCGACGAGCAGCCGGAATTCGCCGATATCGCCGACAATCCCGAGTTGGTCGACGAGATGGTCGCGCAGATTCCGGAATTGCTGACGGCGCTGTATCTGATCTGTCATGCGCCGGAAGAAAAGCCAGCCTTGCTCAAGCCGCGCCGACACTGACGGCAGCTTCGCCACAGGCGACAGCGGTCGACACCGCCCGTCAACCAGGGGACGTCGGTAAATCTGCAGGAAGGAGGAAGCCCTTGCTTTTGCGATCACTCTTTCCGGCCCGGCAGCCCGCTGGCCCTGCCGATCCTGACCGGCACCGCAGCGAATCCGGACGCGACGGCGGGTAGCATCATGGCCCATCGGGACATTCAGCAGCATCGCAACCCTCTGGTTCGCTCGGCATTGCTGGCCGCTGGCTGGCTGGCTGTCGCGCTGGGCGTCATCGGCATATTCCTTCCGGTTCTTCCGACGACGCCGTTTCTGCTGCTTGCTGCGGCCTGCTTCGTACGCAGCTCGCAGCGCTTTTACGACTGGCTGGTGGGCCACCCGCACCTCGGCCCATGGCTTCGCGATTACCTGGAAGGCAATGGCATCCCGCTTAAGGGCAAGGCGTATGCTATCGCCACAATGTGGATCAGCATTGGCATTTCCTGCTGGCTGGTTCCGTTATTCTGGGCGCGCGTCGGCATGCTGCTGAGCGCGACGCTCGTGTCGCTGTACATCCTCAGGCAAAAGACATTGCCGGTGAGCAACGACACCGGGACCAAGTAAGACGACGCCCCGGGACCATACCGTCCCCCTTCTATACATCGACGTGATTACGCCGATATACCTCCTGCCCCATCGCACCGATCTGCCCTTCGATCAGCGCGTCGAAAGGCCGAAGCAGTTCATCGAATCGGCTAGGGCCTTCCAGAATGTTCAGTGCTGCAACGATCGCCTCAATCGTGGACAGCGCACCGGGCATGGGGGCCTTGCGCAAGCGATAGCGCGAAGTCAGGCCATCTGGCAGCGCCACACGCGGCAGCGCGGCTACCCATGGATTGATGTGAAGGATCTTGCGCGCCTTGCGCCAGGTGCCGTCCGGCACGATCAGACGTATGGGGCGCCCGATAGCGGCAAGCGTGCTGATCGGTACGGCACCCTCGCCGGGAAACAGCAGGTAGCTCCGTTCGTTGCCGTCAGAGTCGTCCTCAAAGCATTCACCGACTTCCAGCTGTGCATTGCGCAACCCCAGTACCGCCAACCGCGCTGTATTCAGCGCATGGCTCGCTTCGTTGGAATGCTGAAGAACGAGCACTCGGGTGCGACTATCCAGCGTCGGTATCAGCGCACACAGGCAGAGAGACAAAGGGCGCTGGCAGCGCGAACATCGTGGACGGGACATGGATCACCTCGGCGGCGGAGTCTGCCATATCCGGCATCAGTGTGCAGACCGACTATGCTTGCACCGACCCAATAACAAGGAACCGGCATGATCACAGTCCATCACCTGAATCACTCCAGATCCCATCGCGTCCTCTGGCTGATGGAGGAACTGGAGCTGCTCTATGAGCTGAAACGCTACGCCCGTGATCCGAAGACGATGCTCGCTCCAGCCGAACTCAAAGCCATTCACCCGCTGGGAAAATCGCCAGTGATTACCGACGACGACCTGACGCTGGCCGAATCGGCAGCCATCTTGGAATACCTGCTGGAACGGTACGGTAATGGTCGGCTTGCACCGCAGCATGACAGCGCGAACTACCGTCGATTTCGCTATTGGATGCACTACGCTGAAGGCTCGGCGATGCCACCGATGCTACTGAAGCTGGTATTCGACCGGGTCGCCAGCGGGCCGCTGCCGTTCTTAGTCCGCCCGGTAGCACGCGCCATAGCCAAGGGCGCCAATCGGGCCTTCATCGGACCGCAGCTAAAGACTCACCTGGATTACATGGAGGCGGAGCTGGAGAAATCCGACTGGTTCGCCGGAGACACATTCAGCGCAGCGGATATACAGATGAGCTTTCCGATCGAGGCGGCACGTGCCAGAGCGGGACTGGACGAGAGTCGCCCAAGGTTGATGGATTTCTTGCGACGCATACAAGAGCGGCCCGCCTATAAACGAGCCGTGGAGCGCGGAGGACCTGCCTTGCCCGCCGCCTAGAGACCGACCAGTCTTAACGGGAAGAGCGGCGATCCTGCTCGCGCCGGGCGCGCATGGGAATCGGCTGCATACGCGGCGGTTCAATCAAGCCAAGAGCGACCGCCAGCTTCCAGAACATCTCGTTGAGCCTTGCTTTCATGGTCATACCCTCCTGCGAAATAACGGGCTACATCGGAGCCATGCGGGCTTCGTGAACAGCATAATCCAACTTTCCCAGCCGCGCTCGTGCGCATTGCTGTCGCAGGCTCGTTAAGCGACGCCGCTTTGTTACGGCGCTTTACAACTGCGACCGGGGCGGCGCAAAGGCGCTCAACCAAATGCGCCGCGTTCACTCGTCGGGCGGAGCTCAGTTACGGTCAGCCTTGCGCCGATAGGGAAAGACGTCGATCACTTTGCCGCCGCGAATGGCATCCTGTAGGCCCTTCCAGTAATCAGCGTCGTACAAGTCGCCATGCAGACTGGCGAAAAGCCGGCGCTGCCCATGGTCGGCGAACAGAAAGCGCGGGAATTCTTCCGGGAACACATCATTCGGCCCAACCGAGTACCACGGCTCTGACGCCATTTCGTCTTCGGGGTAACGCGGCGGCGGGATGTGGCGGAAATTCACCTCGGTGAGAAAGCTGATCTCGTCGTAATCGTAGAAGACCACCCTTCCATGGCGGGTAACGCCGAAATTCTTCAACAGCATGTCGCCAGGAAAGATATTGGCCGCCGCCAGCTGCTTGATCGCAAGCCCATAGTCTTCCAAGACCTCGCGCACCTGCTGTTCGCTGGCGTTTTCCAGATAGAGATTCAGCGGCGTCATGCGCCGCTCGGTCCAGCAGTGGCGTACCAGCACCGTATCGCCCTGGACCTCGACCGTAGAAGGTGCAACCTCCAGCAACTCGGCGAGGCATTCGGGATCGAACTTGGCCTTGGGAAAACGGAAGTCGGCGAACTCTTGGGTGTCGGCCATGCGCCCTACCCTGTCGACACTTTTCACCAGGCGATATTTCTCGATCACGGTGGCGCGATTGACGTTCTTGATCGGCGAGAATCGATCCTTGATCAGTTTGAATACGGTGTTGAAACCCGGCAGCGTGAACACCGTCATGACCATTCCGCGCACGCCGGGCGCCATGACGAAACGGTCGTCGGTGTTGGCAAGATGATCGATCAGCGCTCGATAGAACTCGGACTTGCCGTGTTTGTAGAACCCTATCGAGGTATACAGCTCGGCGATGTGCTTGCCGGGGAGGATGCGCTTGAGAAAACCGACGAACTCCGCCGGGATCGGCACCTCGACCATGAAGTACGAGCGAGTGAAGGAAAAGATGATCGACACCTCTGCCTCGTCGGTAATCAGCGCATCGGCGACGATGCCGTCTCCCTCGCGGTGCAGCAGCGGAATAACCAGCGGCCACTGCTCGTCACGAGTGAAGATCCGACCGAGCAGATAGGCACCTTTGTTGCGGTATAGCACCGAGACGAACAGCTCCACCGTCAGCTCAGGGTCCTTGCAGACCCAGTCGGGCAGCGTTTCACACAACTGCGTTTGCAACCGCTGCAGATCACCCGCCAGATCGCGGTACGGTACGGCAAAGGCGTAATCACGCAGGATCTGCTCCAGCATGCCAGCCAGATCGCCGTTGGGCTGATAGCTGCGCGTCTGCGCCAAGCGCTCGTGGGCTCGTACAGCGGGCCGGGTGGTATGAATGAACATGGTGCCATCACGGATGCAGTCATGGCTGAACAGCCCGCAGAAGATCGAGTTGTACCAGGTCTCCGACAGCTCATCGTCGAAGCGTGGGTTGATCAGCTCGATGTAGGCGCTTTTGATCTGCGGCCACGCCTCTACCTGAAGCAGGTCGGAATGCTCATAACCGGTCAGCAAGCGACGCCGTGTTTCACTGACCTTCTCTTCGTAGAGATTGATTCGCGCGGCGGAGGCACGCTGTGCTTCCTGCCACTGCGCCTGCTCGAAGCGGGCCCGGGCGCCTTCAGTGATCAGCCGAAAGTGCTCACGGTAGCCGTCAAAACCGAGAAGGATTTGCCGAGCAATTTCAGCGGCCAGTTTCTGCTCCACCATGATGCACCCACTGCAGATGAACGTCCGCCGAGCTTAGCAGCACGCAGTTTGAAAGTCGGTTTCGGATTGCCAGTTGGCGGACGGACGACAACACTTGCAGCTCCTTTTGGTGGAAGCCACCCATGCGCCCGCTCGACATGTTTCGCCTGCTTGCCCTCGCCGCCATCTGGGGTGCGAGTTTTCTTTTCATGCGGGTCATCGCGCCGGTGCTCGGCACCTTCCCCACGGCTTTCTTCCGCGTACTGCTGGCGACGGCCGGACTGCTGGCGATCCTCGCCCTGCTCCGCGCCCGCTGGGATTTTCGCGGCAAGTTCGGCTTGTGCCTGGTGCTTGGGGTGATCAATTCAGGCATACCCTTCGCTCTGTATGCAGTGGCGGCTCAACTGGTGCCGGCCGGCTATTCGGCAATCTTCAACGCCACTACGCCGATGATGGGTGTGCTGATCGGCGCGCTGTTCTTCGCGGAAGAGCTGACCCTGGCCAAGGTGCTTGGCGTATTCAGCGGGCTAGGCGGCGTAGCGCTGCTGATGCGCATCGGGCCGGTGCCGCTGGATATGGGCCTGCTGCTCGGAGCGCTGGCCTGCCTGGGCGCCACCGCCTGTTATGGGTTCGGCGGCTTTCTTACGCGGCGCTGGATCAACGGGGACGGCGGACTGAACAGCGAGATGGTCGCATTCGGCAGTCAAGCCGGCGCGGCACTCTGCCTGCTGCCGCTGTTCGGATGGTCACTGCTGAATGCCCCGCCACCGAGCTGGGGCGGCGCAAGCGTCTGGCTCAGCCTGCTTGGACTGGGTCTGGTATGTACGGCGTTTGCCTACATTCTCTACTTCCGCCTGCTGGCGGATATCGGGCCAGTGAAGACGCTGACGGTGACGTTTCTGATCCCACCGTTCGGTGTGCTATGGGGCGTACTGTTTCTCAATGAGCCGCTGTCCTGGGCCTACGTTCAGGGCGGCGCGCTGATTGCGGTGGCGTTGTGGCTGATCCTCCGCCAGGCTCCGGCGGCCCGGCAACCGATCGATGCGCGACGCGGCTGATCGGCTCAGCCGCGTCGCGACGCCTTACTGCACCAGTTCCTGTTCGCTGAACATGTCGCTGAACAACATGCTGGAAAGATAGCGCTCGCCAGAGTCGGGCAGGATCACCACGATGTTCTTGCCCTGCATTTCCGGCCGTTCGGCCAGGCGAACCGCTGCCGCCATCGCCGCACCACAGGAGATCCCGCAGAGAATGCCCTCCTCGCGCATCAAACGCAGTGCCATCTGCTTGGCCTCCTCGTCATCGACCAGCTCGACACGATCGATGATAGACAGATCCAGATTCTTCGGCACGAAGCCGGCACCGATGCCCTGGATCTTGTGTGGGCTGGGTTTGACCTCTTCGCCCGCCAGGGTCTGGCTGATTACCGGCGAACTGGTCGGCTCCACCGCCACGCTGATGATCTGCTTGCCCTTGGTGTTCTTGATATAGCGCGAGACGCCGGTGATGGTTCCGCCAGTGCCTACACCTGCCACCAGCACATCAATGCTTCCATCGGTGTCGTTCCAGATTTCCGGGCCGGTGGTCTTTTCATGGATAGCCGGATTGGACGGGTTCTCGAACTGCTGCGGCATGTAGTACTGCTCGGGGTTCGAGGCGGCAATCTCCGCAGCCTTCTCGATTGCGCCCTTCATGCCCTTGGCCGGCTCGGTGAGCACTAGTTCGGCTCCGAGGGCTTTCAATACCTTGCGTCGCTCGAGGCTCATGGACGCCGGCATCGTGAGCATGAGTTTATAGCCGCGTGCAGCAGCAACGAACGCCAACCCAATGCCGGTGTTGCCCGAAGTAGGCTCGACCAACGTCATGCCCGGCTTGATCCGACCGCTGTCCTCAGCGTCCCAGATCATCCCGGCGCCTATTCGGCACTTGACCGAATAGGCGGGGTTGCGGCCCTCGATCTTGGCCATGATGCTGACGCCCTTCGGGCCGAGGCGATTGATCATTACCAGCGGGGTGTTGCCGATAGAACGTGCGTTGTCTGCGAATATGCGACTCATGGGAATGCCCTGTCCGAGGAGTATCAGGCCAATCAGCCTATGCGCAGTCCATGCGACAGTCCAGCCGAACTCGTAGCCTCCGCCTGGGTCCATCGTCAACACCCAGCACATCCTCGGACTGCCATGACCCGTCGCCTGCTTCCCCTGTGGATCCTGCTCTCGATTGGCCTGCTACTGCTCCTGCTGCATGTCGCCCTGCCTCACTTGGTACGCAATTACCTGAACGAGAAAATGGCTGACATGGGCGACTATACGGGGCACGTCGAAGACGTCGACCTCACCTGGTGGCGCGGCGCCTACCGTGTCGAAGGCTTGCTGATCGAGAAGAAGGACAAGCGCGTACAGGCGCCCCTGCTCAAGGCGCCGGCGATCGACATCGCCATCAGCTGGAATGGCATCCTGCGCCACCGAGAGATCGTCGGCGAAGTCGTTTTCGAGCAGCCTCATTTGAATTTCGTCGATGGTGGTGACAGCGGCGACTCGCAAAATGGCGAAGGCGTCGACTGGCGCGACCAGCTCGACGCCCTGGTGCCGATCACACTCAACGAGATCCGCGTCGTCGATGGCCAGCTGTCGTTCCGCAACTTCACTTCTGATCCACAGGTACACGTCTACGCCAGCGGTATCCAGGCCAGCCTGTACAACCTGACCAATACAGACGATGCCGACGGCACCCGGACAGCATTTTTCGAGGGCAAGGGAAAGCTGTTCAATCAGGCCCCCATCGAAGCGACCGCCAGCTTCGATCCGTTCACCGACTGGGAAGATTTCGAGGTCAACCTGCGTGTCACCGGCGTACCGCTGAAACAGCTGAACGACCTCAGTCGCGCCTACGCCAATTTCGATTTCGCCGGCGGGACGGGTGACCTCGTTGTCGAAGTCGAAGCCAATGACAGTCAGCTCGACGGTTACATCAAGCCACTGCTGCGCAACGTCGACATCTTCGACTACGACCAGGACGTCAAGAACGAGGACAAGGGGTTCCTGCGCGGGCTTTGGGAGGCCGTGGTCGGCGGCGGTCAGGAAGTGCTGAAGAACCAGCGCAAGGATCAGTTCGCCACCCGTGTGGAGCTGTCCGGCACGACCAAGCAAACCGATGTCAGCCCGTTCCAGGCCTTCGTCGCAATACTGCGCAACGCATTCGTCGAAGCTTTCACCGCGCGCTTCGAACGTGCGCTGGACGAAGACGAATGACTGGCATGCGTCACTGGAAACGCACGACCGGCCATTCAGTGACTGAATGATGCACTCGCGTTCACAGTCGCACGACCTTCCCTTATAGTCGTCCACCTGACTACAACGAGTGCCTGCGTGCCAGGCCCCGCCGAAGGAATCTGCAATGAAATTCGAAGGCACCCAGTCCTACGTCGCCACCGACGACCTGAAACTCGCGGTCAACGCCGCCATCACCCTGCAGCGCCCGCTGCTGGTCAAGGGCGAACCGGGCACCGGCAAGACCATGCTCGCCGAGCAGCTGGCCGAATCCTTCGGTGCCCGGCTCATCACCTGGCACATCAAGTCCACCACCAAAGCGCATCAAGGCCTCTACGAATACGATGCGGTCAGCCGCCTGCGTGATTCGCAGCTGGGCGTGGACAAGGTCCACGATGTGAAGAACTACATCAAGAAGGGCAAGCTGTGGGAGGCCTTCGAAAGCGAGGAGCGGGTCATCCTGCTGATCGACGAGATCGACAAGGCCGATATCGAGTTTCCCAACGATCTGCTGCAGGAACTCGACAAGATGGAGTTCTACGTCTACGAGACCAACGAAACCATCAAGGCGACCCAGCGGCCGATCATCATCATCACCTCCAACAATGAGAAGGAACTGCCGGACGCCTTCCTGCGCCGCTGCTTCTTCCACTACATCGCCTTCCCTGATCGCGAGACGCTGCAGAAGATCGTCGACGTGCACTACCCAGGTATCAAGCAGTCACTGGTCAGCGAGGCGCTGGACGTGTTCTTCGATGTGCGCAAGGTGCCGGGGCTGAAGAAGAAGCCCTCGACCTCCGAACTGGTCGACTGGCTCAAACTGCTGATGGCCGACAACATCGGCGAAGCCGTGCTGCGCGAGCGCGATCCGACCCGGGCTATCCCGCCACTGGCCGGCGCGCTGGTGAAGAACGAGCAGGACGTGATGCTGCTTGAGCGTCTAGCCTTCATGAGTCGGCGTGCCAACAGCCGCTGATCGATGCCGGCTTCGGTGAGCCGGCCGCGAACTCACTGGAGGAAGAACCATGCAAACGCATACCGGTAGCTGCCTGTGTGGCGTCGTGCGCTATCGCATCGACGCGCCCATCAATGAGCTGACCCATTGCCACTGCAAGATGTGCCGCAAGGCTCACGGTGCCGCTTTCGCCACCTACGCGAGTGTGCCGCTGGAAGCCTTCCACATCATGTCAGGCAAGGACCAGCTGGGCGTCTACCACTCTTCCGATCACGTGACACGCACCTTTTGCATCCGCTGCGGCTCGAATCTGCAGTTCGTCGACAACCGCGAACATGAGCTCGGGGTTGCCGCCGGCACCCTCGATTCACCGCTGCCGGAGCCGCCGCAATCGCATATCTACGTCGACTCCAAGGCCGACTGGTACGAGATTCGCGACGGCTTGCCCCAACACAACGGCGACAGCCCCCGCTGAGCGCCCCGAACATCGCGCACCACCCGCGGTGCGCCAGAGGTTTCTGCCATGCTGCTTGGCCTGTTCAACGAGATGCGCGCCGCCAAGGTGCCGGTGTCGGTACGCGAACTGCTGGATCTGATCGATGCGCTCAAGCACCGCGTCGTGTTCGCCGACATGGATGAGTTCTATTTCCTTGCGCGCACCGTGATGGTCAAGGACGAACGCCACTTCGACAAGTTCGACCGCGCCTTCGGCGCCTACTTCAAGGGCCTGGAAAACCTCGACCAGCATCTCGAGGCGCTAATTCCCGAAGACTGGCTGCGCAAGGAATTCGAGCGCAGCCTGACCGATGAAGAGCGCGCGCAGATCCAGTCCCTCGGCGGCCTGGACAAGCTGATCGAGGAATTCAAGAAGCGCCTCGAAGAACAGAAGGAACGCCATGCCGGTGGCAACAAGTGGATCGGCACCGGTGGCACCAGCCCGTTCGGCTCCGGCGGCTACAACCCCGAAGGCATACGCATCGGCGATGCCGGCAAGCGGCAGGGCAAGGCGGTGAAGGTCTGGGACCAGCGCGAGTACAAGAACCTCGACGATCAGGTCGAGCTGGGCACGCGCAACATCAAGATCGCCCTGCGCCGCCTGCGCAAGTTCGCCCGCCAGGGCGCGGCGGACGAACTGGACATCGACGGCACCATCGACCATACCGCGCGCGATGCCGGCCTGCTGAACATCCAGATGCGTCCGGAGCGGCGCAATGCAGTGAAGCTGCTGATCCTGTTCGACATCGGCGGTTCGATGGATGCGCACGTGAAGGTCTGCGAAGAGCTGTTCTCGGCCTGCAAGACCGAGTTCAAGCACCTGGAATACTTCTACTTCCACAACTTCATCTACGAATCGGTATGGAAGAACAACTTCCGGCGCACTTCGGAGCGCACCTCGACATTGGACCTGCTGCATAAGTACGGCGCCGACTACAAAGTGGTGTTCGTCGGCGACGCCGCGATGGCGCCCTATGAAGTGACCCAACCCGGCGGCAGCGTCGAGCACTGGAACGAAGAAGCTGGCTACGTGTGGATGCAGCGCTTCATGGAGAAGTACAAGAAGCTCATCTGGATCAACCCCTACCCCAAGGACACCTGGGGCTACACCACTTCTACTGGCATCATCCGCGAACTGGTGGAGGACCGGATGTACCCGCTGACGCTAAGCGGACTCGAGGAAGGCATGAAGTTTTTGGCGAAGTGATCACGTGCGGGAGGGCGTTCGCACCGCTCCAGCCGAGCGGCAAGCGCACACCCGCGGGTCAGCGATACGACTTGTAGCGTCGCGCTCGCGACCTGAGTGGAAAGCTCGCCGCCAAGAACAGGCTTTCCACCAGCCAGGCTAGCAGCAGCGCGCAGCTCAGGCCCCAAGCGATGGCTTGCGGGGCGAGCAATACCTGGAATCGGTAGCTGCTCCATACCTGCGCACGCAGGCTGCGCTCGGCGCCGAGCAATACGTGAACGGCCCGTGCGTACCAGGGTCGCTGCATCGCCTGCCACTCGCGCTCCAGCATTCGCGCGCGGCTCAGCAGCTGTTCGACACTTTGCGCATCGCTCTGGAACACCGGATCGTTACTGCCGCGATAGTGTTGTACGAGCGCATCCAGATCACCGTTGAAGAAACGCTGCGCCGTATCCTGAAAGCCCTGCAACCCCTCCTGCGCCTCCAGGCGTCTCGCTTCCACATGCTGAGCATAGGCCTCGATAAAGCCGGGAACCTGAATGCCTATCAGCAGGCCTAGGGTGAACAGGGTCAGGCGCAGGTAACTTCTCAACATCCGGCCACCTTGCCCTGAGCTATGCATTCGCCGAGGCGCCACAGGCTCCATTGGCCAGGCTCATGCACGGTCCACTGCTCGTTATCGGTGAGCGGCTCGGTGGCCAGTACAGTGACGACATCATCGGGCGTGGTTTCGGCTTGGAAGTTCACGGTCAGTTCAGTATCTCTGAGCTGGGCCGGACCGAATGGAGCGCGCCGGGTAATCTCCGCCAGCTTGGTGCTGCAGAAGCTGAACAGCCACTCGCCATTGCTCAGCAAGCAGTTGAATACGCCTTTGCGGCGGTATTCGACACAGGCTCCAAGCAGGATGGGAAGCAGGTCCTCCGGGGCACAATGGTCCGGAAAATCCAGACGGATACGGTTCAGCAAATCACAGAAAGCGCGCTCGCTGTCGGTGTCGCCAACCGGACGATAGGTGCCTTTGGGGGGCTCGAAATCAGCGAGCTGGCCGTTATGGGCAAAACACCAGTGCTGCCCCCATAGCTCGCGAACGAAGGGATGCGTGTTGACCAGCGAGACCTTGCCGACGTTGGCATGACGAATGTGACCTATCACTACCTCGCTCTTGATCAGGTAGCGCTGCACCATCTTTGCCACTTCCGACTCACAGCTGGCGACCGGATCCTGGAACAATCGCAGCCCGCGACCTTCATAGAAGGCTATGCCCCAACCGTCCTTGTGTGGCCCGGTCTTGCCGCCTCGCTGCATCAGGCCGGTAAAGCTGAAAACGATATCGGTGGGAACGTTGGCGCTCATGCCAAGCAGCTCGCACATGCGTCATCTCCCGATAGTGATCTGATCGGTGCGCCAGACTAGAGCCGCGGCTCTGTGCGCATCCGCCCACGCGACGGTGCGTAGTCGCGCGCGTAATCATCGTCGTCCTGGTCTTCCATGCGCTCACGCAGCGTTCGACTGTCTTCGTCTGCGACATGGTTTTCAGCGCGGCGCCCGTATTTGCGCTCGATAGGCCAGCGAATGGCTACCAGCAGTAAATACAAGGCGAAGGCGATCAGTCCGTACATCGCCAGGTCCGCCACAGCACGCCAGGCGTTGTTCCCCACCTTGAACGCCAGATCCATGGCAGTAATGGCCACAGCAGGCGCGAACAGTTCCTTCGCCGGGTCGACGATAGTCGGCGTAAACAACAATACGGCCACGATCAGCCGCAGCGGTTCGCGCAGCCAGCGCCACATCCAGCGCGTTACCCGGAACCAGAACAGCAGGCACCCAAGTGCAGCTATCCCGTACAGGGTCCAGGCGAGCGAATAGTCGGAGTCGAACATCGGCATGGCGGTTTTCTCGATACAGCACGCGGTAACAAAGGCGGCATGATAGCAGCCAGCGCCCCCTCGCCGTCATTGATGGTGACAACAAGCCACTGGCGGACCCAGGAGCAAGATCGTATAACCTCTTAAACGAAAGGGTGGTCCCTCATACCGCCGGACCCGCCACCGTCTCTGGCGATGGCACGCAAGGAGAAAGTACGCCATGCCCTACCAACACATCCTGGTCGCCATCGACCTGACCGAAGAATGCCATCCCGTTGTCGCCCGCGCGCAGATGCTCGCCAGCACCTCGGACGCCAAGCTGAGCCTGGTACATATCATCGAGCCAATGGCCATGGCCTTCGGCGGCGATGTACCAATGGACCTGTCGATGTTGCAGCAACAGCAATTCGACCAGGCCCGCGAACGCATGAACGGCTTTGCCGACAGCTACCCCGGCTTAGCCCCGGAGAACCGTCACCTCGCCTATGGCCAGCCGCGTCAGGAAGTGCACCGCCTAGCGAAGGAACAGGGCTGCGACCTGATCGTGGTCGGCAGTCATGGCCGCCACGGGCTTGCCCTGCTGCTCGGTTCGACTGCCAACGACATCCTGCATGGCGCGCCTTGCGATGTGCTGGCGGTACGCCTGAAGAAAGACGAATAGAGTTCGTCATCGCGCAGAGTGAAACCACTCTGCGCTAGAGCGAATGGATCAGACCGCTTCGACGCCCTCTCCGGCGCTCATGACCAGCGGACGAATCTTCTGCAGCTGGGTTTCAAGCGAATAGGTCAGGCTGGACGCCATCGAAAAGAAGGCCAGAAAGGCCTTGAGGTTGGAGTCGGCGTGACAAGTGTCGTGAATGCGCTGCCAGAATGCCTGATTGACCAGTTGCAGCTGCTGGAAGGAGCGCACCAAGCCGCGGAGCTCCCAGTCGGCATGCCGTCCTTCGCGCAAATTGAAGTATTGCCGTGCCAGATACAGCGATACCGCGCGCAGCACGAATTCGTGATTGCTGGCAAAGGGAAGATGCTGCTGGGCCATGGGCTTGAGTCGACCAAGCACCGGGCAGGCGCTGGTCGCCATGATCACACCGAGCAACGCACGCAGGCCCTCGTCGAGGCCAACCTGCTTGGTGTACTCACGCTCCGGCGTGCGCACCCACACCAAAGCCTTCTTCACGGCCGGCAA
The DNA here is from genome assembly GCF_000661915.1 of Stutzerimonas decontaminans. Classification (NCBI taxonomy): domain Bacteria; kingdom Pseudomonadati; phylum Pseudomonadota; class Gammaproteobacteria; order Pseudomonadales; family Pseudomonadaceae; genus Stutzerimonas; species Stutzerimonas decontaminans. The sequence goes on along the minus strand of NZ_CP007509.1, from coordinate 1,839,011 downwards.
CCCCTGGAAATCCTCGATTACCCGGTGCAGGTCGACTGCGGCCGGGCAATGGCTGAAATCGTCCTTGCTCAGCGGGCAGTTCGAACACCGCTGATGATCGAGCCGAGTCCATTTCGGCGCCTGCGCAGCGACTTCCCTGTCGTACTCACGATCCAGCTCGATCCGGTAACTGAAGTCGTGTTCATCGTCCAGGGTGATGCGGTATTCGATTGCCATTAACGCTCCATCATGACTGCATGATCCGATGCGGATACTAACTACGCCCCAGCACGCAGGGCATTGATCCATCTCATAAGCCGTGTCCGAGAACCATCTCCACCGCACCACCCTGCGCTGACCAGTGCAGCCATGAAAAGGCTGCACCGCTCGCCAACTCGGCCGATTACTCCTCGAGTTCTGCCCAGCGCTCAAGCAAGCCATCGAGATCGGCCTGCAGCGCCTCGAGACGGCTCAGCACGGCAGCAGTCTTATCAGCTGCCTGCTGATAAAAAGCCGGATCGGATATCTCCGCCTGCAGGGCCTCGATAGCCTTTTCCGCTTCGTCGATCAGACCTGGCAAAGCCTCCAGCTCACGCTGCAACTTGTAGCTGAGCTTCTTCTTGACCGGCGCGGCCTCGGCAGCAACCGGGGCGACGGGCGCCTGTTGCACCTTCTTGGCATCCTTCGCTTCGCCACCGGACTCGGCAACGCCCAACAGGCGCGGTGAACCACCCTGGCGCAGCCAGTCCTGATAACCACCGACGTACTCGCGCACTTCGCCACCACCCTGGAACACCAGGGTGCTGGTGACCACGTTGTCGAGGAAGGCCCGGTCGTGGCTCACCATGAGCACAGTACCCTGGAAACCAAGCAGTACTTCTTCGAGCAACTCCAGCGTTTCCACGTCAAGATCGTTGGTGGGCTCATCCAGCACCAGCAGGTTGGCCGGCTTACTAAAGAGCTTCGCCAGCAAGAGCCGTGCCCGCTCGCCTCCAGACAGCGCCTTGACTGGCGTCCGAGCCCGCTGCGGGCTGAACAGGAAGTCCCCCAGGTAGCTCAGAACATGGCGATTCTGCCCATCGATAGTGATGAACTCGCGGCCCTCGGCGAGGTTGTCGACGACCGTCTTCTCCAACTCCAGCTGGTGACGCAATTGGTCGAAATACGCCACTTCGAGTTTGGTACCGAACTCGATGGAACCGCTGCTTGGATGCAGCTCACCGAGCAGCAGCTTGAGCAAGGTGGTCTTGCCGGTGCCGTTGGCGCCGAGCAAGCCGATGCGGTCACCGCGCTGGATGACCATGGAAAAGTCCTGGATCAGTGGCTCCCCACCGACGTGGGCGAACGACACATTTTCAGCGACGATGACCTGCTTGCCAGATTTGTCCGCCGTTTCCACCTGAAAGGTCGCTTTGCCCTGCACATTACGGCGTTCACTGCGTTCAGCGCGCAGCGCCTTGAGCGCCCGCACGCGGCCTTCGTTGCGGGTGCGCCGAGCCTTGATGCCCTGGCGAATCCACACTTCTTCCTGGGCCAGCTTCTTGTCGAAAAGCGCGTTGGCCGTTTCCTCAGCCGCGAGCTGCTGCTCCTTGTGCACCAGGAAGCTGGCGTAGTCGCCATTCCAGTCAATGAGATGGCCGCGATCCAGTTCGAGAATGCGGGTTGCGAGATTCTGCAGGAATGCCCGGTCGTGGGTGATGAACAGCACGGCGCCGTTGAAGCCGGTCAGCGCCTCCTCAAGCCAGGCAATAGCGCCGATGTCCAGGTGGTTGGTAGGCTCGTCGAGCAGCAGCAGATCGGGCTCGGACACCAGCGCCTGGGCCAGCAGCACTCGGCGCCGCCAGCCGCCAGACAGTTCGGCGAGCGTGCGGTCGGCGGGCAATTGCAGGCGACTCAGGGTGCTGTCGACCAGTTGCTGCAGACGCCAGCCATCCTTCGCCTCGAGCGCCTGCTGCACATGCATCAGCTTGTCGAGGTCGGCTTCGTTCTGAATGTTCTGGCTCAGGTGATGGTACTCGGCAAGCAACTCGCCGACTCCGGACAGGCCTTCGGCAACCACGTCGAAGACGGTGCGGTCATCCGCACGCGGCAGCTCCTGCGGCAGCTCGCCAATCTTCAGGCCCGGGGCGCGCCAGATTTCACCGTCATCCGCACTACGGTCGCCCTTGACCAGGCGCAGCATGCTGGATTTACCGGTGCCGTTGCGGCCAATGATGCAGACCCGCTCACCCCGCGCGATCTGCCAGGACACGCCGTCCAGCAACGGCGTGGTGCCGTAGGCGAGGGAAACATCGGTGAACTTGAGCAGGGTCATGACTACCTCCGGAAAACAGGGCGCGCATTCTAGCAGATAGCGGTGGTCTGCCCGTTGTAAGCGCCGTTTTATCGGCCGTGCGGCTCTTTCGAATGGCGTTGAACGGCACGTTACGAAGCACGCTCGTCGGAAGTCCGCTTTTGTTTGTTACCGGAGCTTAATGCGCGTTTAACTGGGCCCTGCGGCAGGCTAAGCTAGCCGCTGCAGCAAGCCGCTTTCTGTGCCATTCGCGCAGCAGGCCGCCTGTCTTATCAATGCCCCGTTTTACGGATGTACCATGCGCGGCCGACTCTCCAGTTTGTGTTTCTGCCTGTTTGTTTCAGCCATTGGCCTGGATGCGTCCGCCGCCAGCCTCAGTCAACAACGCCAGTACTACGACGAGGCCAAACAAGCCCTCGCCAAAGGCGACAGCGGACCGTACCGCCGCTACCAAAGTGCGCTGCGCGACTATCCCCTGGAACCCTATCTCGCCTATGACGAGCTGACTCATCGCCTGAAGTCGGCGAGCAACCAGGAAGTAGAGAAGTTTCTCGCCGAGCATGGTGATCTGCCGCAGATCAGCTGGATGAAGCTGCGCTGGCTGCGCCTGCTGGCAGCACGTGGCGATTGGCAGACATTCACCCGCTATTACGATCCGAAGATGAACTTCACCGAGCTGGACTGCCTGTTCGGCCAGTACCAGCTGCGCAACAACATGCCGGGGGCTGACGCCACTGCCGAGCGGCTGTGGCTGGTCGGCAAGTCGCAGCACAACTCCTGTGATCCGCTGTTCGAACTCTGGGAAGCCAAGGGCCTGCTGACCGAAGAGCGACGCTGGAAACGCACCAAGCTTGCCGTGGAGAGTGGCAACTACGGCGTTGCCAGCTTTCTGGTGAAACGTCTGCCGACGCTGCAGAGCCAGGGCCAGCTGATGATTGATGTCGCGCAGAAGCCACAGATGCTCCGCCAGCCGGAGCGTTTCGCGCCGACCAGCCCGGCGATGGCCGACGTCGTATCGATCGGCCTGCGGCGCCTCGCCCGCCAGGATCCGGAGCAGGCGCTAAGCCTGCTCGACAGCTACGCCCGCCGCTTCGCCTTCTCGTCCGAGGAAAAAGTCGCCATCGCGCGGCAGATCGGGCTGACCCTCGCCAAACGCTTCGACGCACGCGCGCTCAAGGTGATGGCCGAATACGACCCCGAGCTACGCGACAATACCGTTACCGAGTGGCGCACCCGTCTGCTGCTGCGCCAGGGCCAGTGGGATGAAGCCTACAAACTGACCCAGCGCTTCCCCGAGGACCTGGCGAACACCAACCGCTGGCGCTATTGGCAGGCGCGCAGCCTGCAGCTGGCCAAGCCCGAAAGCAAACAGGCGGCGGTGCTCTTCCAGCCGGTGGCGCAAGAGCGCGACTTCTACGGCTTTCTTTCCGCCGATCGCATCCAGGCCCCGTACAAGCTGAACCATCAACCGTTGCCCCTGGATCCGAAGGTCGTACAGAAAGTACGCAACACCGCGGGCATTCGCCGCGCGCTGGAGTTTCATGACCGCGGGCAGATCGTCGATGGCCGCCGCGAGTGGTATCACGTCAGCCGGCTGTTCAGCCGTGACGAGATGGTCGCGCAAGCCCGCATCGCTTACGAAAAGGAATGGTACTTCCCGGCAATTCGCACCATCAGCCAGGCGCAGTACTGGGACGACCTGGATATCCGCTTCCCCATGGCGCACCGCAACGCGCTGGTCCAGGCGTCACGGGCGCGCCAGATCCATCCCAGCTGGGCATTCGCAGTGACCCGTCAGGAAAGTGCGTTCATGGCCGACGCCCGCTCACACGTCGGTGCCACTGGACTGATGCAGCTGATGCCCGCCACCGCCAAGGAAACCGCCAAGCGCTTCAACATCCCGCTGGCCTCACCGCAGCAGGTGCTCAATCCGACCACCAACATTCAGCTTGGCACCGCTTATCTCAGCCAGATCTACGGGCAGTTCAACGGCAACCGTGTGCTCGCCTCGGCCGCCTACAACGCCGGGCCCGGCCGCGTCCGCCAATGGCTGCGCAACGCCGAGCACCTGTCGTTTGATGTGTGGGTAGAAAACATCCCGTTTGACGAGACCCGCCAGTACGTGCAGAACGTGCTGACCTATTCGGTCATCTACGGGCAGAAACTGAACTCGCCGCAACCGCTGGTGGAATGGCACGAGCGCTACTTTGAATCCCAGTAGAGCGGCGCGGCGATGGCCGGCCCGCGCTTGCCATCGACATGCCTGCCTTGGTCAGTCGAGCACTTCCACCGGCGCCCCCACAGCCAGTTCGCCGATGCCCTCGGCGATCAGGTTCTGCCCGAAGAAGACCCCGCCCTGGCCCTTGCGATACGACAACAGCGTATTCAGCGGTTCCCGATCGGGTTCGCGCTCCGCGGTGAACGGATCAAGCGTGGGTATGACGCAGCGCGAACAGGGCTTGACGACACGAAAGGTCAGCTCGCCGATACGGATGCGCTTCCAGCTGTCCTCCGCATAAGGTTGCGCGCCGCTGACCACCAGATTCGGGCGAAAGCGCAGCATGTCCAGCGGGCGCCCGACTCGGCGAACCAGGTCATCCAGCGATGCCTGGCCGATAAGCAAAAATGGGAATCCATCACTGAACGCGGTGCGCTCGCCCAGCCGTGCGAAATCCAGATCCACCTGAATACCGTCGTCCAGCGGCAGGTGAACCAGCCGACAGGCCTGTCCAAGAAAATCCGATAGCCAGGTGGCTGCCACCTCGCCTGCATCCGGCACTACGGCATTGGAGCTCCAGATCTGCACGCAGCGCATCGCCCGCGCATCGGGCACCGGCACCAGCAGTTCCGGCATGCGCGGTGCAGTCAGTCGCAGGGTCCGTTCGCCCTGCCAGCGCGCCTGCAACAGCGCCATCCGGGGTGCCACACGCTGGGTGAGAAATCGCCCGGTTGCGGCCGCGACCACCATCCAGCGCCGATCGCCGACGAGGCCGAGTGCATCGCTGGCGCAATGCTGCAGCGCGTCGCCGGCGCCGGACTTGAGAGGAAAGCGGTAGAGCGATGAGAGATGCATGCCGCGCCTCCAGCAGGGAAAGCGCAGCAGCATATCAGGGCTCGGCTGCGTTATTCAGCAGCCGGCAGAGAGCGATCAGTCAGTGCTGCTCGTCCATCTTCAGGCGATCCTGGATCACGTCCACGAGCTTTTCCGGCTGGAACTTGGAGAGGAAGTTGTCGCAGCCGACCTTCTGCACCATCGCCAGGTTGAAACTGCCGGACAGCGAAGTGTGCAGCACCACGTACAGATCACGCAGGCGCGGGTCGTGACGGATCTCGGTGGTCAGCCGATAGCCATCCATCTCTGGCATCTCGGCATCGGTGAAGACCATCAGCAACTTGTCGGTCAGCACCTCACCGGCATCGGCCCAGGCCTTGAGCATGTTCAAACCCTTCAGGCCGTCGCTGGCGGTATGAATCTTCAGACCGAGTTGGCCCAGGGTTTCGCGCAGCTGTGACAGAGCGACGCTGGAGTCATCGACGCAGAGCACTTCGCGACCGCGAGCGCGCTCGAGAATAGGATCGGCCAGCCTCTCGGGTGGGATGCTGGTGTCGTAGGGCACGATTTCCGCGAGCACCTTCTCCACGTCGATCACCTCCACCAGCTCGTTATCGACCTTGGTGATGGAGGTCAGGTAATGCTGACGGCCGGCCGTGGTCGGCGGTGGCATCACCTCCTCCCAGTTCAGGTTGACGATGCGCTCCACGCCGCCCACCAGGAACGCCTGCACGGTGCGGTTGTACTCGGTCACGATGATGGTGCTGCGCTCATCCGGCACCAGAGGACGCAGACCGATAGCCCGTGAGAGGTCGACCACCGGCAACGTCTGACCACGCAGATTGACCACGCCGCAGACCGAGCTATGGCGGTGAGGCATCAGCGTCATCTTCGGTAGCTGGACGACTTCCTGAACCTTGAAGACGTTGATGGCGAATTTCTGCCGCCCGCCAAGCCGGAACATGAGAATCTCCAGGCGATTTTGCCCCACGAGACGGGTGCGTTGATCGACTGAATCGAGAATGCCGGCCATTTCCAGGCTCCTTGGGAAAACGTGGTGATATGAGTATCGGCCGCGTCGCCCATCGCTTTATGCATCGCCGGGGCTTTTTTTCACAATCGGAAGCCCGGTCGGCGCCGTTCCTAAGGCGCCGTGGAAGCCGGACCCAGCAACGGGCAGTCGGCTGGCAAGTGCAGGCGCAACGCCCCGGAACGCACATCGAAGCGCAGATGTGCGGCCGTGGAGGGCTCGCCATCCAGATTGATATCGATTGCGCTGGGTGCTTCTACCTCGAGCCAAGGCACCCGGGCACTGACCGACACCGCGTCGACCCCCAGCAGACCGCCGCTGAGCAACGTCCCGAGGGTACCGACCGCATCCGCAGGCGCCGGCACGATGCACACGTCCAGCAGGCCGTCATCAATCCTTGCCTGCGGACAGAGCAGCTGACCGCCGCCGGCCTGTCTGCCGTTACCGATACCAAGGGCGAGGAAATCCCCCTCCCAGTCAAACCCTGGTCCACGGAAACGACCATGGCTCGAATGGATCTCGGAAAAGCGCGTCAGGCCGGTCAACAGATAAGCACCACCGCCCAATACTCGTTTGAGGTCTTCCGACGTATTGGCAGTGACATTGGAGCCGAAGCCTCCGGTGGCCATATTGACGAACGGCTGACCGTTCATATCGCCAACGTCGACCCATCGGGCTGGCTGATCCATCAGGACAAGCGCCTCGAAGGGGTCCAGCGGTATGCCGGCCGCTTTGGCAAAGTCGTTGGCGCTGCCAAGCGGCATCAGAGCAAGACTCGCCTGCCCTTGCGCTTCGAGCAGCGCTTCAGCCACCTCTCGTAACGTGCCATCACCGCCGCCAGCGATCAGCGTCGAATAGCCGGCATCCAGCGCTTCGATCACCAGGCGTCGTGCATCTCCCGCCTCCCAGGTAACCCGGACAGCCAGGTCCCAACCATTTTCGCGCTGCCGTCGTACAGCCTCGCGCACCTCATCGTTCAGGGCCTGTTTCCCGTGCAGGATCAGCAGCGCCTTGGCTTCGTTCATGGCCGTTCCTTTCTCTCGACTCACACCGCTGCATACGACCCGGCCCACGGGCGGAAGTTGTGGGAAGCATGCGCCGCAGGATTAATCCAAATCTTCGATCAATCGTGCCATTGGTCACCACAGCCGATTTTGATTAGCCCGGCCAGGTGCAGCGGCGCTCTACGCAAAGCGCTTTTAAAACAGCAGTTTGCGAGCTTTTCGAGGATTCGCTCAATTTCTTGGCACCCCGCTGACTACTACTGAACTCATCCCGAGAGGCACGGTCGGAGCAGGAGTCCCGATCACGGTTGCGATGGCGGCCTGCTATCAACCCCCCGCGTACCGCGGCGATTAATTCGAGATTTGAGCCAGCTTTGAGCTGAGGATGGAGCCTTGTATGCGCGTACAGTCAGTTGGAACCCTTGAATATGCTCACCCGAGTTTCGTCGATTACTTCCTGGCCAGCATTCGCCTGATACATGGCCTCACGGCCATACTGCCGGGACTCCTGCTCCTGGCGTTCATGGACTTGCCCACTGGTGGCACGTTCAGCGCTTTTCTGGGCTTCTTCGCCGTTCTCAGCATCGTCATCTTCCAGACCGCAGGCATCTACAGCGAAGAGGTGTTCAGCACCCTGCTGCGCTTCCGCGTGATGCTGATCGCCTGGGCTGCAGCATTCAGCTTCCTGGTGTTCATGCATCAGGGCATGGGCCTGTTCGGCTATCTGGAAGCCAAGCATCTGGCCTTCTGGTTCTTCACCAGTGCCGCATTGTTTGGCGCAGAGCGCCTGGCAATGCTCGCCCTGTTCCGTCGCCTGATGGCGCGCGGCATGTTTCTGCAGAATGCGGTCATCCTCGGCGGCACCGACAACGGTGTACGCGTTGCCGAATACCTGCAGAACCATCGCGACATCCGCACCGGCGTGCTCGGCTTTATCGATGACCGCCTGGAGCGCCTACCCAAAGAGCTGGCCAACCTGCCGCTACTGGGCAATACCCGCGATCTGGAGCAGATGATCCGCGAGGAAAAAGTCACTCAGGTGCTGGTCGCGCTGCCCTGGTTCGCCGACAGCCGAATCGGCCAGCTGATCGCCGAACTGCGCAAGCTGCCGGTGAACGTTCTGCTGGTGCCCGATATGGTCGCCTTCCGCCATGCCGACAAGCGCATCACCGAGATCGGCGGCCTGCCAACCCTCAGCGCATCGGATCTGCCGCTACGCGGCTGGTCACCGATGTTCAAGCGCCTGGAAGATATCGTCATCTCCAGCATTGCGCTGCTCGCCGCCGCCCCGGTCATGCTGGCAATCGCCCTGGCGATCAAGCTCGACTCGCCCGGCCCGGTGCTGTTCAGGCAGAAGCGCTACGGCTACAACAATCGCCTCATCGAGGTGTTCAAATTCCGCTCGATGTACCACGAAAAGTCCGATGCCAACGCCGATCGGCAAACCACGCGTGGCGATGACCGCATTACCCGTGTGGGTCGCTTCATCCGCAAAACCAGTCTTGATGAACTGCCCCAGCTGTTGAACGTCTTCCTCGGCAGCATGTCCATGGTCGGCCCGCGTCCACATGCCACCGCGACCAAGGCGGCCGGCGTGCTGTTCGAGGACGCCGTAGCCGAGTACTCCGCCCGGCATCGCGTCAAGCCAGGTATCACCGGCTGGGCGCAGATCAACGGCTACCGGGGCGAGACCGACACCTTGGAAAAGATCGAGAAGCGCGTCGAATTCGACCTCGATTACATCGAGCGCTGGTCGGTCTGGTTCGACCTCTACATCCTCGTGCGCACCCCGCCAGCGCTGATCTTCAACAAGGACGTGTACTGATCGCAGCACCCCTGCGTGGTGCCGAAAAATACTGCAAGAAGCCACGCCGCCCACAGGCGTGGCAGGAAGGAACTAATGACTCTCGGAAAAATCTCACATTCGTTCACCCCGGGCGCTACCCCGGCGGCTGCGAACCAGCAGCCACGAGGTTGAACTCATGTTCAAGAACATCTTGATCGTCTGCGTCGGAAACGTCTGCCGAAGCCCTGCTGCCGAGGCGCTGTTCGCGGACAGATTACGCGGCCAGGACCTGACGATCAGCTCAGCAGGGATTGGTGCATTAGTAGGTAACCCGATGGACAAGACCGCCCATGAAGTACTGCAGGACAACGGGCTGGAGTTGCCAGCCCACTGCGCGCGCCAGGTAGACAGCCACATGCTGCATCAGGCCGACCTGATCCTGGCGATGGAGCAAAGCCACATCCAGCACATCCGCCAGATTGCACCCGAGGTGCATGGCAAGACTTTTCTCATCGGCAAATGGCAGGACGACTTGGAAATTCCGGACCCGTACCGCCAATCCAAACCCGCGTTTGAACATGTCCACAATCTCCTGACGAAATCCGTCGAGAGCTGGCTTCCTTACCTGAAATGAAGAAGGAACTTCGATGACAACCATGCCCCGCCCAATCTATGAAACCAAAGAGGACAAGGACATCGACCTGGCCCACCTCTTTGACACCTTCATCAACAACCGTGTGCTGATCATGAGCATCACGGGGTTCTTCGCTGCCCTGGGTATCGCTTATGCGTTGCTCGCTACACCGGTCTATCTTGCCAGCGCGATGATTCAGATCGAGCCCAAGAGCGGCCTGCCAAGCCTGACCGATGTGGTCAACACCAACCCGCCAGTGTCCCCTGCGCAAACCGAAATCGCGCTGCTCAAGTCACGCTCGGTAGTGGGTGGCGCGGTCAGCAAGCTGAATCTCGACATCAGCATCACCCCGCATCACTTCCCGATCATCGGCGGCTTCATGGCTCGCCGGTTCGAGCCGAGCGAAGAAGGCGAGCTGGGCTGGCACCCGGCCGGCCTGGGCGGCTACGCCTGGGGTGGCGAGACCCTGAAGGTCACCCAGCTGGAAGTGCCGGACAAGGTGCACGGTAAGGAACTGACCCTCGAAGCGGCCGAGAACAACGGCTTCATCCTGCGCGACAAGGACGGCGAAGTCGTCGTGCAAGGCGTAGTCGGCGAGCCGGTTGAAAACGAAGGCTACCGTGTCACCGTGGGCGAGCTGAATGCACGCCCCGGCACTACGTTCACCGTGGTCAAGAACCGCACCTACAATACGACCGAAAGCTTCCAGCAGCGCCTGTCTGCTGCAGAGCGCGGCAAGCAGTCGGGCATCGTCAACGTAACCCTCGAAGATACCGATCCGGCCCACGCCATCCGCGTACTGGAAGAGGTCGCCAATCTGTATGTCGAGCAGAACATCGCCCGAAATGCGGCCGAAGCAACCCAGAGCCTGGAGTTCCTCAACGAGCAGATTCCGACCGTACGTCGTAACCTCGAAGCGGCCCAGACGGCACTGAACAAGTATCAGACCGGCTCGCGCTCGGTGGACATCACTGCGGAAACGCAGTCGGTGCTCGACCGCATCGTTGACATGGAACGTCAGATCTCCGAACAGAACCTCAAGCGCACCGAGATGGAACGCCGCTTCACCCGCCAGCACCCGAACTTCCAGGCGCTGATGAACCAGATCAACCAGCTGCAGGTGCAGAAGGAAGAGCTGGAGAAGCAGATCGGCACCCTGCCATCGACCCAGCAGGAGCTGCTGCGCCTGACCCGTGACGTGGAAGTTTCCTCGGAAACCTACTCCATGCTGCTGAACAAGACCCAGGAGCTGGACATCATTCGCGCTGGTACCGTCGGTAATGTGCGCATTATCGACCATGCCGCAGCGGATCTGGAAAACCCGGTCAAGCCGAACAAGCCGCTGGTCGTGATCGTCGCCACCCTGCTGGGCGCTTTGCTCGCCACCGCCTTCGTCTATGTGCGTGAAGCGCTCAAGCGCGGCGTAGAGAACCCGGAAGACATCGAGCGCACTGGCACACCGGTCTACGCCTCGATTCCGTTCACCGAGAAGCAGGCTGCGCTGGAGAAACGCCTGGCCAACTTCAAGCGCGACAAGAGCACCGCCTCTTACCTGCTGACCATCAACGACCCGGCCGACCTCGCCACCGAAGCCATGCGCAGCCTGCGTACCAGCCTGCACTTCGCGATGATCGAGGCCAAGAACAACGTGCTGATGATCACCGGGCCAAGTCCGGCGGTGGGCAAGTCCTTCGTCACCACCAACCTGGCTGCCGTGGTCGCTCAGTCCGGCAAGCGAGTACTGCTGATCGACGCCGACATGCGCAAGGGTTACCTGCACAAGGTCATGCGCTGTGATGGCGACAAGGGTCTGTCGGACATCCTCTCCGGCCGCATCACCCTGTTCGATGCCATCCAGAAGACCCAGCTGAACAACCTGCACGTGATCACCCATGGCCAGCTGCCGCCGAACCCGTCCGAGCTGCTGATGCACGAGAACTTCTCGCGCTTCGTCAAAGAAATCAGCCACATGTACGACCTGGTGATCTTCGACACCCCGCCAATCCTCGCGGTGACCGACGCGGCACTGGTTGGCAGCCAGGCGGGCACCACGCTGATGGTCACTCGCTACGGCCTGAACGGTCTGAAGGAAATCGAAGCAGCCAAGCGTCGCCTCGAGCAGAACGGTCTGCTGGTCAAGGGCGTCATCTTCAACGCCGTGGTTCGCAAAGCGTCCACCTACGGCGAGTACGGCTACTACCAGTACGAGTACGCCAGCACCACCAAATAAGGTGCCTCGCATGGCGACGGTCAGCCGTCGCCATGCCGAGCCGGCGTCCCCAACTTCCCGACTGTCCTACAGCTGACCTCTCAAGGGTCAGTGGACGTTTTTTTGCCTGGAGAATAGGTGTAGCGATGACCAGACACCCTAACCGGCCAGCCATGCACTCCACTCGCCTGGCTGTGGCACTGGCCACCGCGCTGTCGGTAACCGGTGCAGGCGCTGTTGAGTGGCCGACCGGTGATCAAGGCCTCGCGCTGCTCGGGGTCAATATCTCCGGGGCCGGTTTCGCCCCGCACATCACGCCGGGCAAGAACGGCACCCACTACTTCTACCCGGAAAAAAAGCATTTCAAGTACTACGCCGATCAAGGCATTCAACTGATTCGCTTCCCCTTCATTTGGGAACGAGTTCAGCACTCACTTGATAAAGGATTGAACTTCGACCAGATCCGGTTGTTGAAGAAGACCCTGGATCTGGCTGCCATGAACGGCCAGAAGGTCATTCTGGACATGCACAACTATGGTCGGTACCACGGCGAGCTCATCGGCTCGAGCAAAGTGCCCTACGAGGCTTATGCGTCGGTGTGGCGTCAATTGGCGGAGCAGTTCAAGGGCCATCGCGCGCTGCTCGGTTACGACATCATGAACGAGCCGCACGGTACCGTAGGTCTTTGGCCGGGCGCCGCCCAGGCGGCGGTCGATGCGATCCGCGAAGTCGATGATCAGACGCTGATCTTCATCGAGGGCGAACGCTGGTCGAGCGCCTATCACTGGCCTCAGGTGAACGCCAACTTCCTCATCAACGACCCGGCCGACCGCATCGTCTATGAAGCGCACCTGTATTTCGACCAGGACTTCTCCGGCAAGTACATGGAAAAGACCAGCCGCAACATTGACCCGATGATCGGCGTAGAGCGCGCCCGCCCCTTCATCGACTGGCTGAAAAAGCACGGCCAAAAAGGCTTCCTCGGTGAGTACGGCATCCCCGACGACCTGCCCGAGGCGGCTGCGGCGATGGACAACCTGCTCGCCTACCTCAATGACAACTGCGTCCCCAGTGCCTACTGGGCAGGCGGCCCAGGCTGGGGCACCTACAAGCTTGCGATTGAGCCGCGCAACGGCAAGGACCGTCCCCAGATGGAACTCATGCGCAAACACCTGGCGAACGACTGCACTGCCATCGGCCCCTTCCCTGCGCAAAACGCTGACTGATTCTGGAGTGAACTCGAACATGAAATTCGGACTGCTGTGGCACTCGTTCTCATCTGGCAACCTCGGGGTTGGCGCACTGAGCATCTCGAACATGCTGCTGATCGACGAAGCCGCTCGCAAGTGTGGGATCACGCCGGAATTCCTCATCATCGGTTCGTCCGGCCCCTGCGCTTACCCGCCCTCCACCGAGCGCTTCAAGTACGAGTTCATAGAATTCAACGAGAGCGCCCTGCTGAAGAATCCCCACGGCCTGTACCGGGCGATCAGCTCCTGCGACGCGGTATTCGATATCGGCGAAGGCGACAGCTTCTCCGACATCTACGGTGCCAAGCGCCTGATCAAGTTGTTGGTCAGCAAAGGCATGGCTCTGGGCGGTCGCGTACCACTGATTCTCTCCCCGCAGACCATCGGCCCGTTCAAGTCGGACTGGGCCACCAAAGCTTCGGCCTGGGCGATGAAGAAAAGCACCATGGTCTTCGCCCGCGACCACCAGTCCTTCGACGTGCTCAAGCAGCTGAACATCCCCAATCGCGACGAGGTGATCGACGTCGCCTTCGCCCTGCCCTTCGAGCGCCAGAGCGAGCATCGCGATCCGAACAAGCTGGCCGTAGGCCTCAGCGTATCGGCGTTGCTGCACCACGGCGGTTACGAAGGCACGGCCAATCAGTTCGGCCTGCGTGCCGACTACAAGGCGCTGACCGACCGCCTGATCCGCACCCTGCTCGAGCGCGGCCACGAAGTGCACCTGGTGCCCCACGTGATCCCGATCGGCTTCCCCGCCGAAGACGACTACACCGTGTCCCAGCAACTGCAGCAGCAGTATCCCGAGCTGAAGTTGGCGCCACGCTTCAAGGGTCCGATCGAGGCCAAGTCCTATATCAGCGGCATGGACTTCTTCGTCGGCGCACGTATGCACGCGACCATCGGCGCGTTCTCCGCCGGCGTACCGGTCGTGCCGCTGGCCTACAGCCGCAAGTTCGCCGGTCTCTATCAGTCGCTCGACTACCACCGCGTGGTCGACCTCAAGACCGAGGACACCGAGAGCGCGCTGGAACTGGTTCTGGCCCATCTGGACAACCGTGAACAGCTCAAGGCCGAGGTTGCCGCCAGCGGCGCCATCATCCGTCGCAAGCTGGACGCCTACAGTGCAGGACTGGAGCAGATCCTCGCCACCCTGCATCAGCCCCAGGCCGCGTATCAGAGATAAAACATGCGCGATCATGCCCTGATGGGGGTTACCACGGCGGCTCGCACCGCCGTGCAGCTCGGCACCCTGCTGATCCTCGCTCGCACGCTGGGGCCGAGCGACTTTGGCTTCATTTCGATCGTGATCACCTGGTCGACCATCGTCGCCCTGGTGACCGACTACGGCTTCGGCATGCGCGCGCTGCGAGACATCGGCGCCGAGCGCCATCGGGCGGGCGGGATCATGTCGGCCAGTCTCGCGGCGAAATCCGTACTGGTCCTGCCGGCCTGCATCGTGCTGCTGCCAATCATTCTGTTCGTCCTCGATCTGCACACCACCGAACGCTTCGCCGCGGTGCTGTTCCTGCTCGGCACCCTTGCTTCGTCCTATGGCGATCTGGGGTTGACGGTGTTCCGCAGCATCGGTCAGTTCCACCGCGAAACAAAGATCGTGGTGGCAACCGCGCTGGTGCATTTCGTGCTCATCGGCGCGGCAATCCTGCTGCGCAACGACGTGTTGGCCATCGGCGTGGCGTTCCTGGTGTCGCGGCTGATCTATGCGACCTTCGCCCTTCGCGCGCTGTCGAAGATCCTCGCGCTGGGCGGCATCCTGCGCAGCTCCTGGCAGGTGCTGGGGGAGCGCTTCAAGTCCTCCACCAGTTTCGCCATCGACAGCGGTGCCACCAACATCTTTGCCCAGCTGGACGTCATCCTGGTCAACCACCTCGCCGGCCGCGAAGCTGCAGGTATCTACTTCGCTGGCTCGCGCCTGATCCAGGGCGCGGTGCCCTTCAGCGTGCTGCTGGCCAGTGTGCACATCCCACGTTTCGCCTATCAGCTGCACAACAACACAGCCGGCCTGATCCGCTACGGCGCACGCATTCTCGGCGAGTACACCGGCATGGGCCTGATCTTCGCCCTGGCGTTCTTCTTCATCGGCCCGCTGTTCACCGACTACTTTCTCGGCGCCGAGTACGTGGAGCTGAACACGCTATGGCTGGCCTTTGCCTGCTTTACCGCGGCGCGCTTCGTCGCCGCCGGGCTGGGCGTGCAGCTCCTGGCCATGGGCACGGGCTTTCTGCGCACCTTCGGCATCATCGCCTCGGGCGTGATCACGGTGGCCTGTTACTGGTTTTTCATCCCCTCGCACGGGATACAGGCGGCTCCCTGGGTGTCCACTCTGGGCATGGTCGTCCTGACGCTTATCTACGGTTATGCGGTGCTCAACATCTATCGCAAGCGGCACCAGCCCGCATGACCGCACTCGTTAAATACTGCCGGTCGCGCCTCGCGCTCGACTGGCCGCTCAAGGGAAGGCAGGTATGAAAGCTTCATTGAATCGCGTGCTGAACAACGACTTGTGCAGTGGCTGTGGCATGTGCAGCTCGGTCGCCGACGACGACGCCATCAAGATTCGCCTGACTGGTGACGGCTATCACCGCCCGGTGCTCAACAGCCAGTACCAGAACAAGCCGGTGGCCAACGAACAGACCAGCGCCGCTTTTGCCAAGTCCTGCCCGGCGCTGAACCTGGATATTCGCCCGTACAAATCGGCGAACTACCACCCGATCTGGGGCGAAATCCTCGACACCATGAAGGGCTACGCAACCGACAACGAAATCCGTCAGGCCGGCTCGTCCGGCGGCGTGATCTCGGCGCTGGCGCAGTACTGCCTGGAGAACAAGCTGGTCGACGGAGTGATCCAGATTCAGGCCTCGCAGACCGATCCGCTGGAGAACGTAGCCACCATCAGCCGCTCGCGGCAGAACGTCATCGCCTCTTCCGGCTCGCGCTACGCGCCTGCCAGCCCGGGGGAAGCGTTGAAGTGGGTGGCCATGTCCACCGAAAAGTACCTGTTCATCGGCAAGCCGTGCGACGTTGCCGCCGTGCGCCAGATGCAGCAGCACAACCCACGGCTGAAGGAGAACATCCCCTACATCGTCTCCTTCATGTGCGCCGGTACGCCGAGCCTGCAAGGCACCGAGCAGGTACTGGACAAGCTGGAAGTCAAACGCAGCGACGTCACTGCCTTCCGCTATCGCGGTGACGGCTGGCCGGGGCTGACCAAGGCCACGCTGAAGAACGGCGACGAACGCACCATGACCTACAACGACTCCTGGGGAAAAGTGCTCAACCGCCACCTGCAGACCCGCTGCAAGATCTGCCCGGACGGCATTGGCGAGTTCGCCGATATCGTCTGCGCCGACGGCTGGGAAGGCGATGAAAAAGGCTACCCCTCCTTTGAGGAGCGCGAAGGCAACTCGCTGATTCTGGTACGCACCGCAAAAGGCCGCGAACTTTTTCGCAACGCGGAGGCCGATGGCGTTGTCAAAGCCGAGGCTTTCGATACGAACAGCATCTTTGCCATTCAGCCGTTCCAGTACTACCGCCGCACGACGATCCTGCCGCGGTTGTGGGCGATGAAGCTGCTGCTGCTCAAAACTCCTTCGTACAAAGGCTTCGAGCTCGGCAAAGGAATAAGGGAGATCGGGTTCTATCAGAGCTTCAAGGCATTCACCGGTCTACTGGTGCGGCGCAAGAAGATCAAGAAGCGAGCGCTGGAAACAGCTTGAAACGCTGTGGCGCTCAAGGAACCAATACCTAAGGACTCAGGTTGATGACGAATTTCAGTTCACGCTTCTTCTTTTTTCCGCTGCTGATCCTGGCACTGATACTGCACTTTTCAGTGTTCGGCGACAGCCCGCACAACCCCTATGGCATCAAGGGGCTGAACGAGCTGTACCTGGCGATCAGCATCGTGTTCACCGTGCTGCTACTGCTGGCTTCGGCAGAAAACGCGCCGCGTGAATTTCGCATCCTCATGTACTACTGCCTGTATAGCGCAGTGGTGTTCCTGATTTTTCCGGCAATTTTCGCCTATTACACCTATGGGCAGCCGGTGGTGTTCGGGCTCATCGAAGAGCGCCGCGTCCTGTTCTGCCTGGGCTTCGCACCGCTGCTGTTCCTCGGCAAGCGCGTCAGCACACTGCAGTTCGAACGCGGCCTGCTGTATGCGGCACTGATCGCAGCGTTCTTCTCGTGGTGCTTCAAGTTCGGCTTGATCCCGGATATGCGCGCTGAAGTGCGCTCAGATGACCGCCCGGACCGCTCGTCCATCGGGCCTTACCTGATCTGTTTCGGCTATTTCTACTGCATCCAGATCTGGTCGAAAGGAATCTCTCCGATCAACGGTGCGGCTCGTAGCAAGACCCTTTATATGGTGATTGCCGCCCTGCTGCTGCTGACCCTGGTATTCGCTACTCAGACCCGTCAGCTGATCGTGCTGTGCCTGCTATTCACACTCTTTTGCCTTCGCGCCAAGGCGGTCATCTGGGCCGCTTCGCTGTCGATTCTGCTGTCGCCGTTCTACTTCTTCCCGAGCCTGCTGGAGATCCTCGGCCTGAATACCGAGTTCTACGACAGCACGCTGGAAGGCGTCGAGGATGGCGTACGGACGCACACCATTTCGTCGATCTTCGCCCATCTCGATCAGGTCAACTGGTTACCCAGCGGATCGTTGTCGCTGATGTGGCAGGACGGCTTCATCCCCTATTTCGGTGAGCACTTCTTCCTGTCCGATGTCGGCGTCTTTGGCACGCTGTTCCGCTTCGGCTTCCTCACGTTCTTCGTCATCCCGATGACGCTGTTCGTCTACCACCGCATCGCGAAGAACATCACCACCGACATGACCTTCATCTACTCGACGATGCTGGCGTTCTTCGCGATCTGGCCACTCAACGGACTGTTCGAGTACGGCCAGCCAGTCATCACGATGCTTTTCGTCATTCACGCCCTCAGGGCCCGCCACCTTCGCAGCCAGGAACCCATCCATGAACGTCGCGCTTATCCTCAACTACAAGGCAGCTACTGAAACCATCAGTTGCGTTGAGAGCCTGCTCGCTCATTGCCCGGCTCTCGACCACGTGGTGGTCATCGACAACGACTCCCAGGACGGCTCCGTCGTGGCATTCAACCAGTGGCTGGAAGCTCAGCCACGCCACAACGTGACGCTACTCGCCAACCCCGAGAACAACGGCTACGCCGGCGGTAACAACTACGGACTGCGCTGGGCCCTGGACAACCTGCCGGTAACCAACTTCTGGATCGTCAACAACGACACCTATGTCGACAGCGACGCTTTCACCCCGCTGCTTGATGCGTTGAAAGAGAACGACCGTCAGTTCGTCGGCTCGGTCATCCTCAGCGCTGATACGGGCCGCCTGGAATGCTACGGCGGCGGCAAGCTCTACCCGCTGCTGGGCAAGGCCAAGCTGCTGGGCAAGGACCAGACCCTCGAGGCAATGGCGCAGAACAGTGAGCAGCCCGATTACCTGATGGGCTGCAGCCTGGCGTTTTCGGCCAAGCTGGTCGAGCGCATCGGCCTGATGGATGAGGCGTACTTCATGTACTCCGAAGAGGTCGACTGGCAGTTCCAGGCAAAGAAGAAAGGCGTTTCGATCCGCGTCGTGCCCAGTAGCCGCCTGTTTCACTACGGCTCGCTCAGCTCCGGCGGTCGCTCGGCCTTCTATCACTACTACCGCAACCGCGCGGCGACTCGTTTCAACAAGCGCTTCTACGGCCAGGGCTTCGCCTTCGCGTCGGCCTGTTTCCTGTCGGCGATCACCGTCATCAAGGAGTTCAACCACCCTAGCCTCGCCTGGTCCGGCATCAAAGGCGCTTTCAAGGGAGTAACGATGAGTGTCTAACGAGACTAACCACGCGTTCGGTGTGAATTTCTACACCGGCAGCAAAGCGACGTTGCTGAACTGCATTCGCGAGGGGGTCAAGCAGCCCTACTCGTTCGTGGTGACACCCAATGTCGATCACCTCGCACAGCTACAGGACAACCCTGCGCTGCGTGAAGCCTATGCCAAGGCGCGCCTGCGTCTGTGCGACAGCCGAATCCTGCAACCGCTTCTGCAGCGTCTCGGCGTGCAGATCGAAGAGGTGATTCCTGGCAGCGACCTGACCGTCGACCTGCTGCAGTGGGCCGATCGCGAGCGCCTGCGCATCGTCCTGATCGGAGCAACCGAAGAAGAATGCGCAAAACTGCGCAGGCTCTACCCCGGCATTACGCTCTATCACCACAACCCTCCGATGGGTTTCATCAATCGTCCGGACGAAGTTCAGCGGGCGTTGCAGTTCGTTCGGGATAACCCGTCCGAGCTAGTGCTTTATGCCGTTGGTGCGCCACGCCAGGAAATTCTCGCCAGTTCCATCGAAAGCCATGAACGAACCGGCATGGGCTTTTGTATCGGCGCATCCATTTCATTCGCCACCGGCAGTATTAAACGCGCCCCGGTGTGGATGCAGAACTGCAAACTCGAATGGCTGCACCGGATGATGTCCGAGCCCAAACGCCTGGTTAAGCGCTACGCCCATGACGCGATGTTCATAGTTCCAGCATTCATGCGGGAAAAAAACTACCGCGTGCAGAAAGCTAAGCCGGCAAAACAGGACAGCTAATCCCAATGATCGAAAAATTGGCTGCAATTGCACTGAACGACGGTGAACCCAGTGAAACCGAGACGGTCTATCCCTTCTGTGTGAGCGTCACAGGATGGCAATTCAACATCTAACTAAACATCAGCGCCATCCCGCCTTGTTGGTAATGCAGCAGCCGTATGTGAAGAACTTTGGAATTAAACCTGCCCAAACCAAACAGCCGCTGACTTTGCAACCAGGAGGGAAATACAACGCGTCTACGTAGCTGAATCTAGAGCTGCTGGAGATGAACAATTCAGGAAGGAGAGAAACTTTGGCTACCGATCCAATCTGGTCGCTGAGGAGTGTGGAGTGATGACTCCGGTCCTCTTGGAAAGGCGAAAAGAGTACTCAAGCGCCTCAAGCAGAAAAGTGAATCAAGCCGTCTCACTCTTTGAACAACAACCACTCCGTCAAGGATGAACAAACCCATGAAACCATTTATCGCTCTTGCTTTTACTTCCGCTCTGGCACTGCAGGGTTGCGCTTTCGCCCCAGGCCAGTACCTCGATCCCGACGAGTTCAAGGAGGGTGCCGAAGCCGAACACGGCACGGTACAGCTGATCCGCATCACCCCTGAGATGCTCAAGGGAGAACTGGCTTCCGACATGGGCACCTCGAGCAAGCAGGAACTACTGAGCTACAAGCCCAGCGCTTACCGCATCGGCGCCAACGACCTGCTCTATATCACCGTGTGGGACCACCCCGAGTTGACCGCGCCGTCCGGCCCGCAACAGCAGCTGGATGCCAACGGTCGCCTGGTACGCCCTGATGGCACCCTCTTCTACCCGTACATCGGCAATGTCGAAGCAGCCGGTAAGACCATCGAAGAGCTTCGCTCCCAGATTGCCCGTCGCTTGACCAACTACATCGACAGCCCGCAGGTAGACGTGTCCATCCTGCGCTTCGGCAGCCAGCGCATCATCGTTTCCGGTGCGTTCAACACCGCTGGCGAAGTACCGGTCACCACCGCACCGATGACCATCACCCAGGCCATCGGCCAGGCGGGCGTGGACACCGAAACGGCAGATCTAACTGGTCTGACCCTGAAGCGTGACGGTCGTGAGTACATGCTCGACGTCGACTCGCTGAACCGTCCGGATTCGTGGCTGCACCAGGTCTACCTGAAAGATGGCGACCAGCTGCACCTGCCGTATAACGACCAGCGCAAGATCTACGTTCTAGGCGAAGTGAACCTGCCGCAAGCCCTGTCCTTCAAGGCCACCAGCATGAACCTGATGGACGCAGTCGGTACCGCTGGCGGCATTCGCCAGGAGACCGCCGATGGTGAAGCGCTGTACGTAATCCGCGGTGCGGAAAACATGGCCACCGAACCGGCCAAAGTTTTCCAGCTGAACGCCAAATCCCCGACCGCATTCGCCCTGGCCAAGCACTTCCCCCTGCAGCCGCAGGACGTGGTGTTCGTGGGTCCCGCCAACATCACCCGCTGGAACCGCTTCATCAGCCAGCTGCTGCCATCGGCTAACGTTATCGGCATCGGCGCCGCTGCGGAATACAACATCAACCGCTAAACCGTATCGGCTGACCGGCTGACGGTCAGGAAAAACAGAAGCCGCAGAGTCAATCATTGATTGCTCTGCGGCTTTTGCGTTTCAGCCAATAAATACGCCCTACTTCTGCAGGAAACACACCCTTCTAGGGAGGCTTGCAACCTCCATTCGCCGCGAGGGCGCGCCTCCTACAGAGCGGTGTGCATGGTCTGCTTGTGGGAGGCCCGACCCTGGGGCGAAGCTTTTAGCGCTTAAAACTCGCGAAGCCCTAAGGCGGGCACCCACGCGGGGTGGGTTTTAGCCCACCACAGACGGCGTTACGCTTGAATTACCGATCCAATGCAGCTCAACGGACCGCTTCGAACAGCCCAGCAGCGCCCATACCCCCACCGACGCACATGGTCACCACGCCATAACGCAGGTTGCGCCGCTGCAGTTCACGGACGATATGCCCTGCCGTACGCGAGCCGGTCATGCCGAACGGGTGACCAATCGAGATCGAACCACCATTGACGTTGTACTTCTCGTTGTCGATGCCCAGGGTGTCGCGGCAGTACAGGCACTGCGATGCGAAGGCCTCGTTAAGCTCCCACAGGTCGATATCGCCAACCTGAAGCCCCTTGGCTTTGAGCAGACGCGGCACCGCGTATACCGGCCCGATACCCATCTCCTCCGGCTCGCAGCCTGCCACAGTGAAACCACGGAAGAACGCGCGCGGCTTGAGGCCTAGCTCGATAGCTTTATCCAGGCTCATCACCAGCGTCATGGATGCGCCATCGGACAGCTGCGAGGCATTACCGGCGGTAACCGAGCCGTCTTCAGCGAACACGGGCTTGAGCCCCGCCAAGCTTTCCAGCGTGGTGTCCGGGCGGTTGCAATCGTCGCCCTCGACCACGCCCTGATGCAGGGTGCGCTCGCCGGTGTTCTTGTCTTCGGTGAAGTACTGAACGTTCATCGGCACGATCTCGTCGCTGAACAGCCCCTCGGCCTGCGCGCGTGCGGTGCGCTGTTGGCTCTGCAGCGAGTAGAGATCCTGCTGCTCGCGGGTGACGTTGTAGCGGCGCGCTACCAGTTCGGCGGTCTGCCCCATGGTGTGGTAAATGCCCGGCACACGTTCCTGGATGATCGGATTGAACAGGTGATCGGTATTGCGGCTCTTGAGCGTCAGGGTGATCGACTCCACCCCGCCGGCGACGATGATGTCGCTGCAACCGGAGGCAATCTGGTTGGCCGCGACGGCGATGGCCTGCAAGCCCGACGAGCAATAACGATTGAGCGTCATGCCGGCACAGCCGATGCCCAGACGCGACAGCACGGCGACGTTGCGGCCGATGTTGTAGCCCTGCGCTCCCTCATTGGAGCCAGCACCGACGATGCAATCTTCGACCAGCGCGGGGTCGAGATCGTTACGCGACAGCAGCGCATCGACGCAATGCGCTGCCATGTCGTCGGGACGGGTCATGTTGAACTTGCCGCGGAAGGACTTGGCCAGGCCGGTCCGCACGCTATCGACGATCACTACTTCACGCATGACATACCTCGGAGACTAGGAGCGATCGCGGGGATGTTGTGACGGCGCTACGCGCACGCATTGTTCCACGACCGCGGGGTGGACGGTGACCGGAGCATAGTTGCGGCCTCTCCAGACTGGCGACGAACATTCAGCATGGATATGCACGGCCATCGCGTCCTCAGCCAGAAGCGCTCTTCGGCAGGGGGTTAATAGCAGCATATGAGTGCGAGCAAACTCCTGGCCGGCGATCTCGTTAAAGATCGGCTCGCGGAGACGTCCGCCATAGACGCGTGGCGCGCCGGTCGCTGTTCGTCGACTGCGAAAGCGCCCGCCGCATTGAGGACGCTGTGGCTACAGATACCGAAACCGCAGCCACTGAAGAGCCGACATGGCGTGGAAGCGGCGTTCACCGCACGCGCGCCCAGCCGCTCCACGGCCAAACCTCACCGGCGACCCTAGACGTCACCGCCTGGCAAGCCTCCGCCGGTTAACGCCCCTTGTCGATCGCCGCTTCCAACGCCTCATTCAACGTGCGCAACACCTTGACCCTGGCGAAGCGCTTGTCATTGGCTTCCACCAATGTCCAGGGTGCGATTTCGGTACTGGTGCGGTCGACCATATCGGCTACGGCATGCCCGTAGTCGTCCCAGCGCTCGCGGTTGCGCCAGTCCTCCTCGGTGATCTTAAAGCGCTTGAACGGGGTTTCCTCGCGCTCCTTGAAGCGCTTGAGCTGCGTTTTCTTGTCGATGGTCAGCCAGAACTTGACCAGCACCACGTCCGCGTCGACCAGCTGCTCCTCGAAATCATTGATCTCCGCATAGGCGCGCAGCCATTCGTCCGGTGTGCAGAAGCCTTCCACCCGCTCAACCAGCACGCGGCCATACCAGGAACGATCGAAGATGGTGAATTTGCCGCGCTCCGGCACATTGCGCCAGAAACGCCAGAGCCACGGCTGGGCACGCTCCTCGTCGGAGGGCGCGGCGATCTGTACGGTCCGGTACATCCGCGGGTCGAGTGCGCCAGTGACACGGCGGATTGCACTGCCCTTGCCAGCCGCATCATGGCCTTCGAACAAGGCCAGCACGCCACGCTTGCGCAGTCGAGGATCGCGCAACAGCTGCGACAGCCGCGCCTGCTCCGCAACGAGCTGCTGTTGGTAGTCCTCCTTTCCGAGCTTCTGGCCCATATCCAAGCTATCCAGCAAACTCAGGTGATCCAGATCTATCTGCAACGGAGCCGAATGAGGTTGGGATGTCACCGGCCCCGGCTGCTCCACTGCCGCAAGCGCAGCCTGCAAACCCTCCAGCAGAATGCGCCCGACGGTGAGACTGCGATAGCGCTCATCGGCACCCTCGATCACGTACCAGGGCGCAAAATCCCGACTGCTGAGGCGCAGAATCTTCTCGCCGTGGTGCACGAACTTGTCGTAAGTCTTGGACTGCTGCCAATCCAGCGCACTGATGCGCCAGCTGTGCAGCGGATCGTTCTTCAGCGAATCAAGTCTGGCGTTCATCCGCTCCTTGGACAGGTGAAACCAGAACTTGAAGATCAGCGTGCCCTCGTCGCAGAGCATCCGCTCCAGACGCTGTGCCCGCGCCGTGGCCAGCTTCAGCTCGGCATCCTTGATGCGCCCGTGCACACGATCCTCGAGCATCTTGCTGTACCAGTTACCGAAAAAAATCCCGGTATGCCCCTTCGGCGGCAAGCGGCGCCAGAACCGCCAGGCCAGCGGACGAGCCAGCTCCTCGTCGCTCGGCACATCGAAACTGTCGACCCGTATCAGCCGCGGGTCCATCCACTCGTTGAGCAGCTTGATGGTCTCGCCCTTGCCAGCACCCTCAATGCCATTGATCAATATCAGGACGGGGAATTGCGCCTGCGCCTTGAGCCGGTACTGTGCCTGCAACAGCGCCTCACGCAGCTCAGGCACGGCGGCGTCATAGGTTTCCTTATCGATCGAGTGACCAATCTCAGCTGATTCGAACATCACGGTCTCCGCACTGGTAATGCGCCAAACCCTAGCAGTCAGGCCGGGCACATAGCGAGCGGAACGGAAAAATAGAGCGCGTAAGACGAACGGCAGTTAAACCTCCCAAACACATGTTTCTGGAGGGTTAATCTCAGGACGACGCTTTGTGGGCCCGCGCGGAGGCGGGGCTTGGATCATGGCGGGCCTACAGCTGCTTTTGTTGGAGGCCCGCCCCCAGGGCGGGGCAGTGGGACTTCGCCGGCTTGCGGCTACATGCGCCGCGAGGGCGCGCCTCGTACACCTTGTTTGCTATGCAGTTGTGGGAGGCGCACCCTCGCGGCGATGCTGCTGACCATGGTCAGCCACCTTAAGGCAGAATAGCGGCCATGAACGACCAGCCTCCCTATCCACGCTGCTGCACGCCACTCACCGACCACTGGCCGCTGCCTCTAGCCCTGCCTGGCGTACGCCTGCTGAGCACGCACTTTGATCCGGCGCTGCTCAATCCCGAGGACTTTGATCGCTGGAAGATTCCGCAGCAAAAAGGTGTCAGCAAACGGCAGGCGGAATTTCTTGCCGGTCGTCTGTGTGCGCGGGAAGCCCTGCGAGGACTGACCGGCACGGCATTCGTGCCGCCAGTGGGCGAAGATCGCGCGCCGCAGTGGCCGACAGGCCTAGTCGGCTCCATCACACACGGCACAGGATGGGCCGGCGCAGTGGTGGCGCGCCAGCAGGAATGGATTGGACTGGGCCTGGACATCGAACGCCTGCTGACACCCGAACGAGCCGACCGCCTGGCCGCCGAGATCCTCACGCCTCGTGAACTGGATATCTACTTACCGCTAAACGCAGGCGAACGCGCCCAACTGGTCACCCAAACGTTCTCGCTCAAGGAAAGCCTTTTCAAGGCCCTCTACCCTTTGGTGAAGCAACGTTTCTACTTCCAGGATGCCGAGGTGCTAGATGTCACTCATCAAGGCATTGCGCGCCTGCGCTTGCTGATCGACCTCTCCAGGACCTGGCGCAACGGTGTCGAGCTCGATGGCCAGATATCCACATTCGATGGCTACCTGCTCAGCCTGATCGGCATTCCTGCTCAGCCTGGGGCCACCACCTAAGCTCAAAACACACACCCAATCCGTAGGCGGCGCGCCCTCGCGGCGATTACAGACAGGCCGGCCAATCAGGCAGCCGCAGCCCATTAATCGGCGCCTCGCATCCGAAAAGTCGAACCGCCAGGCTCCGCGCGAGTCAACCAGACACCCCAATTACCCGGCGCACACGCCTATAATCGCGCCCCATCAAACCCGACACAGGTGCACCATGGCCAATCCATACCACGATCACAACCTGGCCCTGCTGGCCCATCTACGCGGCATCCTGCTCGCCATGGGCGAGGCCGAACAAGTTTCGGAAGAAAGCCACGCACTGTTCCTCGAGCGCTTCGACGAACTGATCATGAACCTGCAGAACGTGCCGGAAGAGCGCCATATGGGTCAGGACCTGATCTGCCAGGTTTTCCACCGCTATCCCCAGATCGCTCACCTGGTACCGCGCGACCTGCTGTGGTTCTTTGGCGGCGACTGCCTGCACTTCATGCCCGATGACGAGATCGCCGTCTTCCAGCAGCTGGAAGAACGCCGCTACGAAGCCGAACAGAACGACGAGCCGTTCGACTGGAACCGTGAAAAGCAGCTGTTGAGCATGCCGGATGAGGGTGCGCGGCACTGATAGCGCAAGGATTCAGCGAAACGGGCTTGCTACTTATCGCGCAGTAACAAGCGGGAAGATCGTTTATCGGCCAAAGGCTGATCAGCCAGTAAGCCCTGCCCCCCACAAAAGCAAAAGGCATTCCCCCAATCGCGTGGGAGGCGCGCCCCCGCGGCGATTAGCGAGCCAAACACCCGCTTAAAAAATCAAAAGGCTCGCCCCGAGTCCAGCCTCCACACAAAAGCGAAAAGCCACCACCAAACCCGTGGGAGGCGCGCCCTCGCGGCGAATAGCGAGCCACGCGCCAGCTCAAGATCACAAGGCTCGCCCCGAGCTCAGACCTCCCACAAAAGCGAAAAGCCTCCACCAAACCCGTGGGAGGCGCGCCCTCGCGGCGAATAGCGAGCCACGCGCCAGCTCAGGATCACAAAGCTCACCCGGAGTTCAGGCCGCCCTCAAAGCACAGCACTATTCCGGCTCCACCCGCCGCTGTTGATAGATCCAGTCGACGATCTCCCCCTCCGGCACATACCCGCTCACCACCTCCCGCAGCAGCTGCCGAACCTGCGGATAGTCGTCGTTCTCCACGGCCTTGACCAGCTTCGCCAACCTGTTCTTCAGCGCATCCCAATCAAGATGCTCTTCATTGGCCCGCATGATCATCGGGTGCTCGGTGGGGCTCACGTTGTCGCCGATCAGCAGCTCCTCATACAGCTTCTCGCCGGGACGCAAACCGGTGTACTCGATCTTGATATCCCCGTGCGGGCACTTCTCCGAACGCACGCTCAAGCCAGAAAGATGGATCAGCTTCTCGGCCAGCTCGGCAATACGCACCGGCTGCCCCATGTCCAGCACGAACACGTCCCCGCCCTGCCCCATCGAGCCCGCCTGGATCACCAGCTGAGCCGCTTCGGGAATGGTCATGAAGTAGCGGGTAATCTTCGGATGCGTAACCGTCACCGGCCCACCCGCCCGGATCTGCGCATAGAAACGCGGGATGACCGAACCCGACGAGCCGAGCACATTGCCAAAACGAACCATCGTGAAACGGGTCTTGTTGACGTGATGCAGGGCGTCCGCAACGCCAAACAAGCTAGGCGCCGGTTCACGACTCAGCGCCTGCAAAATCAACTCGGCAACACGCTTGGTACTGCCCATGACATTCGTCGGCCGCACTGCCTTGTCGGTGGAAATCAGTACGAAGTTGCTGACCCCGGCCTGCACGGCCGACTGCGCCGTATTCAAGGTGCCGATCACATTGTTCAGCACGCCTTCCGCCACATTGTGTTCGACCATAGGTACGTGTTTGTAGGCAGCGGCGTGATAAACCGTCTCGACCTCCCACGTGCGCATCACGTCGAGCAGCCGGTCCGGATTGCGAATCGACCCCAAGATCGGCACCAACCTCGTCGCCAAGGATGATCGCTCCACCAGCCGTTCAAGCTCGAGATGAATACTGTAGAGGTTGAATTCGCAGTGCTCAAACAAGAGCAGCGCCTGAGGTTTGGTGGAAATAATCTGACGGCACAACTCCGAGCCGATCGACCCACCGGCACCCGTCACCATCACAACCTTGCCGCGAATGCACTTCTCGAACAGGGCCTGCTGCGGCGGCACCGCGTCACGTCCCAGCAGGTCGGCGATATCCACCTCCTGGATGTCTTCAACCTGCACTTTGCCGCTCGCCAAATCCATAAAGCCCGGCACGCTACGTACGTGCAAAGGGAAACGTTCCAACATTTCCAGAATTTCACGGCGGCGAGCCCGTGATGCGGAAGGAATGGCCAGCAGGATTTCTCCAGCGCTGGTCTCCTCGACCAGCTGCGCGATCTGCTTGGCCGAATAGACACGCAGCCCGGCAATGACTCGGTTGTGCAAGTTCGGATCGTCGTCGATAAACGCCACAGGCCGCATCGCCCGGCCCATGCGCAACGCCGCCACCAGCTGATTGCCCGCTGCACCCGCGCCATACACGGCGACCTTGGGTAGTCCTGCCTCTTTGCCCTTGAACTTGGTGGCCGTGTTCGGTGAAAACCAGTCCCCCATGAAGTACTGGCGCATCAGCAGGCGCAAGCCACCAATCAACATGAGGCTCAACCACCAGTAGTTGAAGACCATCGAGCGTGGAATCAACTTCGGTGCATCGGTACGCCAGTACACCGCAAGAGAAAGCAGCAATGCGGAGAGCGTGACGGCCTTTGCGATTGCGATCAGCGCATCGTTGCCGAAGTAACGCATGACCGCGCGATACATGCCGAAGCGAACGAAGAGCGGGATGGAAACCAGCGGCGCGATGCCGAACAGCCAGGCGTGTCCTCCGAGCGGATCTACGAAACTTGCGTTCCCAAGTCGGATGTAAAAAGACAACCACAGCGCCATCCAGACCAGCAGCACGTCCGCGGAGACCTGGATCAAGCGTTTATGCTGCCGCGGCAAACTTACCAGTCTCGCCCTTAGCTCTTCAGCACGTCGTAACACAATAACCTCTCGTTATGGCAGCCCACTCAAGCGACTGGATTCGTGGCAAAGGTCATGACCTGCGTTAGGACGGAACAAGTCTTCTTCATCTCTGAATCCGTCAATGTCGGGTGCACCAGGAACATAAGGCTGGTTTCCCCTAACTCCCGGGCGACTGGTAGGCGTCGATCAGGCCGCCAGCCTGTCCCCTCAAAGGCTTTTTCCAAATACACCTCTGAGCAGGAGCCTGAATAGCAAGGAACTCCCTGCTTCGATATTTCTTCCAGAATTCGATCTCTGCTCCAACCAGCCGCTAGCTGCGTGGGCTCAACGAACACATAGCATTTATAGCCGGCGTGGCCGATAACTTGGGGAATTTGCGGGACGCGCAATCCCCGCAATGCTTCGGCTGTGGACCATATCCGCTGACAGTTCGCCAAGCGCGCCGCATGCCATTCCGGCATGCGGCGAAGCTGGATTCGACCGATCACTGCCTGGACCTCCATCATCCGCCAGTTAGTACCAAAGCTTTCATGCAGCCAACGAAAACCTGGGGCATGCTCCCGCTCATAGACCGCCTCCCAGCTTTTGCCGTGGTCTTTGAACGACCACATCTTCGACCACAGCTCGCGATCATTTGTGGTGACCATCCCACCTTCTCCCCCGGTGGTCATGATCTTGTCCTGACAGAAGGACCAGGCAGCTATATGGCCGATCGAACCAACCGGGCGCCCCTTATAAGTCGCACCATGAGCCTGCGCGCAATCTTCAATGATCTTAAGGTCGTACTCGGCAGCCAAAGCCATGATCGGGTCCATATCGCATGGCCAACCGGCCAAGTGAACACAGACAACTGCCCGAGTGCGAGAGGTAAGTGCAGCCTGAATCGTCTCTCGCGTAATATTTTGAGACTCTCTATCAACGTCAGCAAACACCGGAACTGCCCCGGTGTTCACGATGCTGGAAACCGAAGCAAGGAAAGTGCGCGGCGTCACCACAACTTCATCACCAGCACCAATGCCTAACGCCTGTAGCGCTAAATCTAAAGCGACAGTACCGTTAGCTAGTGCGATGGCGTACTCAGTGCCGCTCCACACAGCAAACTCTTTTTCGAAAGCACGGCATTCCTGCCCGGTCCAATAGTTCACCTTGTTGGAAAGAATCACGTCACGAACGGCATCGGCCTCTTCTTCGGTGAAGCTCGGCCAAGAGCTGAACGGTGTGTTAAGCATAAAAATAACTACCTCAGTCGTTTAGCCGGTACGCCAGCAACCGTCACATCGTCCGGAATATCACCGACAACTGCCGCACCAGCCCCCACCATCACCCGCTTCCCGATCGCGACCAATTGACGAACGCTAGCGCCTATACCTACCCAGCTTTCGTCACCAATATGAACGCCGCCAGCTAGGTGAGCGCCGGGGCTAATATGAACAGCCTCACCCAGTACACAGTCGTGGTCGATGCTGCACCCGGTATTAAGAACAGCACCCATCCCTACGGAAGCATCAGCGTTGACCACCGCCCCCGCGAAGATGACGGAGCCAAACCCGATGGAAGCGTACCGGCTGACGCTAGCAGCGGGATGCACCAACGTTGCTAACGAAGCTCCTGCCGCTCGCAACTGGAGTAACTTAGCGTGACGAATAGAGTTATTACCGATAGCAACCACCACACCGTCGAACTCAGCGAAGCGCTCGATGAGCCTCGTCGTATTGCCCGCAACAGGCCAGACGCCGTTATGTCCAAGACGGGGCCACGCATCGTCAAAGAAATCAATTGATTGCCAACCACAGCATTCGGCCGTATCCGCCACCACCTTGCCGTGACCACTAGCGCCCAGAATCGCAAGTTGTTTCATGGCTTGCGCCCCGTGAACTTGGGCATGGTCACGTCACCATCGGCACTGATGCCATCACGAACCACCACAGTCTTGATGGTTAAGAAGATGATTTTCAGATCCAGCCAGAATGAACGGTTGTCCACGTACCAGACATCCAGCTTGAACTTTTCATCCCAACTCAACGCGTTGCGACCATTGACTTGAGCCCAACCGGTCACTCCAGGGCGTACCTCATGGCGCCGATACTGCTCGGGACTATATAGCGGCAGGTACTCCATCAATAGTGGACGCGGACCGACTAGGCTCATTTCCCCTTTGAGCACGTTCCACAATTCCGGCAGCTCATCCAGGCTACTGGAGCGCAGGAATTTGCCAAACGACGTCATACGCTCAGAATCTGCCAGTGGGTTGCCTGCCGCATCCGCGGCATCACTCATGGTGCGGAACTTGATCATCTCAAATGGCCTGCCATTCAGGCCAGGACGGACCTGACGAAAGAAAAGCGGCGAGCCTAATTTCCGGCGAACTTGCCAGGCGACAATGGCAATGACTGGCGCTAGAAGCAATAAACCGAAAGCGGAAGCGGCAATATCGAAAAGGCGCTTGAGCATCAGACTCCCATCTCCTTCAGCATCACGGCATTGACCCGATGTACGTCGTACTTTTGTTCAGCGATCAGTCGTGATCGGGCACCCATGCGAACTACTAGCTCTCGTTCAGCGATGAAACGCTGCATAGCGGCAACCAGCTCATTCACCGCTCTAACAGGCACCAATAAGCCATTGTCGTCGTCCACCACCGTCTCACGACAACCGGGTGCGTCAGTAGTGATGATGGCGCGCCCCATAGCCATAGCTTCCAACACTGTGCGCGGTGTGCCTTCTCGATAAGAAGGCAGCACATAGACGCTGCATGCAGCAATTGCTGGACGTACATCGCTCAGGCGACCGAGGAATTCAAGAGTGCCTTCTGCCACCCAGGCATCCAGCTCTTCTTGCTTAATCGCATCCGGGTTCTCGTCAATCCAGCCGACTAGACTGAATACTGCTTCAGGATGGCGTGAACGTACTTGTCGCGCGGCCTCGGCATACTCGCGAACGCCCTTGTCGCCCAGCAGGCGGGCGATCAGCAAAAAGCGCGGAGCAGGCGGCAACGGCGCTAAGCTGTACTCCGCCACATCAACTCCGGACCCGTTCACCACGAAGGACGGCGTCGCCGGCGGAAGGAGCCCTGACTCAAGGAACAATGCCTGATCGTCGGGATTCTGAAAGAACACTTTATGCGTACCGTGCAGCGCGACGGCATACAAGCGCAGCACCATTGAGCGCAACAAACTACGCCAATGTCCGCCGTCCTCCTGACCTTGGAATGCATACCCCAAACCGGTGATCAAGGCGAATCGCCGTGGAACGCCAGCCAACCGTGCCGCAAGCGAACCGTAGATCACCGGTTTGATGGTGTAACCCAGTACGTAATCGGGACGGATCCGACGCATCAGGCGCCACAAATTCAGCAAACTGCACAAATCAGAGAGTGGATTCATTCCAGTACGGCGCAGGGGAATCTCGTGCACCTGCAGGCCCTTCGCCTCCAGGCGCTGGCGAATGGTGCTGCCTGCAGGAAGGTCCGGGGCCGCCACATGTACAGATAGGCCCCGAGCCAGTAGAGCATTAATCAAAGCACCACGGAACCGCAGGAGCGAGTCGGGGAAGCTTGCGATCAGGAGGAAGGTCATGCTGTAACTACTCCACAAACCATATCTCAAAAATCAGCACATACCCAAAATCATGCTGTTAGTTACATCGCGAGCGGAGGCTTGCGCCCCCCGCATTTGCGCAGACACGGCAATGCCAGTGCTGGGCTGTAAGCAAAACGAAAACACATACAAAACTGGGTAGTTACGCCAAAAAAGCACCAACCTAATACAAACCTTTACATGAAAAATAATTAATTTACACCTAAACTTTATCACCACCCGCGAAGCACTACGAACGCTCGATCATAGATCGCCACTAAAATCTTAACTAATACGTCCTTGCAATACCCGCCCGAGACAATAGTATAAATTCAGCACCATGACACTACAGCTGCGCAAGTGGAAATCGGCAAATAACACGAATTCCAAGTTTTAACCAAATTAGAAACTACGGATCTTAAGCCGGCCGAATTTAAACTCCGAAGCATATCAGACCGTGCGTCATTGGCCTCACCTTTAAAATTTATACCATATAGTGCGGTTTATGTAGTCGGTGTAACTGAGTACGACTCTGACGACCTGCTTCGATACCGGCCCTGCTTGATAGTCCCGCACCACAGGAATCACCCGCCGGTCACGCTCATGCTGGCTGGTTACCACGCGTACCGCATCCAGCACACCTTCTTTTTTCAGGCCACTCATGACCAGCGTGCCCTCATCCATGCCCTCAGGCCGCTCATGGGCATTGCGGATCGTGATCGCTGGCAGGTTCAGCAGCGAAGCCTCTTCGGTAATGGTTCCGCTATCGGACAGCACGCAAAAAGCCGACATCTGCAGCTTGATGTAATCCAGCAGGCCGAATGGTTTGACAAAACGAATTTGCGGGTGCTCCTGCGACTCGCCCAGCGCCTCAAGACGCTTTCGCGTGCGCGGGTGAGTGGAAACGATGATTGGATACTGGTACGTATCGGCGAGAGCTCGCAGGGTTGCCAACAAATCGCGGAGGTTTTCCGGCGTGTCGACGTTCTCTTCGCGGTGGGCACTGACGATAAAGAACTTGTCTTCGTGCAAACCTTCGCGCTGCAGCACATCGGAGGCCTGGATGCGGGGCATGTAGTAATCCAGAACTTCCTCCATGTGCGAACCGGTCTTGATGATGGTTTCCGGGCGAATGCCCTCGGCAATCAGGTAGCGGCGCGCATGCTCGGTCAGGACCATATTGATATCACTCAAATGATCGAGCACCTTACGGTTGAGTTCCTCTGGCACGCGCTGGTCAAAACAACGATTGCCTGCCTCCATATGAAAGACAGGAATTTTCCGGCGCTTGGCCGCAATAATCGCCAAGCAGGTGTTGGTATCGCCATACAACAAGAGTGCATCGGGCTTCTCCAGCTCGAACACCTCGTCAGCCTTGGCAATCACCTCGGCAATGGTCTTGGCTGCGGTATCACCAGCAGCACCAAGAAAATGATCGGGTTTGCGAATTTCTAGCTCATCGAAAAACACCTGGTTCAGCTCGAAATCATAGTTCTGCCCCGAATGAACCAGAATATGCTGGACCTGCTTATCCAGCTCCGCGATCACGCGGCTCATCTTGATCAGTTCCGGGCGGGTGCCGACTAGCGTCATGACCTTAAGCATTGAGCTGCTCCTGAATGTAACCCAGCTTCAGCAATACATCCTTGATGCCTTGAATACTCAGGCGCTCGGTGTTGTGCGAGGTATAGTCATCTAGCTCGGAAATATGCTGTTCACCCTCGACAAAGAACTTCTTGTAGTTCAGGTCGCGGTTGTCTGCCGGAATGCGGTAATACCGGTCCATGTCTTCAGCTTTGGCCATTTCCTCACGGGAGATCAGCGACTCATACAATTTCTCGCCATGGCGAGTGCCAATAACCTTGACTGCATTATCACAGCCAAACAACTCTTTAAGTGCTTGCGCAAGATCCGCCACCGTCGAAGCCGGAGCCTTTTGCACAAATATGTCGCCCTGCTTAGCATGCTCGAAGGCATGCAACACCAAATCGACCGAGTCCTCCAAAGACATGAGAAAACGGGTCATATTCGGATCGGTGACAGTCAGCGGTTCTCTATTCTTGAGCTGACTGATAAACAGCGGGATCACCGAACCGCGTGAGGCCATGACGTTACCGTAGCGGGTCGCACAAATAACCGGACCGCTTTCCGGAATCATCCGAGACTTGGCGACCATGAGTTTCTCCGCCATCGCCTTGGAAATACCCATGGCATTGATCGGATATACAGCTTTATCAGTGCTGAGTACCACCACACGTTTAACGCCAGTAGCAATTGCCGCATTCAACACATTCTCAGTGCCGATAACGTTAGTTCGGACAGCCTCCATGGGATAAAACTCACAAGAGGGTACTTGCTTTAGGGCCGCTGCGTGAAAGATATAGTCAACACCGATCATCGCTTGGGAAATGCTGGTATAATCCCGCACGTCTCCGATGTAGAATTTTACCTTGTCGTTGGCCAACGCAATTCGCATGTCCTCCTGTTTTTTCTCATCGCGGCTAAAGATACGTATCTCGCGTACACCAGTATCCAAAAAACGCTTGAGTACGGTGTTTCCAAAAGAGCCCGTACCACCCGTTATCAGCAAGATCTTATCGTCGAACATATAAAAATCTCAATATAATTAAGCAAATCCAAGGTTAGCAACCAGAACTTTGCAGCGGAATCTAAAATACCAGGCAACAATTATTCGACTCCAAACAGAACCGGTCAAACTATCGAGCAGGTCTTCTGATACATGATTGAAACATCTTCTCCACTAATTCAGGCCAAGCCGGTGCAACATAACCGGTAGCTTGGCGGAAGCGTTCGCAATTGAGAGAGCGGTCAATCACCAGCCGATCGTCAGGCTGTATATCAATATCCTTTTGATATTGACTGGAAATCAGACGCAATAACTCCAGCTTTGAGATAGGCTCCGCGGCAACGTGATACAGCCCGTAAAGGTCCGCATGAGTTAATACGCGATCTTTGATGACCGTAGCCAACTCAACCGTGGGCAAACCGGAAAAGATTGCCTTGGCATACCCCCTAACTTCTCCCCTCTGTGAAAGAAACCAATCCACCAGCGCGAAGTTTGAATTCAGTTCATGCCCGATGATCGAAGTTCGAAGCGTGATCGCATGCTTCAGATCATGGAGCTCGCCGATGAACTTGGATTTGCCGTACAGGTCTTCCGCATCCGATGGATCGGTTTCCGCGTAGGACCCTGCCCGCCCAGAAAAGACACAATCCGTGCTGACGTGAATCACCCGGATGCCGGCGAGCCCACAGAGCCTGGCAAGGCGGTGCGGGAACATCGCATTCACCGGCAGCGTAGAAAGCGGATCCTGGGCGTCGGCCAACTGCTTGATCAACCCGACGCAATTTATAACCGCGCCCGGGCGCACCATATCCAGTGCCCGCACAAGCGCATCTTGGTCCAGAACATCGACGCCCACCAGCAACCGGGCACGCTGCTCTTCCGCGAAATAGCGCAGAGCAGAGGAACTGCGAAGCGTTCCCCAGACCTCGTAAGACGAGTCCTGATTGAAAACATCAATCACAGCGTTGCCTAACATCCCGGAGGCCCCAAGGACTAATACTCGCATTACTCTGCCCCTCTAATTTCGTAAAATGACGCAATAGCGATGTAATGTTATGGCATTCAAATTTTATCCAATCCTATCTGCTTACTCGACATAAAGCTCAGCCAACTCAAGTAGCTAACTCACGCCAGCCGCCTGCGCAGCAGCTGAGCCAAGGACTGCGCCTCCGCTATCCGAAATATCAGAAGACAAATGAAATAAACCAAAGCAAAAGGAATAGCTAAAACCATCCAATAATTAAAAAACATAACATGTAGCCAACTCAGCGAAAAATAAGCAGCGACACCGCAAACGCTGCATAGCGCCAAAAATTTCAAGCATGGAACGAGTAGATAAAACTTCATCTTACGCTCAACCAGAAAGGTAATGAGAACGCTATTAAAAATAGTGGATACCACTACAGCAAAGGCCAATCCAACCAAACCATGCCGCTGATATAGCGCATAACTAAGCGCAAAGTTAATGAACAGAGCGAACAGCGATAACAAAACAGGCGTGAACGTATTACCATATGAAAAGAAAACGCGATTCATAATATCGCGCACCAGACAGAAAGGCAGGGCAAGCAAAACCACTGAAAAAACTGATGCGACCTTGACAACATCGTCTATCAGAAAGTTTCCACGCTGAAACAAAAGCCCTACGATCTCAACAGAGTAGAAACTCATATAGATAACGGCTGGAACCGAACAAATAACGACCAATCGGATACACCCCATCAAGTAGCCAAATAATTCAGCCTGTTCATTTCGCGCTGACACCGCCGCAATACGAGGAAACAGTGAAGCAGTCAAAAACACCAAGAACACTGAAAGAAATATCAAATTCAGTTTATTCGAGTAAGCAAGGACTGATATAGCACCGACACCGAGCTTCGACGCAAAATAAACACCCACGAAACTATTAACCTGCTCTACGTAAAACGCTATGACCGCCGGAAGAAACAGGAGCATAAACTTGCTATCTACAAAAAAAATCAATGCCTGTCGAAATTCGAACGAAAAGCTCTTGCGCGATATAAGATAATTTACAACCACCAACACAAACCAAGCCAAGACTCCTAACACAAGTATTTTATAGAACTCACCAGCCGAACTAAAAAAAAACAAGCCCACACAAAAAACCATATTATTAATAATCGGCATAGCATAGGACGGGACGACAACCTTATTGACTGTCTGTATGGCGTTAAAGAAAGATACGAGAGTCGAAAGCGCAAAAGTCATAGCCATAATAGACAAATAATTTACAGCCAAACCCTTAACCTGTTCATTAATGCCACCAGAAAATAAACTCACCAAAAAACCAGCCGCATAAAAAACATAAACAGCCACACAAAGAGACACAACCAAAAAGAAAAATACCGCTGCAGAAAGATCTCTATTGATACGTATGCGCGTTTCATCTGCTACCAGACGGGCATAAAGTGGCACTACAATCACGGGGATGGCCGAATATATAGCCATGTACAACACTGAAGATATAGAGCTCGATAAAAAATAGGCATCCGTAACAACCGAGACACCATGATAAAAAGTTATTAGAATATCCTTAGCGAACCCGCTCAACTTTCCGAGAAAAATGAGCAAAAGTATGAGAAT
Source organism: Stutzerimonas decontaminans (assembly GCF_000661915.1). NCBI lineage: Bacteria > Pseudomonadati > Pseudomonadota > Gammaproteobacteria > Pseudomonadales > Pseudomonadaceae > Stutzerimonas > Stutzerimonas decontaminans. The sequence continues at coordinate 1,801,200 of NZ_CP007509.1, read as the reverse complement.
AAACCTCCAACGCTTACTCATCTTTTCTCCTCTCGGCGACTAAGATCATCCCGGTAGAACGGTGTTGTCGCGAAAAAATACGCGAAAGAACCCATCCTGCAAGTAACACCACCAGTACAATAACGCCAGCCAAACCATGCATGATTTGGTTATTGGCAAAGCTAAATATCAATCCCAACGACAGGTAAATAAACAAAGGGCCGGCAAACGGGTTGCTAGCCCTTATAGCCTCTAACCAAAGCCTTGCATACAAGAACGAGAACAGAGGTGTAAAGAGTAGAATACCAAAAAAGGTAATATCCGAAGCCAACCAAGAAAACAGCGAATGCCACTTATCGAACCCCCATCCATAAGTTAGATCAACACGATAGGGGTACGTGCGCTTCAGAATAGCACCATCCGCCGAGAAGACTATCTCAACAATTCTCCCAAGGGAATACGAATTACCGACAAAATAAGTCCATTCAAAAGGCAGCGTTAGACTTAGATACAACCCATATAGACCGCTGGTAAAATAACTAAGAAACACCCCTAACGCCAAAGCATAGTCCGAACTGACAAGCCCTAACACCAATGCCCCGTCATCCCAAGTAATCAAAGGGTGAGTTTTCTCGTAAATATTATCAAGACCGATACCAGCGGCCGAGTAACGTTGCCGAAGAACCTCCACAAACATAATAAATACGAAGACGGCACCCACAGCAACAGCAGCCAAAGTTCGCAACTTAAACTTCTGCCCCTTGGTGGCGAGATTTATTATCATGCAGAAAAAACCAAATATGACCACATCACCCAAATATTTCTGCTTGCCGGTACCAACCACATTGATTAAAAGATACGTCGCCACCACAAACAAAAAAGCATATCTCGCCGCCCCCCCCATTACCCGAAAATAGTAAAAGGAAAATAGAAGCACAAGGCCAGCCAACGCCTGATCAATAATATTTAAAATATAGAAAAAATCAATTTTGGCTTGCCCACGCTCATACCCCTCATATCCTTTGACGTAACTATCTCCGATGTCGCTTAGACTCAAGCCGCCGCCCGAATCAAAAAATGAATACCATTGCGCTATAGAGCTAATCACACCGAAAGCCAAAAGCCACGCAAGGAATGGCTTAATCCTCCGGTAAGAAATAAAGCGTGACTCAAAGCAGTTCGAGCACTGGCGGTATTCCCCACGAGCACCAATCACATACC